>CAYPII010000063.1:0-12844 GCA_964410765.1 uncultured Myxococcales bacterium | reverse complement strand
CGCGCGCAACGGATCGGGGGGAATGCGTCCGGCGCCCGCCGGTTGAAAGGGCGGATTGGAGATGACGACGTCGAAGGCGTCGTGATGCAGGCGCGCGAAGCGGCGGTAGTCGTCGCGCACGCACCGAACGACCGCCTCCAGCGCATTGCGCCGCACGTTCGCCCGAGCGACTTGGTGCATTGCCTCCTGCAGCTCGACGGCGACGACCTCCGCCGGCCGGTCGCGCGCCGCGACGATGCAGGAGATCACACCGACGCCGGAACCGAGCTCGACGACGCGCTGTCCGGGATGTACGCGGCAGAAGGAGGCGAGCGCGATGCTCTCGGTCCCATAGCGAAAACCCTGCCGAGGCTGTTGGATGATGAGGTCGGCCGACTCGAAGTACTCTGACGTCGTCGTCAGCATGATGGCGCGTATTCTACTCTTTTTGAAAGGGAAATTCCAGGACAAGTACGAGAACAGGGAACTGGGATTAGAAGAGATTGATTCCCGATCCCTAATCCCTGATCCCTATTCCTGAAAACAGCGGATGACCTCGTCGGAGGGAATGGCGCCCTCGCGAATGATCCGCATCGTCTCGTCGCCGATGTCGACGACGGTGGAACCGCGCGAGGGCTCGCAATCACCCCCATCGACGATGCAGGGAAGGCGATCGCCGAAATACTTCTGGACATGCCGCACGGAGAGCGAGGGGGGAAAACCGGAGAGGTTCGCGCTCGTCGTCGTGATCGGCCGTCCGAAGGCATTCACGATCGCCGCCGCCACCGGATGCGAGGAGACGCGAACCCCCACCTTGCCGGTGTTCGTCACGAGCCCCTTCGGGATCGCCTCCGAGGCGGGAAAGAGGATCGTCAGCGGGCCCGGCCAGAACCGCCGCGCCAGCTGCAGCGCGCGGTCGGTCACCTCGGAGACGACCTCCCGCAACATGGCGAGGTCCGCGACGAGGATGGAGATGGGCAGGCCGTAGTCGCGCGCCTTGAGGTCGTAGATGCGCTTGACCGCCTTGCGTTCGAGGACGTCGGCGCCGAGCCCGTAGATCGTCTCGGTCGGATAGGCGATGACCTGCCCCTCCGCGAGATAGGCGACCGCGCGCGCGACCTCCTCCTCGGCGGGCTCGCGCGGATCGATGCGAATGCATGCGGTGCCGTGGTGTGCCATGGTACCGTCGCGGCGCTTTAGCCGCCGACCTCCTCGTTGGCCGCCGCGACCTTCTTTGCCATCGCGTCACGGAAGTCGGCGAGCTTCTGTGTGAGCGCCTCGTCGCCGAGGGCGATGATCTCCGCGGCGAGGATGCCGGCGTTGCGCGCCCCCGCCTTGCCCACCGAGACCGTCGCCACCGGGATGCCCGCCGGCATCTGCACGGTGGAGAGGAGCGCGTCGAAACCGGCGAGCGGCGAGGCGTCCAGCGGCACGCCGATGACCGGCAGCGTCGTGTGCGCCGCGATGACCCCGGCGAGGTGCGCAGCGAAACCGGCACCCGCGATGATCACCCGCACCCCCTCCGCACGCGCCTCCGAGGCGAGCTTCGCGGTGGCCGCCGGCGTGCGATGCGCGGAGCTCACGACCAAACGGTTCGCCACGCCGAACTCGTCGAGCGCCTTCGCCGCCTCCTCCATGATCGGGCGATCGTTCTTCGATCCCATCACGATGAGCACCTGTGGTTTTTCCATCTCCCCTCCCAGCACAAATGGATGTCTCTCTTGATCTGCCGTTCACGTTTCACGCTTCACGCAAGCGCCTTGTGTCCGATATCGATGCGGTAGCGCGCGCCCTCCCATGAGATATTCTCCACCGCCGCGTAGGCGCGATCGATCGCATCGCGCATGTCGTTACCCAATGCGGTCACCCCCAGGACGCGACCGCCATTGGTGACAATCGCATCGCCCTCGCGCTTGGTCCCCGCGTGAAAGACGACGACGTCCTCCATGCGCTCCGCGTCAGCGAGCCCGTCGATCGCCTTCCCCTTCTCGTAGCTCCCCGGGTAGCCGCCGGAGGCCATCACGACACAGACCGCCGGACGCGGATCCCACGAGAGCGAGATGCGGTCGAGCGTCCCGGCGACGGCCGCCTCGAAGAGATCGACGAGGTCGTCCTTCAGGCGCAGGAGCAGCGGCTGCGTCTCGGGGTCGCCGAAGCGCACGTTGAACTCGAGGACCTTCGGCGCGCCCTCCTTGATCATCAGGCCGGCGTAGAGCGTGCCGACGAAGGGCATCCCCTCCGTCACCATCCCGCGAGCGGCGGGGAGCATGATCCGCTCCATCACCTGCTCGGTCATCGCACGGTTGATCAGGCGCGCGGGGGAGATCGCCCCCATACCGCCGGTGTTGGGCCCGGTGTCGCCGTCGAAGGCGGCCTTATGGTCCTGCGAACCGGCGAGCGGCAGGATGTGGTTGCCGTCGCAGATGGCGATGAAGGAGGCCTCCTCCCCCTCGAGGAACTCCTCGAGGACGACGCGCCGTCCCGCCTCGCCGAAGCTCCCGGCGACCATCGCGGCGTCGATCGCCGCGCACGCCTCCTCGGCGTCCTGGCAGATCGTGACGCCCTTGCCAGCAGCGAGGCCGTCGGCCTTCACCACGAGCGGATACGCTTCCGTGCGCGCGGCGGCCTTCGCGGCCACGGCGTCATCGAAGGTCTGAAAGCGCGCCTGCGGAATACCGTAGCGCGCGCAGAACTCCTTGGCGAAGCGCTTCGAGCTCTCCAGGAGTGCCGCCTCCTTCGTCGGTCCGAATATCTTCAGTCCCGAGCGCTTGAAGGAGTCGACGATCCCGGCGGCCAGCGGCGCCTCCGGGCCGACGACGGTGAGCCCCACGCGCTCGCGCTTCGCGAAGTCGATGAGGGCGTCGATCTCCCCCGCGCCGATCGGCACGCATTCGGCGTGCTGCGCGATCCCGGCGTTGCCGGGGGCGCAGTAGAGCTTTTCGACGCGCTTGGACTGGGCGAGCTTCCAGACGAGGGCGTCCTCACGTCCGCCGGAACCGATCACGAGTATGCGCATGCGGCCTCCTCCCAAACGGGGAGGGGGTATAGCGCCCTTTTGCGTGGAAAAGCAAGGAGTTTAGCGGACGGCACCGCGCTGCTGATCGCCGCCCGCCGGCATCTGCTGTCGCGCCTCGCTCACCGCCTCCACCGTCCCGTCGCGGGCGAGGATGACCCGCGCCGTCGCGCCGAGTCCGCCCGGGTCTGCGGCGACGACGGTGATCTCGATCGGCCAGAGGCCCACCGCCGACGGATCACCCTTCACCGAGAAACGCAGCCAGCCGCCCTCGAAGCCGTCGATCCAGTCGTCGAGCAGTCCGCCGTGATCGGCGCGCATCGAGGCGCGATAGGTGAGCGCATCGCCGGTGGGATCCTCGAAAGCCAGCCGCGCGCGCCCGCGGCGTCCATCGAAGTCGATGTCGGCGAGCGTCCCGTGCGGCCCTTCGTTCGCGTTCCAGTAGAGGAAACCCATCTCGCCGACCTCGCCGATGCTCCCCTCGATCGTGAAAGCGGCGAAGAGGTCCTCGCCCCCATATTGCTTCAGCGGCATGCGCACCATCGCGTGCGGCCGGCCGAAGGCGAACTTGCCACCCGGGTAGATGTCGTCGACGGTGGAGGTCGGGGGAAAGCGCTCGCGCGGGACGGCGCGGACGAGCAGCGTGCCGTTCTTGTCCTCGCGCACGACCGCCGCCGTGATCTCGTCGTCGCGCGCGGCGAGCAGCGTCGGCGGGCGATCGCCCTGCGCGGGGAAGAGGAGGAGCTCGCCCACCGCCCCCTCGTCGCCGGCGGGAAAACCCCCCGCGGGCCGGACGGCGAGCGCCGCCGCCTGCGGCGTCACCTCAAAGGCGGCCCCGTCGGCCGCGACGACCAGCAGGCGCTCCCTTCCCGTACGGCGCGGTTCGATGAAGCCGGCGAAGACCGGTGCGGCCTTGAGCGCCGCGACCTTCTGCTGCCCGCAGACCCACCCTTGCGCGCCGCGGCGGCAGAGCCCCAGCCAGCTGGCACCATCGACGCGCGCCGCGATGACCACTCCCTCCTCCGGACGCTCGCCCAGCAGCGCGATGCGCGCGCCGTCGATCGCCTCCTTCGCGATCGCCACCGGGATGAATTCGTGCGCGATCCTCCCATCGATCCCCTCGCGCACCAGATCGATGCCCACGCCGCGCGGCGGCGACGACCAGAACGACTTCTCGGGGAAGGCGCAGGTCACCGCCGCGGCGAAGGCGAGCGGCCGATCGCGCACGAGCAGGAGGTCGTCGACCGCCGTCACCCGGCAGCTCCCGCGGCGCTCATCCCAGACGCGCCCCTCCGCTGCGAGCAGCAGGTCGCCGGAGAGCCGGCAGGCGTAGTTGCCCGCCAACGGCGAGGGGATCTGTGCCGCGATCTTCGGATAGCGGACGTAGCCGGTCGGCGTGGCGGCGATCGCGTCGGCGATCGTCCCGGCGACGAGGAGCTTGCGCGGCGCCTCGGCGAGCGGGACGGTGCAGCTCCGGAAGGCGAACGATCCGCTCGCCGCGATGTCCTTCCCGGCAAGTGCCGCGATGCCGCCCTCATCTCCGTTGCGTCCGGTGAGCAGCAACATCGCCTGGTCCGGCGAACGCGGCGCAAGCACGGCTGCGTCGAAGATGTGCCGCCACGGGAGCATCACCGCGCGCGTGCGCTGCAGCGCATAGAGGCGTGAAGCGGCGGTGCGCTCCAGACCACCGGTGAGCGGCTCGCCCACCGCGCCCTCCACCGTCTCGGCGACCGTCGCGCCGGGATCGCAGTAGTCGACGATGCCGTTGCCGTCCGCGTCCTCGGCCGAGCGCGGGTTGGTGGGAACGCAGACCGGCTTCTCGGCGTCGCCGAGGCAGCGCTTCGTCCCGGGGACGATGCAGGTGCCGATCGCCACCGGGCACTCGCCGCCGAGGTCGGCGACGTCGTCGACCACGCCGTTGCAGTCGTCGTCGCGCTCCATGTTGCCGCAGTTCTCCGGAATCGGATCGCCGGGGAGACAGCGGTTCGGCGCGCCGTCGACGCAGTTGGCGACCGTGCGCTCGCAGGCGCCGATGCCGCAGGTCGATTCGCCGAGCTCCTCGTCCACCGTGCCATCGCAGTCGTTGTCGAGCCCGTCGCAGATCTCCGCTTCGGCGAAGGCCTCCTGCACGCAGGCGACCGTGCCGTCGGGCTGACAACGGAAGTGCCCCTTGCGGCAGATTCCCTGTGCGCCGTCGACCTCACAGGCGAGCCCCGGCGCTGCCGCCAGGACCTCGCAGCCGCCGCAGGCGTTGACCACCCCGGCGCCGATCGGCGTGTGGTAGCATCCCTTCGCACCGTCGCAGGCATCGGCGGTGCAGGCGTTGCCGTCGTCGCAGCGACGCAGCGCGCCCCCCTCGCAGCTGCCGGCGAGGCAGGCGTCGTTCGTCGTGCAGGCATCACCGTCGTCGCAGGCGCTCCCGTCGACGATCGGCTCGTGCGCGCAGGCGCCGTGTCGACAGAAATCGGCGGTGCAGGCGTTATCGTCCGATGCGCAGGGCGTGCCTTCGGTAAGCGCCGCATCGAGCGCGCAGACCATACCCCCGGGGACCCCCTCCTCGCAGACCCAGGTGCCCATCGCGCACGCGTCCCCGTCGGGAACGCGGCAGGTGCTCGTCAGCTCGTGCGGAAGATCGCCGCAGCCGCCGCAGGCGTTGGTCACGCCCTCGTCGACGACGCCATCGCAGTCGTTGTCGAGGCCATCACAGACCTCCTCGCCCGGCTCGACCGGGCCGGCGCTGCAGGCGAGCTCGCCCGAGGGCCCAGCGCAGACGAGCGTGCCGCTCTTCGCGCAGACCCCCTGCATGCCGTTGTCGCAGGGATCGCCCAGGCCCGCCGCGTCGGTGTCGACGACGCCGTCGCAGTCGTCGTCGATCCCGTTGCCGCAGCGCTCCTCGCTCGCCCGCTCCGCGCTGCTGCACGCGCTCCACGCGCCCCACTCGCCGTCGGTACAGACGCGCGTCTGCGTCCCCCCCGCGCAGGCCCCCTTGCCACAGTCGGCGGTGCGCACGACCTCCTCGTCGATCATCCCATCGCAATCGTTGTCGATCCCGTCGCAGCGCTCCGCGCGCGGCTTGACCGTCGGCGCCGAACAGACGAGCTCGTTCGCGCGGCGATCGCAGACTCGCTCACCCTCGCGCCGGCAGGCGCCGAGCAGGCCGTTGTCGCAAGCGTCGCCCAGTCCGAGGGTATCGGTATCGACCACACCGTCGCAGTCGTCGTCCAGGCGATTGCCACAGCGCTCCGGCATCGGCTCGCCGGGCACGGCGGAGCAGACGAGCGAGAGGAGCTTCTCGCCGCAGATGAGCTTTCCGGCGCGACGGCATCCCCCCACGCCGACGTGGCAGGTCGTGCCGAGCTGCGCGAAGCCCTCGTCGGTGCTCCCGTCGCAGTCGTTGTCGACGTCATCGCCGCAGAGCTCCTCGCCCGGCTCGCCCGGCGTACAGGCGGGGACGTCGCCCTCGGCGCAGGCGGCGAGCGTCCGCCGGCAGGCGCCGACGCCGCAGGAGATCTCGCCCAAGCCGTCGTCGATCTTCCCGTCGCAATCGTTGTCGATCCCGTCGCAGCGCTCCGGCTCGGGCGCCCCAGGGGGAACGTCGCACTCGGCACCCAGGCCGTCGGCGCGGCAGCGAAAGCGCCCCTGGCGGCGGCAGATGCCGAGCCCCACGGCGCAGCTCCCGCCGATGTTGAAGCCGTCGTCGATGAGCCCGTTGCAGTTGTTGTCCTTCGCGTCGCAGCGTTCGACCGCGTCGGGGTGGATTGCCGCATTGCGGTCGTCGCAGTCGCCGCCGCAGGTGGTGTAGCCGTCGCTGTCCTTGTCGAAGCCCTCGTCGACGCGCCCATCGCAGTCGTCGTCCTCGCCGTTGCAGATCTCGATGCGTTCGCCTGCGCCGATCGCCGAGCGGCAGACCGGCGTTTCATCGCTGCAGTCGATGATCCCGCGCCCGCAGACACCGGGCTGGCCGGTGTCGCACGGCTGGTTGCAGGCAACGCACTCGCGCTTCTCTGCATCGAAGGCATAGCCCGGCGCGCACTGCTCCTGGGCGTGGAGCAGCGCTGGCCAGAGCAGCACCGCCATCAGCAGGATGATCGCCCGTCGCGAAATGGAACCCCTCCCCCTTCGGTGGTGACAAGAGCACACGCCGACCGGCTCCTAGTCGGTCGACGGGGAAAATGCAAAGCCCTCCTCGCGATCAGCGGCGCGTCGGACGATGCCGACGGATCTGGGCGTAGCGTTCGCGGCAGCGCGTCGCCGCGAGCAGGCGCAGGCCGCCGAAGGCAGCGAGGACGACGCAGACGATGATCAGGATGTGTTCGATGCGCACGGCTCCCCCCTTCTCACGAGGGCGTTAAGGGGCAAGAGGCGTGCCAATGCGAAGCATTTATAACAACTTGTTATTATTCGATATTATATCGACGCTCCTCGATCGAGCGCTCTTAGAATGAAAGGCGCGCCCCGAAACGTCGAACCGTTGACGGTGGGGGGGATCAGGGAATGATGCGGTACCGGAAGACGGCGCCGGTCCTGTCGGAGCCGCCGTCGTCGAAGGCAAAGGGCGCACCGATGAGGATCTGGCGATAGCCGCTGATAAGGCCCCCGTCAGCGAGATCATAGCGGTAATCGCCGCTGCCGTTCGTCCCGCTTCCGCTCGGCAGGTCGTCGACGGTGTAGAGAAGCGAGCCGTCGGCGCTCGAGTAGAGGTAGACCGTGTCCTCCCCCGGCGCCGCGACGAGGATGTCCTTTTCGCTATCGCCGTCGACGTCGCTGACCGCGACGATCGTGGAACCGAAGAGCGCCACGGCCGTCATGGAGCCATCCAGCGTATAGGCCGGCGTGGTCGTGCTCGTCGCCGTCAGGTAGAGATAGGCCGCGCCGTAGCCGCCGACGTTGGGAGCACCGACGATGAAGTCGGGCTGGCCGTCGCCGTCGACGTCGTCCAGGACCGCAATCGCCGCGCCGAACTCGTCGCCGTCGGCTGCACCGCCCCAGTAGGTGACGAACCAGTTCTCGGTGTTGTCGCAGTCGGAGGGCTGGCAGAGCTTCGGTGTGGCGCTGTCATCGCCATCCCGGATAAAGTAGAGATAGACGGCGCCCTCGCGGTCGGTGTCGCTGTCCTGATCGGCCCCCGGCGCGCTCGCCAGGAAGTAGGTCCCGCTCGGATCGCCCCCCTGGCTCGGACCGTACCACGCCACGGCCGCACCGAACCGATTGTCGATCTGATCGTGGTAGGCGGAGAGCATCCAGGCCCCCGTCGAGTCGAAAACCTCGATTCCGCCGGCCATCGTCTGCTCCGAATCCCACGGGCAGGCGCGCTCCGGCGATCCGAGGATGACATCCTGCACGCCGTCCGGCGCATAGTGTGTGTCATCCCATTCCTGGTGGCCGACGTCCTCGATCTCCGCGAGGACCTCGCCGGCATGGAGGTCATCGTCGCCGCAGTACCAGATGCCACCGAGCGAAGAGGCATCCGCGCCGCTGTAGGCATAATATCCGCCGTTCGCGGTATAGTCGCAGCTGTCGTAGTGCGTCGCGCCGACGTAATAATCGGAAACTCCGTCGCTCGTCCGGTCGGCGATGCGCAGGACATCCGTCCCGAAGCGGATGCCGGCCCCGGCGGTCGCATCCTCGCGCGTCAGCGAACCGTCCGCCTCGTAGAGGTAGCCACGCCCGTCGTCGCTGTTGTACCCCGGTGCGCCGACGTAGAAGTTGTCCATGGTATCGCCGTCGACGTCACCCAGCCCCGAGACCGCCGTTCCGAAGGCATCCCCCGCCAACTCGCCGTAGAGGGTCGTCAAGGCCTGGAGGCCGCTGCTCCCCTCGACGGTCGTGAAGGAGAAGGTGTAGGCGCTCGCGAGCGTGTTCTCGGAGGGATCAGTGACCGCCGAACCCGGCGTGATCGGCAGCGTCACCGTATACTCCGTGTTCGCATCGAAGGTCCCGGTGAGGACGAAGTAGGCGACGTTCGCCTCCGCCACGTAGTTCCAGGAACCCGCCGCGGAACCGCCGGTGATCGTAATGTTGTCGAGCGTGGATTCGTCCATCCCCTCGCTGAACTCGATGACGATCGCGTGGTCGACCCCGAGGCCAACGATATCGCCGTTCTCCACCGCGACATCGGTCATGCCATCCGTCGGGAAGGTTTCGAGCACCTCCGGTACGCTGTTGTCGGCGCCGACGATATAAACATAGGTCTTGTCCGCCCCAGGCGCACCGATGATCAGGTCGGCCGTGCCGTCGTTGTTCATGTCGGCAGCAGAGAGCGAATAGCCGAAGCAATCGCCGTCGGCCTCGCCGTCGAGCTGCTGGATGACCTCGACACCGTCATCGGTGGAGACGATGGAGACAGCGCCACTATAGCTCCCCGCGGTCGTCTGCTCGAGCGCCGTTCCGTTCCACTTGCACCCCGGCTCGCCGACGGCGAAGACGCCCTGCGTGCTGCTCAAACTGACTACCGCGTGGCCGAAGCGACCGCCCGCGAGGGGAGCGTCCGGCTCCAGGCAGTCCTCGCAGAAGCTATCACCCGTCGCGAGCTCGCCCCTCGTCGGGCAGAGCATGTTCACATAGTTCTGCGCGGTCTGCGTATCCATCCCCAGCCCGGTAAAGGTGTCGACCGTGTAGTTGAAGCCGGAAACGACGCAGACGCGGCCGGCCTCGCTCGAGTAGCCTGGCGCACCAACAAGGAAGTCGTGATAGCCGTCATCGGGTGGAATGACATCGTAGAGATCACCCGCCAGGCCCTCGGCCGGCACACCAACTGACGTCGAGATCGTGCCGAGACCTGCGATGGCAAAGCCGTACTCCTCACCCTGTTCGTGTCCCGGAATCGTCATCAAGGCGCTATCCCCGACGATGCCGTCGCTGATGCTCGTGATCACTCCCGAGTAGACGTAGACCTGGCCGGTGTTCACCGCTGAACCCGGGTCATAGCTCGGTTCACCGAGGACGAGGTCCGGGAGGCCATCCGCATCGATGTCGCCGGCGCCGGCTACCGCGTTGAACGACCCGACGTAAGCGCCGCGGAAGCCATCCTCTCCCTCCGACTGACCGGCGTAAAGGGCCGCGCCGATGTCACCCACGAGGACGTAGTCGTTGAGGCCGTCCGGCGTGCTGCTGGGGGCCCCTCCCTCCATCCAGTAGCTTCCGACGTCGCCGAGCGGTGCCGCGGCGAAACCAAGAGTGAGGCCGTCCTGCAACTTCGACTCCACGAACGAACCGCTTGAGTAGATAACCCCCGCGCCCGTGTTGGGATCATCGAAATATCCTGGCGCGCTGATGAGGTAATCGAAGGATTCCTCCTCCTGGGCGCTGCCCAGCGGTGCGACACTCCAACCATAACGGACATCACCGTTCGCGCCGATGAGGACGTTCCTGCCGCCGTCATTCGCCGGGTCGTACGAATCCAGGAGGGAACCGTCGGCCCCGCTGTAGATGTAGTGGATGCCCGTCTCGTCGCTCGTGCTTCCGCCGTCATAGAAGGGCGCGCCGACGAGGATTTCGTTCGCATAATCACCGTCGACGTCGCCGACGGCCGTCACGGACCACCCGAAGGCGCCATTGCTCCCAGCACTGAGCGGCGAGTAGCTGGTAAAGTAGCCCAGCGTCGTCGTGAAGGTCCAGATGGTCTCCTCGGCGATCGGGTTGCCGGCGTTGTCCGTGACCCCCGTGCTGACAACGACCGCGTATGTGGTGAAGTACTCGAGGTCAGCGTCCGGCGTGAAGGTCGCAACCGGCGCGGTCGGCGTGGAATCATCCCAGTCGGTGCGAGACCAGGCGATCTGCTCCTCAGGATTATCGTCATCGTCAAGCTGCCAGAGTTCGATGTTCGTCGTGCTCACCGTGCTCTCGTCCATCGCGACGTTGTCGCCGAAGGTGATCGTGACCGTCGTGTCGACCGCGATGTCCGCCTCCCCGACGAGCGACGGCATCGCGCCGTCCACCGTCGGCGTGCCGTCGTCGTCCTCGATCGTGGCGGTGTGGACCGTCGTCGCGCCCTGTGTGGCGTTCGTCGGCGAGCCCATCGTCACCTCGATCGTCTCGTTCGACTCCGAAGCGCCGTCATCTGTCATCGTGATCGTGATATCGCCGGAGGCGTTCCCCGCCGTGATCGTAATCGGGCTCGCACTGATCGTAAAATCGGTGTCCTCCACCGCATCGCCGCCGGTGATCGTGAAGGGCACCTGCACGCTGCGGCCGGAGGTGGCGGAGAGCTGCGCGGTGATCGTCATCGTGCCGGCCCCCTCCAGCGCGCTCTGCGAATCACTGGTAAAGGTGACGGAGGGCGATGTATCATCGTCCGTGATGGTCGCGGTGTGCGTATCAATTCCGGTGACCGTCGCATTGACCGGCGTCTCCAGGGCAACGGTGATCTCTTCATCATCTTCGTCGAGCGCGTCGTCGACGAGTGTGATCGTGATCGTCGCTGTCGTTTCACCGGCCGCGAAGGACAATTCATCAGGCGTGTTCGGCTCATAGGAATAATCCGCACCGCTCGCATCGCCGCCGAGCGTAAAGGGCGCCGTCACGACCCGCCCGGATGCCGTTGAGAGTTCGGCGATAATCGTCATCGTCCCCGGATCATTGTCCTCCGCAAGACTCTGCGAGCCAGCAGTGAAACCGAGCTCCGGCATCTCATCGTTGTCGGTGATCGTCAGGACGTGGTCGACGTTGCTCCCCAGCGTCGCGTTCGTCGGATTGACGAGCTCGACCTCGATCGTCTCGTCGTCCTCGTCGAGCGCATCGTCCTCGATCGTTATCGTCGCGTCGACGTAGTCGGATCCCGCCGGGATCGTCACGGAACCCCCGATGTCGGCCGTGTAGTCGCCGGGGGGAACGGCCGTCCCGCCGCCGCTGATATCCACGGTGACGTCGCGCCCCGAGACGGCCGAGAGCGACACTCTGATCGTGGTACTCCCATCACCCTCGCCGACCTCCTGATCGTCCTGGATGCTCACGGAGGGCATGTCATCGTCATCGTTGATCGTCAGTTCATGAGTGTAATCGTCCTCATCCACAGCGCGCGTCGCATTTGTCGGACTCTCACCGATGGTGACGACGACAATTTCATTCGCCTCATCCATGCCATCGTTGGCGATCATGACGGTCGCGAGCGCCTGGGTCTCGCCGGCCGCAAACGTCGCCGGGCTCGTCATGTCGATCGTGAAGTCGTCGTTTTCCGTCGCTGTCCCACCCACCGTAAAGGGCACCTCCACCGGGAGGCCCGATGCGGCGGAGAGCGTGAAGATCACATAGGCGGAGATGCCGCTCTCGGCGACGCTCTGATCGACGTTCAGCGAGACGACAGGGGCATCGTCGTTGTCGGTGATCGTCGCGGTGTGCGTCGTCGTCGCGCCCTGACCGGCGTTCGTCGGCGTCCCCATGTTCACGATGACGGTCTCGTCCTCTTCGTCGAGGGAGTCCTCGTTGATCGTGATCGTGATATCGGCGCTGGTCTGCCCCGCCGTGATCGAGATCGGGCTCGCCGTGATCGTGTAGTCCTCGCTCGCCCCCTGCGTCGCCGTGCTCGCCCCATCCCGTGTGAAGGGCACCGAGACGTCCTCATTGCTCGTCGCCGAGAGCTGGGCCGTGATCGTCATCGACCCCGCATCCTCCGCCGCGCTCTGCTCATTGTCGGTGAAGGTCACCGTCGGCGTCACCGTCAGGACAAAACTCTCCTGACCCTGGAGTTCGCCATCCGAGACGGTGATCGTGACCGTGACCGTCCCCGCGCGGTCCGCCGCCGGCTCGACCGTGATCTCGCGGCTCGCGTCGGTCCCGCCACCGAGCGTAATGTTCCCGTCGGGCAGGAGCGTCTGGTCGTCGGAGGCCGCACTCACGACGAGATCCCCCACCGCC
>CAYPII010000062.1:0-12942 GCA_964410765.1 uncultured Myxococcales bacterium | reverse complement strand
GCAATCGCTACGTCATGGTGACGACGAGCCCCCCGCCCTATTTCGACAACATCGAGCGCTATACGATCTACGGCGTGGAGGGGACGATCGGCCTCTCGCCGATCGAACAGTTCAGCTTCTTCGCGGGGGCCACCTATCTGCACAAGGATCCCTCCGATCTGCCCTACGCGCCGGATGTGACGGTCTCCACCGGCGTGAGCGTCTCGCCCTTCAAGAACCTGCTCATCAATCTCGACGGGCAGTACGTCTCCACGATGCACGCCGGCTCCTGGAACAGGACCTCGATCGCGACGAACCCGCGGACGGTGGGCGCCTTCTTCCTCCTGAATGGGAAGATTCGATACAAACGGCACGTGAAGGCGATCAAGGCCGACCTGGTGCCCTACCTCGCGGTCGAGAATATCACGAACGCCGACTATGAATACATGCCGGGCTATCCGATGCCGGGCATCAGCGTCATCGGCGGGATGTCGTTGGCGATATGAGTGCGGAAGGGGCCGGCGGCCTGAGGGGCTGAAGGGCTATGCGGGCTCCACCGGCGTGGGGCGGCCCTTTTCGTCGATGGCGACGTAGGTGAAGAAGGCCTCGGTGACGCAGGCGCGTTTCCCCGTCCCTTGCGGGAGGACCCAGGCGGAGAGGTGGTAGCGCATCGAGCTCGTCCCCACCTTCACGAGGTCGGCGTAGCAACAGAGGGTGTCGCCGACGCGGACCGGGTGCCAGAAGCGCATTTCCTCGATGGCGACGGTCGTGACACGTTTCCGCGAGCGCTCGCGCGCGGCGATGCCGCCGCCCAGGTCCATCTGGGAGACGAGCCAGCCGCCGAAGACGTCGCCGTTCGGGTTGGTATTGGCGGGCAGGGGGACGGTCCGGATGACGAGCTCCCCCTCCGGCTCTGTCATCGCACAGCGTTGTGCGTCAGGCATAGGACCTCCCCAGGATATCATGTGCCAAGCGGAATCACATCATGGAGAGCAACGCCGATTCGGCGGCGTTGACCAGCTGATAGGCGATCGGCGATGCTGTTACCGCCGGATGCGTGCCCAGCTGAAATTGTGCGATGTCGTTGGCGGTCATCCGGTTCTGGATGCAGGCGGAGATGGTGTTGATCACCTCTCCTGCGCTGGGTCCTCCCCGGACGCTGCCACCTACGATAGAGCCGCCCTTCTTGTCGAAGAGCAGCTTGACCTTCATCTGGGACATGCCGGGCATGCCGCCGGGATGGCGATCCGGCGCCTCGGACTGGGAGACGACGACATCGGTTTTCTCCTCCGCGGCGGCCCGTTCGGTCAGGCCGGCTACCGCGATGGTGCAATTGCCGATCGCAGTGCTGAAGACGCCGATGACGCCGGGGTTGGTCCGGCGCGTGGTGAAGAGGTTGGCTCCTGCGACGCGGGCCTCATTGGTGGCGATGGAGGCCAGCTTCAGCGGGGAGGGGCGGTTGGTGAGGAAGGATATCTTGGAGGTACAGTCGCCTACCCCGAAAATGCGTTCGTCACTGGTGCGCTGCTGTGCATTGACCTTCAGGCCCAGGCGATCCGTCTCGAGGCCGGCCTGCTGGGCCAGCTGGACGTCGGGGACGACCCCGATGGCCATCAACACGGCGTCGGTCGTGAGTTCGCGACCGTCGGAGAGCTTCACCCCCGTCACCTTCTTGGTGCCCAGGATTTCCTCGAGTTTGACGCCGGCGATGATCTCCACGCCCCGTTCCCGGAGCGTGGCTTCGCATTCTTCGCAGATGTCATCGTCGAAGGCGAGCATCAGACAGTGGGGGAGCATCTCGACGATCGTCACGCGGATGTCGCGCTTGTGGAGTTCGTCGGCGAACTCCACGCCGATGAAGCCGCCGCCCAAAACCACCACCTCCCGCATGCCGTTCAACCGTTCGAGGAGGTCGTCCAGGTAGCGGACGTCCTTTTTGGCGAAGAAGACGTTTGCCTTGTCGGCGCCGGGGATGGGGGGATGAAAGGGCTGGGAGCCGGTGGCGATGACCAATCGGTCGTATGCGATCTCCTGGCCGTTTGCGGTCGTGACCGTGTGCGCGGCCCGGTCGATGGCGATCGTCTCGTCCACCAGCAACTCGACGCCGTTGTTGGTGAGCGCTCCGTCGGGAATGAGGTTCTTGTCGGTGCTCATCACCGTCCCCATGACGTAGGGGATGCCGCAGGGAATGGGGACCTTCTCCTCCCGGCGGATGAGGAGCACGCTCTTGTCCGGGTACTGCCGTTTTGCGGTGATGGCCGCGGTGACCCCGGCCGCGCTTCCCCCGACGACGATGACATCATAGGATTTCATTTCCGCGTTCCTTTCCGACACAGACGAAGGCGGGTTCTATAGGCCGGATAGCCATCGCTGGCAAGCGTATTGCCGGGAAGGGTCGGGAGCGCGAACGCGTCAGCGGATCGAGCGATAGCCGCAGGGGAGGCCCCCCTTGGACAGCACGATCTGCCAGAGTTGGATGTCGCGCGCGCGGAACGAGCCGGCGCACGAGAGCAGGTAGAAGTTCCACATGCGGCGGAAGCGCTCGCCGTAGCGATCCTTCAAGCTGCCCCACCGATCGTCGAAATTGTGATGCCACGCCATGAGCGTCCGGTCGTAATCCGTGCCAAAGCTGTGCAAGTCCTCAATGACGAAGAGCCCCTCGACGGCATCGGCGATCTGCTTGATCGAGGGGAGCTTCCCCTTCGGAAAGATGTACTTGTCGATCCACGGGTTGATCGTGCTCTTCGTCGTGTTGCCGCCGATCGTGTGCAGCATCGCGATGCCCCCCTCGGGGAGGCAGCGATGGGAGACCTCCATGTACTCGCGGTAGTTCTTCGGGCCGACGTGCTCGAACATGCCCAGCGAGACGATACGGTCGAAGCGCTCGTCGACCTCGCGGTAGTCCTGGAAGCGGATCTCGATGGGGAGCCCCGTGCAACGCTCCTGCGCGAGTGCCTCCTGCTCCCGCGAGATCGTGATCCCCACGACCTCGGCGCCGTAGTGCTTCGCCGCATGGCGCGCGAAGGCCCCCCAGCCGCAGCCGATGTCGAGCACCCGCATGCCGCGCTCGAGGCCGATCTTCTCGCAGACGAGCTTGAGCTTCGCCTGCTGCGCCTCGTCGAGGTTCTCGGCCTCCTTCCAATAGCCGCAGGTGTAGGTCATCTCGGCATCGAGCATCGTGGCGTAGAGGTCGTTGCCGATGTCGTAGTGGCGTCGCCCCACCTCGCGCGCGCGGCGGATCGTTTGCGGGTTGGTGAACTTATTGCGCACGACCTGCAGGAGAAGCTTTTTGTTCACGCGGACCTTCCGGTCGAGACCGGCGCGCAGCAGCCGATGGATGAACTCGTCGACGCGCTCGCACTCCCAGTCCCCGTCCATGTAAGTCTCGCCGAGTCCCAGTTCCGCATCGGCGAGCAGGCGTTTCTGGATGCCCGCGTCGCGGATCTGAATGTCCCAGGGGTTTATGCCGTTTACCGCGATGCCCGCGAGGCCGAAGAGCTCCCGAACCGTTTGCTCCGTCTTCGTCTGACGCATCGCGGCCTCCGGTGTAGGAGTGAGGAGATCGGGATGATATTTTTCATCATCGACCGAGAAGTCAAGTAGATGGAGGGGGTCGAAGGAGTTCTGACATCGAAGGATCGCGAGAGATGTCGCTATGTTGCCGGTTTGCGGGCGCTGATGACGGGGAAGGAGCCGTAGGTGCGCAATATTCCCGGCAGCTGCCGGAGGTGGAGGAGCGATTGCGCGACGATGCGTTTGCCGTAGCGTGCCTCGACTTCACTGCGGCGTTCCTCGTAGACGGCGATGGAGTGATCCCACGTCGGCATCGTGTGCGCGATCATCTCGTGCGCCTCCTCGATCTCGAAGCCCCGCTGCCGAAAGAGGGCGGCCCAGTCGGTGATGAGTTCGCGACCCTCGTGGTAGAGGATCATCTTCATCGCCCTTTCTTCGCTGGCGTTTGGACAGCCGGTGAACGCAAGGTCCGAGAAGCCGACGAAGCCGCCCGGTTTGAGGACGCGGTACATCTCATCGATGAGCGTCCTCTTCTGCCGGTCGCTCACGCAGATATCGCCGGCCACCTCGAGGCAGAGCAGCGCATCGAAGCTGCTGTCCTCGACGTCGAGGTCGAGCGCGTTTCCCTCGCGCACATCGATGCGGTGGCTCAGGCCCGCTTTGTCGACGAGCGTTCGGGCTTGGCGAACTTGCTCACGACTGATGTTGATGCCCGTGAAATGGCCGCCGCACGTGCGAGCGATGCGGATGGCGGGGGCGCTGATGCCGCAACCGATATCGAGGATGCGCCCGGCGTCGTCGAGGCGCGCCATCCTCGCGACCATGTCCGTATGGGCGTCGAGCGCCGCATCAAGGGTTTCCGCGCCTTCGTGAAAGAAGCCGAAGTGAAAGTTGTCACCGTAGAAGAGCCGTCCGCAATCGGTGATGAGATCGAAATAAGCTCCCACGCTTCGGTTCGTCCGACGCCGGAGGACGAGGGGGGCGATGCTCATCTGGATGCCTGCGATGATCTTGCGCACGCATCCGACGAGGCCTGCTGTTCGGTAGGTCTGGCCGAAGAACCCCCTGCTGGTCCCTGCGGCGTTGTCTCCGTTCTCCGTGGTCATCGGTTCCTTTCGTCGTGAGGTGACCCCCGGAGATGCAGGCCGGCTCCAGGGTTGCCGGCGAACGGTGCAGGAAGCGCCAGGGTTTGTCAATGAGAACGACCTGCTGACAAACAGGCCGTTCATGGTTCGACGGGCTCACCACGAACGGCGAACACGTTGAATCCTTTCCGTTTGTCCTGAGCTTGTCTGCCCTGAGCACGTCGAAGGGTCGAAGGACGGCCGCACCAAAACAGACTTTGTCAACATTCTCAAAAGCCCCACCGTGCGGTGGGGCTTTTTGTGGAACGCTGCAGATCTATCGAGCGGTGAAAGTGCCGCTCATGGCCGAACATGTCTGTCGGGCGATATCGGTCGTATAGAGGTCGTCGTAGAAGGTGACCTCGTATTCGTTGACCGTGCCCGCACCCATTGTGCACGTTCCGACGATGCCGACCGTGGAACAGACCGAAGAGCTGTAGCTGCCGCCCATCTGCTGGCAGGCCGACCGCGCCTCGGCTGCGGTCATGTTGGATCCGACGTAATTGGTGCAGATGTTCCCCTCCGCCGTGCAGCTGCCGGCAAAGGAGCTCCCGCTGCCGTCGTCTCCATCGTCATCCGTTACCAGTTCCCCGTTTTCGTCGATATAGGCGGGGGTGCTCGGCAGCGTCGTCAGCGTTTCGCTCATGCACTGCTGCCGCTCTGCCGCAGTTCCCCCGTTCTCCGCGACGGTCGCGCACGATGCGGGGGCGGAGAGGGCGGTGGCCACCTCCTCGACAAGCGTGGACTGGCCGTTGAGCAGCCGGTAGAGGTTCGTGCCGGCCAGCGTGCAACCGACGATCGCGGCGGGCAGGCCCGCACCGATGGAGACGGGGCAGAAGGCCACCGTGATCGTGGTCCAGGTGGCGCCGAAGAACTGCGGCCATCCCTTCGTCGTCAACGACTGGGCCGCGTACTCGGAGTAGTCGACGCCGGTGATCGTCTCCGACTCGCCGTCGGAGGTGATCGTGACATCGACGGTCGTTCCGTCCCAGTTCGAAAAGGTCGCGGTCGTCGTGCCGTCGGTCACCGATACGGGGCGCCCGTCCTCTACGGTAGCGGTGATCTCGCTGCCGTCGGCGAAGCTGCCGAGCAGCGTGCTCACGGCATTCCCGTCCGCCGAATTCATGATGCTGACGAGCGTGTTGCCGGCGTCGTCACCCACGACTGCACCGATATTTTCGCCCCCTTGGGTGAGCGTTGCGGTGTAGAGCATCGAAGGGTCGCCGGTGTTGCCCTCGCTGCTCCCCCCGCTTCCTCCGCCGCAGCTTGCGAGCAGTGCAAGTGATGCCACGATAAGTGAGCTGAGCATCCTGTTCATCCGCATTTCATACCTCCCGGGCATTGAGTGCCGTTCATTATATAGCGGGAGGAGGGTGTCAACCGTTCCGGGGATCGCTCTCTATTTTTAGGGTGGCGAAGGTTGGACGACAGAGGAAAGCCGTCCACAGGGTCGGCTTTGCTGTATGCGCTCGCGAAGAAAGGCGATGCGGGATGCGGATGAATGAGAAGGGTGTCTAACCTGCCTGCGCCTTCACCTTGTCGATCTCGGCATCGTAGTGCTCGAGGGCTTCTCCGATGAGATCGGAGTTGGCCGACGCGTTGGCGAGGACCTTGCCGAGGAGCTCCTCGAGCTTCGCGTCCGGCGTGTCCATGACTTCGAGCTGGGCGACGCCGGTTTTCTCGATAAGCGCCTTCTGGCTGTTGTGGATGTCCTCGAGTTTCGTGCGGATGCTGTTCATCTTTTCGATTGTGTCGGCCACGAGGTCCTCCCGGTGAGACGTAGGGTCATCGATAATTCACATTGTCCTTCATTCCGGTTGAGATGTCGATGCGATAATGACCGACGGCCGTCGTGCCGCCGCCCCACCGCCGCTGGACGAGCTCGACCCGGATGTACATCCTGCCCCGTGGAACAGGATGAGGCGCAGGTGGCGATGGATGCCGTCCCCCGCTATTCCGCGGGCGAAGGGATCTGTTCCTGCGTCTGCGCCTACAACTCGGAGGACGGCGACTGCGGCGTCTGCCCGTAACAAATCAAAACAGCGTTGGAGCGACGTTTCCGCGGGGATGGCCCATTTCCGATTGATCGCATCCCCCATTCGGTATAGTTTGCACACTCCTTCAAGGATCGAATCGCATCATAAGGGTTGATTCACGTTCGAACGCACACCATACAAAGGAGGGGAAGATGGGAGGCAAGGGACCGACGATGACCAGCATCGTGAACCGGCTTCGGAACATGGTCGACGAAAAGGAGCTCTTCAAGACGGAGTTGGAGAAGTGCATCACGGACGCGAACTGGAAGCCGCCCTATCGCGACACGCCGCTTTCCAATCTCGATGACTTCTACGAGTACCTGAACGTCATGCTCACGACGACGCCCGTCGATGCCACCTTCAGCGATCTCTTCCACGGCCTCTATTTCATCATCAGCCAGCGCGACAACAAGTTCCAGAAGGACCCGGCCTTCGCCGACTTCAAAAACTGGATGACGTTCTATGCGCAGCAGTACGGCGCGTTCCTGAACAGCCCGCAGTCGGCAAACGACCTGCAGTCCTTCATCGACGACAAGGGCTTCGTCATCGACAACTTCACGGTGCCGCCGGGGGGGTGGAACAACTTCAACACCTTCTTCTGCCGCTACATTCGGCCGGGCAAGCGGCCGATCGGCATGGAGACGCAGGCCTACGAGAACGACCCCAAGGGCCTCGCGCCGAACCCGACGTTCGATCCGAACCAGGTTCATGCGAACATGGCGGACGACAACGTGATCTGCGTGCCGGCGGATAGCGTCTTCCGCGGGGCGTGGCGGATCGATGAGACGGATACCGTCACCGTCTCCAAGGGGAACAAGTACAAAATCGACACCCTCCTGGAGCACAGCGAGTACGCGGACCGGTTCAAGAACGGCGTCTTCACGCACAGCTATCTGACGGTGCTCACCTATCATCGGTACCATACGCCGGTGCGCGGCACGGTGCTCGAGACGAAGGTCATCCTGGGGGACGTCTACGCCAGCGTGAGCCAGGATGCGCAGGGGCACCTGGGGGCCTCCGACGGCACCGGCTACCAGTTCACACAGGAACGCGCGATGATCGTGATCGACTCGCCCGTGGGGCTCGTCGCCTGCCTGCCGATCGGCATGGACGTCATCTCCTCCTGCAATCTCACCGTCGAGAAGGGCGACTACCTCAACAAGGGCGACGAGTTCGGCCACTTCCTCTTCGGCGGCTCCGACATGATCCTGCTCTTCGAGCGCAGCGATATCGATATTGCGGTCAAGGAGGTGGGTAAGCTCTACAAGCTGGGTCAGGTCTTCGGGAGGATGAAGGGGTAGGGCGGTTTGAATTCAGATTCATCAGCAAAGCCCGGCACCACACGGTGCCGGGCTTTTTTGTGCGCGTGGCATGGAGTGCCCCTCAGGGCTCCGACATCCAGTGGGGTTTCCGACAGGCATAGATGATCACGGCGACCGCGGAAATCAGGAGCATGCCGCCGATGAGAAAGAGCTCGTAGAAGGCGACGCTGCCCGTCTCGATTTGGCTCGGTGAGAAGAAACCGACGATCAGGGTAAAGAGCGCCCCGAGGACAGCGACGATGACCACTGCGTAGATGCCGAAACTCCCGCCGCCGATCTTGAACGGGCGAGGCGCCTTCGGCAGTTTGACACGCAGGACGATCGCGGACAGAAACATGATGATATACATGATCAGATAGAGTTGCGCGTTCATCGCGGTCAGGATCCAGTAGGCGCTGTTGATGCTGGGCATAAAGACGAAGACGAGCATGAGTACGGTGACGATCAGGGCCTGGATGATGAGGACATTCGTCGGAATGCCTTTGCGGTTGGTGCGACGGAAGAAGGGCGGCAGCACGCCGTCCCGCGATGACTCGAAGAGCCCCTTGCTGGGCCCCAGTATCCAGGAGCTGACTTCGCCGATGGAACCGATGACGATCAGCACGGCTACGACCGGCACAAGCCATTCCAGGTGATAGGATTGAAAGAAGAGTTCGAATGCCTCCATCAGGCCGGCGACCAAACTGATATCCTTTTGCGGCACGACGAGTGCCAGCGAGATGGCACCGAGGACGAGCAGGGTGATGGAGAGCAGGGCCGACAGCATGATCGCCTTTGGCAGCGTTCGTTTGGGATCGATGACGGCATCGCTGTGCACGGAGGTGATCTCGATGCCGGAGATGATGACCATCACGCCGGCGAGAAAGACGATGTTGTCGATGTTGGAGAGATCGGGGACGAGGTCCTGCAGCGTCAGCGAGATTTGGAGGGGGTTTCCCTGAATGAGCCAGGTCGCCCCCAGGGCGATGATGAAACCCGCCGTGATGAATGTGGCGGAGATTCCCAGGGTGCCGATCCATCCCACCTCCTTCATGCCCAGGAAGTTGCCGATGGTGGCAAGCCAGTAGATGCCCAGCACGACCGAGAGGATGAAGTATTTGTTGGACGCGAGTGCGGGGTCGAAGATGTAGGCGATCGTCGCTGCGATGAACGAGAGGACGGTGGGAAACCAGACGACGGCGGAGATCCACTGAAACCAGACGGCGAGGAAGCCGATTCGGGTGCCGAAGGCCTTCTTCGTCCAGATGTAGACGCCGCCGGGCCCTCTCGGGGGCCAGGCGCTGGCGAGCTCCGAGCTGATGAGCGCGGCGGGAATGAGAAAGGTGAGCGCTGAGAAGAGCAGGTAGAAGACGAGCGAGAGGCCCTCTTCAGCGAGGAGCGGAAAGCCCCGCACGCTGAAGATGATGCACATGTTGATCGTCGTGATCGAAAAGACGCCGAGGACTTGCCGGTTTCTTGTGAGCCCGTTCTTTGGCATAGCTGGGGGTAGCGTATCACCAAAAAATGGAAAAGTCCAAATGCCGGCGTTGGCGGGATGCGGGGAATGCTGCAGGGGTTCACTGACGAGGCGTCTTCTAATGATGTCGTTCCAATCGATTATCCTTTTTCCATTTTCGAAAATGGTCGAGCCGGTCCGAGAATCGAAAATGGACAATGGAGGGAAAATGGTCTCACCTTTCGGCGAGGCCATTTTTGTGGGCCCTCCAGGACTCCCTCTCCGTAAACGCTCGCCGATAGACCCCAAGGGTATCGGCTCGCACTTCAAGGGCCCGCACCCCTAACGAAACCGGCCGCAGAGAGCGCGGCCGCTTTCGTTAGGGCTGCGTGCGAAGCAGCCGCCCTTCGGTCGGCGTTCTCGCCACTGGAGGGCTAACAGAACAAAAGCCCCACCTTTCGATGGGGCTTTCGTTCTGTGGGCCCTCCAGGACTCGAACCTGGGACCACCCGGTTATGAGCCGGAGGCTCTAACCAACTGAGCTAAGGGCCCGGGATGGTGCGTGAAGCGGATCGACACATAATCGTGGGCCGGGGGCTTGGCAAGGGGCATTTTTGGGCGCCCGTGCCGGAAAATGCCTCCAAATGGCCAGAAAAAGGCCGTTTCGCCGACTTCCGGCATTGACATCCCCCGGGGGAGCGCATAGATAGACCGCCCCACGGAGCCAGGAGCGTCGATGAAGGAATCCTTTCAAGAACAACTCAAACTCCTCCAAGAACTGCAGGATATCGACCTGACCCTCCATAAGTGCCGCATCGACATCGAGCGCCTCCCCGAGCGCGTCGCCGAGGCGAAGGCCGCCCGCGATGCCGCCAAGGCCGAGCTGGACGCGGCGACGGGCGAGCGCGACGCGGTCGAGAAGCAGCGGCGAGAGGACGAACAGAACCTGGCGGATTCGACCGAACACCTTCGCGAGCGCGAGGCGAAGCTCTACGCCATCAAGACGCAGAAGGAGTATCAGGCGGCCATCAAGGAGATCTCCGAGGGAAAGCGCCTCAACCGCGAGCGCGAGGATCGCATCCTGAAGGCCATGGAGTGCCTCGAGAATCTCGGCACAAATATCACGCAACTGGAAACGACATTCGCCGATAAGGAGCAGGCCTACGCGAGCCAGCAGGCGGAGGTCGACGCGGAGGAGGAGCGCATCCGGAAGCTGATGGCCGACGACGAGGCCAAGCGGCCGGAGTTGGTCGCGAAGATCGACCCGAAGCTCCTGCGCAAGTACGACTTCATCCGCCAGCGTTACGCCGAGGCCCTCTCGCCGGTCGTCGACGGCGTCTGTCAGGGGTGCTCTCGTCGCGTGACGCCGCAGATCTTCAACGAGATGCTGCGCCGCGAAGAGCTCAAGGTCTGTGCAAGTTGCCAGCGCCTTATCTACGTTCCGGATCAGCCGGAGCGCGAGGAGGCGTGCGAGACGCCGGGAGAGGAGGCCTCATGAAGACGACGACGATGCCGAACCAGACCGCTGCGGAGCTGCTCTTTTTTCTGGCGGATCAGGAGCATTTCAACGTCGTGCGCGAGCAGCTGGGCCGGAGTGTGACGGTCGTGCAGACGCGCGCCCTGTTGCGCGAGCTGGGCCGGGCGGTCGCCGCCGACGCGGACGAGACGGAGGGGATGCACGACGAACTCTCGTCGAAGGCGCGCGAGGTCCTCGCGGCGCTCTCCACGAACGAGGGGCGCGATCTGTTGGGAGCGTTCGGCCTCTCCGAAACGGCGCAGGACGACTGAGCGACGGACGCTGAATTGCAGAGAGAGCACGAAGCATGAACGGTTGAGCCATGCTTCGTGCTTTGTGCATCCGGGGGTAAAGGGCGCATGAGCGAGATAACGATCTATTCCGATGGAGCGGCGCGCGGCAATCCGGGCCCGGCGGGGGCGGGGGCGGAACTCACCGACGCCGAAGGCAAGGTCCTCGGCACGGTCTGCACCTATTTGGGCGAGCGGACGAACAATCAGGCCGAGTACCAGGCGCTGATTTTCGCGCTGGACGAGGCGATCGAGCTGGGGGCCACGCGTGTGCGCATCTTCGCCGACTCGGAGCTGATGGTGAAGCAGGTGCGCGGCGAGTACAAGGTGCGCAACGCCGGTATCAAGCCGCTCTACGAGGATGTGCGCAAGCGCTTGCGCCGGATCGGCAGTCATACTATAGAGCATGTGCCGCGCGAGAAGAATGGCCGCGCGGACACACTGGCGAATCTCGCCATCGATGGACAGGAACTCTGAGCCGTGATGCCTGACTGAGTTTTTGCCGTTTCGGGTCACGTGTTACGAGGAGCGTTCTTTGACAACGCGGGCCGAACGGTCGCTGTAGAATTCCGGGGACACAAAACTTAATTTCTGCATTTGAGTTATGGTGTCACGAGATTTGCGTTGAAATTAAGTGTTGTGTCCCCGGAATTACTGCGGAGGAAAGTCCGAGCTCCACAGGATGCCATGCTGGGTAACTCCCAGGCCCCGGTCGTCTATTCGGAGGGAACGGGGACGGACAGTGCCACAGAAAAGAAACCACCAGGCGAGGTTCGATGCATCGGGCCTCGCCTGGAAAGGGTGAAACGGCGGGGTAAGAGCCCACCGCGTTCCTGGTGACAGGGACGGCACGGCAAACCCCATGGGGAGCAAGACCAAACAATCGTCCTTTGAAGGTGATCCGCCTGATGTCGCCTCGGCGGCGGGACGGTGGGTAGGTCGCTATGCCCTGAGCAGCGCAGGTGAGACCCTGCGCGTGTCGAAGGGCGAGAGGTCATCGGCAACGATGATCCCAGATGAATGACCGTTGCCGTGCTGCCGAAAGGTGGTGCGGAACAGAACTCGGCTTATAGGTCCGCGTCTTTCCGTTCAAACCCCGTTCGCATCGAGATCGCCCGGTGTGGGCGGGGTTTTTTTCTGTGGAAAGATGCTTTAAATACTGAAAGATATCATATGGTTATAAGGAAGTTCTTTTTTCTGTCCCCCTCCAAAAGGGGGCAACTTTTATCGAGTTTTGGGCGATAAGGAGGTGCATGTCGGCCCACTACGAAAGCCTCCTGCGGGCACCCGCCCGTGCCACCGACGACAACGGTGCGCCGGTGCGCCCCCTCGCGAAAGCGCCTCTTCTCGGAAAGACGGATCGGCAGCGTGTCTCCTCGTTGCTCGTCGCCCTGCGTGTCGGCAAGCGCAACGAACGCCTCGCTGCGGCGCGCGAGCTGGGCGACATCGCGGCGATAAAAGGCGTGCGCCTCCCCGAGGCGGTGCTGCCGCTCACGGTGACGCTCGCCAGCGATGCCGACAATGCGGTGCGCAAGGAGGCCGCCTGGTCGCTCTGGAAGTTCGGCGATGATCGCGCGCAGCGCCCCCTGATCAAGGCGATGATCGGCGATCCCTCCATCGGCGTGCGCGCGCGCGCCGCTCGCGCGCTTGGATTTCTGGGTGCTGCCGGCGCGGTCCGTCTGATGCTCGATCTCCTCTCGCTTGGGCGCCACGTCCCTGCGCGCCTG
>CAYPII010000061.1:0-12945 GCA_964410765.1 uncultured Myxococcales bacterium | reverse complement strand
GTCCATGCCACCGGGGCATCGCTCATCTTCTCCGACCTCGTGAAGATCGTGAAGGACGAGGCGCCGGTCCTGACGCTCGCCTCGTTTTTGGCCGTCTCGATCTTCGTCCTCGTCATCATCCGCCGGATGAGCGAGGGCTACGTGATCAGCGTGGCGCTCGTCTGGGTCGTCCTCGTCATGATCGGGACGATGGCGATCGTCGGCATCCGCATCAACTTCTTCAACTTCATCGCTCTGCCGCTCACCTTCGGCGTCGGGGTCGACTACGCGATCAACGTGGCGATGCGCTTTCACGAGAAGACGCCGCGCCGCACGGTCGACATCATCCGCCACACCGGCGGGGCGGTGGCGCTTTGTTCGACGACGACGATCATCGGCTATTTCGTGCTCACGCGCTCCGCGAACCAGGCGGTGGCGCAGTTCGGGCAGATGACGATCATCGGGGAGTTCGCCTCGATCTTCTCGGCGATGCTGCTCGTGCCGGCGGTCATCCTCGTCGGCAGGCGGATCAAGAAGCAGCTCGCCGGCGGAAAGGGATAGGAGTCCGATGCGACGGTGTCTGTTCATCCTGCTGTGCGCTCTGCTCCTCGCACCGAGCGCGGCGCATGCCTGGGATCGCAGCTCCTCGAGCGTTTCCCCCGACAGCCCCTTCTACCGCGACCTCGACAAGCTCGTCGCCTTCAGCATTTGCGAGCCGCCGATCCGCGGGCAGCGGCCGTATATGCGTTCGGAGTTCGCGCGGATGATCGCCGAGGCGATGCGCACGTTGGAGGCGCGCGAGGCACAGGAGGGGCGCGCCGATTCGCTGGCGCAGTTCGCCGCGCGCAGCGACCGTCGTCGGCAGATCGCCATCAGCATGGAGCGCCTGCAGCGCGAGTTTCACGACGAGCTCGTCGACCGGGGAGCGCTCCCCGGCGAGCGGATGCGCTATCGCCTCCATCCGCTCGAGAAGGCCTGGATCGAGGCGCGCTATCTCGACAGCCCGCCGACGCAGATCATCCCCAACAACGGGCGGGGGACGATCAATGCACAGGTCAATCCGCTGGGCGACTATCGCCTGGGGCGCCATCCGGTGGACGGATACGTGAACGCCGTCGAGCCGGTCGCGCGCTTCCAGGTCGGCAAGTTCTTCTCGGCATATGTGCGCCCGCGCTTCGAAGCGGATATCCCGCGGACGGCGGGGGATATGCAGGGGCACGCGTATCTGCAGAACGGCTATGGCACCTTCCGCGCCGGGAACTTCGCGATCAAGGTCGGGCGCGATTCGATGGTCTGGGGCTTCGGCGAGCGCGGCAGTTTGCTCTATTCGACGAACCCCCGCCCCTTCGACGGGGTCTGGATCACGAACCCGACGCCGGCGCGCCTCCCCTGGATCTTCAAGTACCTCGGGCGCTGGCGCTACACGCTCTACGGGATGAACTTCGGCCCCGGCTTCTCGCGCAAGTGGGCGTGGCTCGCCGGCTATAAGCTGGGCCTCGCGCCGGCGCGCTACGTCGAGATCGGCTTCGGCCACTCCGTGATGATGGGGGGGGAGGGGGCGCCGGGTTTGAGCGGAGTCGACGTCATCGGCGAGTTCTTCGGCTTCCGCCCGGCAGGGACAAATTCCAGCGCACCGAATCTGACCAACCACCTCTTCGAGGTCGAGCTCCTCGTGCGCATCCCGCAGTTGCGCGGCGTCGAGCTCTACGGCAACGCCGGCATCGACGACAAGTGGAAATCGATCACAAAGACGCTCGAGCACGGGATGTTCTATCTGGCCGGCCTCTACCTCCCGGCGCTCAACCGCTCCGGTACGGTCGACCTGCGCCTGGAGTACGAGCACCTCAATCCGCTGCAGTATCGACACGGCCTCTATTCCGATGGCTACACGATCAACCGACGCCTCATCGGGTCGGATGCGGGACCGGACGCCGACACCGCGCACGTGCGGCTGCGGCATACGCTGGGGCCCACGCTCTGGTACGGGATCACACTCGGCTGGGATTTCCGTCGTTCCGATCTCTATCGGGAGCTCTCGACCCCCTCGAAACCGGTCGTGCAGATCGCCTCCGGTCCGTCGGAGGCGCGCTACCGCGGGATGCTCGACGTCGACTGGACGCTGCGCCGCGATCTCGAGCTGCGCTTCACCGGCGGCTACGAACGCGTGACGAACCTTCACTACCAGGAGGGGGTCGACCGCAACAACTTCATCGTCGCCGCGGGGCTCAAGATCGACCTCGATCGCTATTTCGGCTTTGAGGCGAACTGAGGGCGTGCTATTCTGCCGCCCGATGGGGGAGGGATGACGGCAGCAAAGGGACTGCGCGCGGAGCTCCTCGCCATCCAGAAGAAGCTGTGGCGATGGAACAAGGAGCTCATCGAGCACTCGATCCTGGTCAAGGAGCCGGGCTTCGATCGCTACGAGCGCGAGTACGAGCGGTGGGTCAAGCGCTACGAGCGGGTGAGCGACCAGGAGGAGATGATCGAGGCGGTGCTCGCCGCCGACATCGTCTACGTCGGCGACTACCACACCTGCCACCAGTCCCAGCGCTCCTTCCTGCGCCTGCTCAAGGCGGTGGTGAAACGCGATTCGAACTTCCTCCTCGCACTCGAGCTCGTCCACAAGCGGCACCAGAAAGTCCTCGACCGCTTCCTCGCGGGCAGGATGAGCGAGTCGACCTTCCTGAAGAAGATCAAGCTGCAGGAGCACTGGGTCTTCGACCTCTGGGGGAACTTCAAGCCGCTCTTCGATTTCTGCCGCTACCACGCGGTGCCGATCGTCGCGATCGACGCGGCGCGGATGGGCGCCGATGTGCGCACCCGCGACGCCGCGAGCGCGAAGCGGATCGCCCAAGTGGCGAAGCGCCACCCCGATCGCCGCATCTTCGTCTTCATCGGCGATCTGCACGTTTCGCCGAAGCACCTCCCGTGCGACGTCGACCGCGAGCTAAAGACGGCGGGGGTCGAGCGGCGCTCGCTCATCCTGGCGCAGAACAGCGAGGCGATCTACTGGACGCTCGCGGAGGAGGGGATCGACGACGAGGTCGAGGTGGTGCTCCTGCCCGACGGGAACTTCTGCCGCATGCACACGCCGCCGGTGATTTCGCAGCGCTCCTACCTCAACTGGCTCGAGCACGAGGAGGGGGAGATCGACTACGACGATGCGAAGTCGAGCTTCCTCGAACTCGTCGACCGCATCTGCGGCTTCCTCGACATCCCGCTCGGGCCGGAGCGCGACGAGGTGGAGGTCTTCACCTGCGGGGACTTGAGCTTCCTCAAGCAGCTCAAGGAGCGCGGGCATTTCTCGAAGCGCGAGCTCCAGACGATCAAGCAGCAGATCCTGGCGAGCGAGAGCTACTACATCGCGAAAACCAAGATGGTCTACCTCGCCAATCTCTCCATCAACCACGCCGCGGAGGAGGCCTCGCACTTCGTCAAGAACCTCTGCTCCGGCGAGGAGGAGCCGCGCGAGGTCGTCGACGCCTTCTATGCGAACGCGCTGCACGAGGCGCTGGGCTTCTTCGGCTCGAAGCTCGTCAACCACAAGCGCAAGTGCTTCCACGAGCGGGACTTCCAGAACCTGCTCGCCTATTTCCAGACGGTGCGCGTCCCGAAGGACCGCATGCTCGAATACGAGACCGCACACCTCATCACCGAGTACAAGCGCCTCGAGCGCCGCGGTCAGCCCCTCGAGCAGACGGAGATCTTCCGCAGTCGGATGGACCTCTTCCTCTCCATCACGCACGCGCTGGGCTACATGCTCGGCGACCGCCTCTACTATGGGATGGTGAAGGGGCGCATCGCGCGTCGCCGGATCCGGCAGCTCTACCTCGATCCGTGGCTCGAGGAGGGGGAGCCGGTCGCCGTCTACCTCGATCTCGTCCGGCGCCTCAAGGGCGTGCGCATTCCGAAGCGGATGTAGGCGAACGCCAGCAACGCGAGAAACGCCAGCAACGAAAAGGCCGCTGGGGGGACCCAGCGGCCTTCGTCGTGCGTGATCTTCGGTTACCGCTTACATCCCGTAGTACTCGTTCCCCAGGTGCGTGATCTGGTCCTCGCCCATGAGGTAGCGCATCGTGTTCTTGAGCTTCATCTCCTGGACGAAGAGGTTGTGCTCCGGATAGAGCCCCTCGGCCACCATCGGCGACTTGAAGTAGAAGGAGAGCCACTCCTGCGTCCCGCGCAGCTCGGCGCGCTTGGCGAGATCGCAGAGGAGGGCCAAGTCGAGCACCAGCGGGGCGGCGAGGATCGAGTCGCGGCAGAGAAAGTCGATCTTGATCTGCATCGGGTAGTTCATCCACCCGAAGATGTCGATGTTGTCCCATCCCTCCTTCGCGTCGCCGCGCGGCGGGTAGTAGTTGATGCGGACCTTGTGATAGATGTCGCCGTAGAGGTCCGGGTTGATATCCGGCTGGAGGATCGTGTCGAGGACGGAGAGCTTGCTCTCCTCCTTCGTCTTGAAGGAGCCCGGATCGTCGAGGACCTCGCCGTCGCGGTTGCCGAGGATGTTCGTGGAGAACCATCCGTTGAGGCCGAGCAGCCGCGCGCGCAGCCCCGGCGCCAGGATCGTTTTCATCAGCGTCTGGCCGGTCTTGAAATCCTTGCCGCAGATCGGCGTGCGCGTCTCCTGCGCGAGTTCCTGCAGCGCCGGCGTGTCGACCGTGAGGTTCGGCGCGCCGTTGGCGTACGGGATGCCGAGCTTGAGCGCCGCGTACGCGTAGAGCATCGAGGGGGCGATCGTCGCGTCGTCCGCGTCGAGCGCCGCCTCGAAGGACTTGAGGTTCTCATGTGCGGGGGAGCGCTCCGCGAAGGTCTCGGTCGAGGCGCACCAGATCATGACGCAGCGGTCCACGCCGCGCTCCTTCTTGAAGTGCTCGATGTCCGCGACGATCCCCTCGGCGAGCTCGCGCCGCGTCCCCTGCTTGACATAGGTCCCGTCGAGCTTCTTGACCCAGTTGCGGTCGAAGGCGCCGCGCATCGGCTTGACCGCCGTCAGCGTCTCGCGGGCCGCCGCGAGATCGGTGTCGGAGAGGACCCCCGCCTTGCGGGCCGCTTCGTAGGCGTCGTCCTCGAAGATGTCCCAGGCGCCGACCTCGACGTTTTCGAGGTCCGCCAGCGGGAGGAATTCCTTCACGACGGGGTTGCGGTGTTCGGTGCGCTTCCCCAGCCGGATCGTCCCCATCTGGGTGAGCGACCCGATGGGCTTGGTGCGCCCCTTCTTGATCGCGTCGAGGCCGGCGACGAAGGTGGTGCTGATGGCGCCGAGGCCGACGAGCAGGATGCCGAGCTTGCCCTCGGCGGGGGCGATCGTGTGCGGTTTCGTGTTCGTCATCGTCTGATCTCCTCTTCTGATGATGGATGGCGGTGAATTTCGCTTGCCTGTAGCGGCCAGCGTGCTATTAGTCAAATTAATTATTCTGAATAGAGCGATAAGGATAACTTATGGATACGCGGCGGCTGGAGGTCTTCTGTGAGGTCCATCGGCAGGGGAGCTATTCCCGGGCGGCGCGTCGCCTGGGATTGACCCAGTCGGCGGTGAGTCAACAGGTGCGCGCCCTCGAGCGCGATCTCGGGGTGGCGCTCTTCCAGGAGGAGGATCGCACCGCTCCGACGGCGGCGGGGACCTCTCTCTTCGGGGAGGCGCAGCTGCTGCTGGCCGCGGTCGATGACCTCATCGCCGGCGTGCGCGACGTCGCCGGCATCGGGACGGGGCATGTGCGCCTGGGCATGATCGACGTCGCCGCGATCGAGCTGATGCCCCCCGTCTTCAAGGTCTTCAAGCGGGAGCATCCGGCGATCGTCCTGGAATCGCTCGTCCGGACCAGCGGCGAGCTCATCGATCTCGTGGCGGTGGGGGAGCTCGACTGCGCCGTCGTCGTGACGAACGAGGCGGGAGGGGAGCTCGCGTGCCGCGACATCTACGAGGATTCGATCATCGCGGTCGTCCCGACCGATTCGCCCTTCGCCGGGCGGCGGATCGACATCGCCGCCCTGCGGGGCGAGCCGCTCATCCTCTATCCCCCCTCGTCGCATTCGCGCCGCGTGATCGACGCCGCCTTCCGCGATGCCGGGATCGTTCCGGCCGTGGCGATGGAGATGCACTACCCGGCGGCGATCATCGCGCTGGTGCAGGAGGGGATGGGGATCGGCCTGATCTCTGAGCTCTCCGCTCAGCGCGAACGCGGCAGGGGGACGGCGATCGTCCCGGTCGCGGAGCTCGCCGGCATCCGCCGGATCGGCGTGGTCATACACCGGCGCCGCCGCCTCTCGCCACACGCGCGCGCCTTCGTCGATGCCGTCGTGCGCGTCGCCTCCGAGCAGATACGGGGGGGCTCCCCGCGAAAGCCTGCCAAACGGTGATCTCCAAGCTGTGCCTTTTGTAGATTGCGCGCAACTTTTTTTCCGATCCCGCGATAAGGGGAGTGCAGGCAGGACAGCAATTCTAGCAGGAGCACGCCGGAGACCACCGCTGCCGAGGAGAGAAGCCGCATGATTTTCAAGTGGATACAGTCGGTTCGGGGCAAGGGGGAGGCCGCTGCGATCGAGCAGGCGGGCGATGCGGAGCGTCGCCGTCGCCGCGATGCGAAGCTCGTCGACGTGGCCCACGAGGCGATGGTCCGCCGGCAGGATCAGCAGAAGCTCGAGGGGTTGATCAAGCGGGGCTGGCCCCATGTGCAGCGCGAGGAGTTCAAGGGCAAGGTGCGGCAGAAGGTCTGGGATACCGTGCGCGGGAGCTACGGCGTCTCCGACGACGACGAGATGGTCGAGGAGATCACCGAGCGCGTCGTCGATGCCGCCGAGGCCGATCCCTTCTACAAACGCCTCTTCGATTGATCAGGAATGTCCCTTCGGCCGGACGACCGGCCGCCACTTTCGCGGTTTCCAGAAATCGTTTCGCCAGACGACCCAGTTGACGACGATCGACGCCCCCACGTTGTAGGCGAAGAGCGCGGTGCGCATCAGTGCGGAGCGAATTCCCTCGTGCATGCAAATCCCCTCTAATCGATGAGCTCCAGCAGCGTCTGCGATATCTGCTGGCCGACCTTTCGCGCCTCCGCGGTGAGGCGCCGCAGCTCCGACTTCGTCAGCGGCTCGATCGTCCCCATCGAGCTCACGAGATAGGCGACGTGGGCGATGTGTTCCAGATGCTCCAGCCGGTTGTAGGCGTCCTGCAGGTCGGTGCCCAGCACGAGGACGCCGTGGCGCTTGAGCAGAAAGGCGTTGTGTTTGGGCAGCAGCGGGCGCAGCGCGTCGGCCATCTCCTCGGTCCCCGGCGTGGCGTAGGGGACCGCCGGGACCGGGCCGATGTAGATGGCGAGCTCGGGCAGGAGCATTTCGGTCAGCGAGATCTCGGCGAGCGAGCAGGCGAGGCAGGAGTGCGGGTGGGCGTGGATCGCCGCGCCCACGTCGGGGCGCGCCGCGTAGGCCTCGCGGTGCATCGCCGTCTCCGACGAGGGGCGCGCCGACGGATCGAGCGGGGTCCCCGCGGCGTCGCAGGCGACGACTAGCTCCGGGGCGACCGCATCCTTGCGCGTGGCAGCGGGCGTGATCAGGAAGCCCTCGCCGCTGCGCACCGAGACGTTGCCGCTCGTCGCCACCAGGTAGTTGCGGTTGTAGAGGCGGTGGCAGACATCCGCGATCGCCTGCCGGTCATCCCGTTCCCACGGACGCGCTTCCGACATGCGTCTCCTCCTCGACCTCCTGCATGACGTCCCCCTCCTCCCAGACCTTCTTGCGGCCGCTCGCTCCCAGGAAGAGGAGCCCCAGGAGAATCCAGAAGCCCGCCCGCAGTCGCCGCGCGATCTGGATCGTGATGCCGACCGCCGGATCGATGTGCAGCAAATAGAGCAGGCCGCTGTAGGCGCCCTCGAGGACGCCCAGCGCGCCCGGCACGAAGGCGAAGACCGCGTGGACCACCGGCGTGAGCGCGGTGAGCATGAGAGCGGTGAAGAGGGTGAAGTCGTCGGCGACGCAGCGGCCGATCGCATAGATCTCCACGACGCCCAGCAGCCGTCCCGCGATGTGGCAGCCGAGCGCGATCAGGAAGCCGCGGTGGTTCGCGTTGTAGAAGTCGACGATGTGCGAGTCGAGCGTCAGGAAGCGGTCGACCGTCCTCTCCGAGAATTCGCGCTTGATCCCCAGCCGCCGGCAGATGGTGAGCATCAGGCCGAAGAGGCCGCGCCGCTGGTGGATGAGGATGAGCGCCATGAAGAGGACGGCGACGATCAGCGCGGACGGCACGCCGTAGACGATGTTGTCCGAGACGTCCCAGAGGCGGTCGAAGGTGAAGAAGGAGACGATGATCCCCAGCAGGACGACGACCAGGATCGCAACGCTGTGCAGCGTCCGGTCGACGACGACCGAGGCCGCTCCCTCGAGCACCGGAAAGTTCTTCTTGAGCAGGTAGATGCGCATCGGATCGCCGCCGATGAAGTTCGCCGGCGTCATCGTGTTGACCGCCTCGCCGGTGATCTTGATCCGAAAGAGCTCCCAGAAGCCGATCGAGCTGTCGAGCCGGTGGAGGAACTGCATCCAGGCGAACGTATAGAGGACATACCACCCAAAGCCGATCGACAGGATCGGCACGAAGCGCCACCCGAGCGCCGCCATGTTCTGCAGGATCGTGTCGACGCCGATCTTGCGGACGAGGAGCCCGAGCGCAACGGCGCCGATGAGGAGGAAGAGGATGCGGATGTGTTGCGTGATTTTTTTCATGCGAGAAAGTCCGTCCGTTCGGAGAGCGTGTGTTCGGCGGCGTCGCGTTCCTCCGCCGTATCGACTTCAAGCCACCGCACGCCGGAGGCGTCGCGGATGGCGATCGGTTCCGCGTCGTTCGCGAGTTCCGCCAGGATCCGCTCGACGTTCGCGCCCGTTCCCGCCCTCTCGAGGACGTGCGCAGCGGCGGCGCGGTAGCGCGGGAGCGCGGCGGCCGCACAACGGGTCATGCCGATGTAGCCGCCGTCGTACGCGTCGAGCTGTTTGTCGATCGCGGCGAGTCGTCCCGCTCCGTCGCGCCGGATCTTCATGTCGTCGGCGACGAGCGCCCGATCGAAGTCGCAGACGGCGGCGATGCCCTCCACCGGCGCGGCCACGATCGGGAAGAGGCGGCGCGGGTAGATGTGATCGACGTTCATCAGGAGCAGCTCGTCGTCAATCGCGCCCAGCGCGGCCAGGAGGGTGAGCACGCTCCCCCCCTCGTAGCGCGGGTTGTGCACCGTGCGCACCGCTGGTGCCTGTTTCGCGAGGAAGTCGCGCAGGCGTTCCCCTTCGTAGCCGGTGACGACGATGCGTTCCGTGACGATCGGATCGTCGGTGAAGTCGAGGGCGCGCAGGATCAGTTCGCGCCCGGCGACGGGGACGAGCGCCTTCGGGCGATCGTCCGTGAGCGACCCGAGGCGGTTGCCCAGTCCGGCGGCGAGGATGATCACCTGCATGGCGTCCCCCCCGAGAGGAGCGCCGGCAGCTCCGCGAGTGTCGCGATGACGGGGGTTTCCGGAAAGTGCTCCGCGAAGTCCGCGCGTGTGAAGGTCCCCGTCCGGCCGACGAAATCGATGCCGGCGTCGCCCGCCTTTTCGCCATCGTGGAGCGAGACGCCGACGAAGAGGAGCGCATCGCGCGCACATCCCAGCGTCTCCACGATGTGCGCGAAGTGCGCCGCCCCCTTCGCGAAGCCGGGGCGGAAGCCCAGGACGAAGTCGAGGGGGAGGCCGGCGCGCGCGACGAAGCGATCGACCAGTTCCTGAAAGTTGTTCGAGGAGACGCCGACGGCGATGCCCCGCTCGCGCAGCGTCGCGAGGGTGTCGACTGCGTCGGCGAAGAGCGGCCGCTCGTAGTAGCCCACGAGCTTCTCGCGTTCGAAGTCCTCCGCCGCCGCGGCGTTGGCCGCGTTGCCGGGGAAGAGGAGCTCCAGCTGCTGGAAGAAGGGGAGGCCGGAAGTCGCCCGGTACTGCTCGCGGGCGCGCGCGCGCTCGATCGGGAGGTGGCGCGGCATGACCTCGGCCGCGATGTCAGCGAAGGTCTCCATCGAATCGACGAGGGTGCCGTCGAAGTCGAAGAGGATGGCGCGCTTGTGGCCGAAGCGTCCCGTCATGCCGATCCCCCCTCCGGGTCCGCCGCGACCGGCGTCCGCGCCGGCGCGGTCTTGCGCGAGCGCGCCAGCATCGGCTTGACGTTCAGATAGGTGAGGATGGCCGCGGAGAGCGCGGCGCCGAACGCGGTGATGAAGAGCCACCAGTAGAGGACTCCCGCGATGGCGAAGCCGAGGACGCAGAAGGAGTAGACGTCCTTCTTCACCGTGTACTTGCTGTAGCGGATGAAGGTGAGGAGCCAGCGCGGCTCTCCGCGGAGATGCTGGAGGTATTGTTTGTCGAAGGTGACGAGACTCGCCGAGTCGGTCTTGCGCTTGAGGAAGCGGATGATCCAGAAGAGGGTGATCCCCGTGCCGGCGAGCATGATCGCGCCGACGAGGAAAGCGACCGGCGAGTGCGTCTGGCGCCAGTAGCCGGCGATGAGGCCGGCGTAGAGGCTGCCGAGGGTGAGGTTGTCGCTGAGCGAATCGATGTACTGTCCGAACTTGCTGCAGCGGAAGGTGAGCTTCGCGACTTCGCCGTCGCAGCCGTCGACGATCGAGGCGGTTTGGAAGAGGACCGCGCCTATAAGAATGACGCTGTAGCGAAAACCGTCGGCGATGAAGACGCCGGAGAAGAGGCCGATGAGGATGTTGACGACGGTGATCGCGTGCGGGCTGACCCAGAGCTTCGAGAGGACTAAGCTGATCGGCAGCGAGATCCGCTTGTTGATGTACTTTGCCACCGGGGCGTCGATCGCGTGCCGGATCTGCTCGGCGAGGAACTTCTCGGCGACGGCGCGATCCTTCAGGTGGCTTACGAGGAAGGTGCCGATCGCCGGCGGCTTTTGGAAGAACCGGCAGTGCGGCGACTCCAGGAGGTGGTGCAGGCAGCTCTGGATCGAGCGCGGGCGTTCCTCCGTGAAGGCGGCGAGCGCGCGCCAGTCGGCGAGCGCCACGCTGTAGAAGGGGAGCGGGTGCGCGCCGGATCGGCAGATGACGAGGTCGCGGTCGGCGCGCGCGGTCTCCTCCTGCATCCGCGTGACGAGCGCCCCCTCGAAGAGGAGGTCGGCGTTGATGAGCAGGAAGCGCTTCGCCATGCGCGCGGCGATTGCGGCGACCGTCTCGGGGCTGACGCGATAGGGTTCGTCGTAGGCGATGATGTCGATCGCCGGGAGGCGCTCCGGGCGGTAGCGCGTGAGGAACTGCTCGATGCGCCGCCGCTGCGGTTCCGCGACGAGCAGCGTGATGCGCTTGACCCCCGATCGGGCGAGCGTGAACATCCCGCGGAGGATGAGGGGGACGCCGGCCACCTTGCGGAGGGCCATCGACATCGCCTCCGGGGTGTCGGAGGGAACGTATATCAGGGCGGAGCTCTTCATGGGTGCGAAAAAGTCGTGCCCTCTTATCAGAACCCCTTGAAATGTAAAGGACATTCACGCCATCGTGCTTGACGGGGCTGGGGGGGTGTGCTAGCCGTAGCCGCCTTGCGGGGATCGACCCGCGGTGAGGTGGGATGTGATCGAAAATATTGAACAAATTCAACATCATAAGCCATCCGCCTTTCGCGGCTTCCTCTCCTTCCTGCGTTGCAAGGCGCTGCGCCGGCCGACGCTCGTGAACCTCGAGATCACGAAACGGTGCAACGCGCGCTGTGCCTTTTGCACCTGCTGGCAGCTGGGGAAGAGCGAGGAGCTGGGCGACTACGCCCCGGTCATCGAGCGCTTCCAGCCGGTAGTCCTCTCCGTCTCGGGGGGCGAGCCGCTGATGCGCAAGGACTACGCGGAGCTCCTGGCGGGCATGCGGCCGCACTGTCACTATTTGAGCATCATCACCAACGGCGTCCTCCTCGATCCGACGCGTGCGCGCCGCCTGGTCGAGGCGGGTGTCGACCAGATATCCATCTCGCTCGACTACCTCGGGAAGCAGCACGACGAGGCGCGCAAGGTGGAGGGGCTCTACGAGCACCTGGCCGAACTCATCCCGGCGCTGGCGAAGGCGGGCTATCGGCTCTCGCTCAACACGATCATCATGGAGTCGAACCTCGACGAGATTCTCCCTATCGCCTACCGGGCGAAGGAGTGGGGGGTCGACGTCTCCTTCTCCGCCTACTGTTCGCTCAAGCGCGACACCGAGGAGGGGATGGTGCGTCAGCAGCGCTATGCGCAGCTGGTGGGGATCGTCAACGAGATTCGCAAGCTCAAGCGGCGGCTGCGAAACATCCGCAACTCCGACTACTATCTCGATCGCATCCCCGCCTACTTCCGCGACGGCGTCATGCCCGGCTGCCGCGCCGGGGAGCGCTGGGTGCAGATCACGCCGGATGGTTACATCCAGCAGTGTTCCGAGCTGCCGCGCCTCTGCCACTACACGGAGTTCAGCCGGAAGAAGCTCAAGCCGGTCGCCTGCGCGAAGTGCTGGTACACCTGCCGCGGGGAGGCGGAGGCGCAGCCCTTGGCGCCGCGGCGGCTGCTGGAATTGATTCGCTCCTGATCCCGAATTCCCTTGCGCGACTGCGCGAAGCCCGGTATACATCGCGCACTCAACTGGGGAAAAACATTCACTTTTCGAACGAGAAGGGGGTTGCTGATGAAGAAACTGATCGCGCTGTTGGTCGCTGTCGGCATCTGCGGGCTCTACTGGCTGGGCTGCACGAAGCAGCAGGCCGAGCCGGGTGTCGAGGAGGAGATGGTGGTCGAGGAGGAGGTCGTCCCGACGCCGCCGCCGCCCCCGCCGCCCGCTCCGAAGGCGATGGAGGAGAAGTCCGATACCGAGACCGACACTGGCAACGAGTAACGCTTCGTTCTCGATGAGAGAGAGAAACCGGCGCTCACCCGAGCGCCGGTTTTCTTTTGTGCGCCCGGCAGGGCGCACTCGCTTGGAGGTGAGAGTCCTCTTCG
>CAYPII010000060.1:0-12996 GCA_964410765.1 uncultured Myxococcales bacterium | reverse complement strand
CAGGGGGCCCAAGTTGCTGGGACGAAGGGGGGTCTGGATAGGTGGGACGGGACAGACGGGTGATTTGAAGCGATCCATGACGACCTGACCACGGCGTTTGAGCTGTTTGTTGACGATCCGGGCGAAGCGACTGTTGACGAGTCGGAAGAATGCCGAGAACTCTTCTTTCGTTCGGAGATGTCCCGCTAAGTGGGGATGGTTGTCCATGAAGTTGTAGGCATAGATTTCTACCCCGTATTGGTCCTTATATTTCAAAAGGAGGTCATAGTAGGCCTGCTTTGCCCAATCCCATTGAAGGAGCCAGTCCTTGTTATGGCACTGCCAGGTGACGTGAAAGTGGGCATCATCGTAGATGATTTCGTATCGGGGGAGGTAGGCCATGCTCCCTCACAGAGCAATCCTCGTGCCAAGTGAGATGGCAAGAGGGGGCGTTCAAACCGGTCTGAGCTCGAAATGACGAAAGGATGGGTGCCGCCCCAGGGGCACGCTGCCCTTTTTGCTCCGTCTGATGTGTACGTCTGCGTCTGATGTGTACGTCTGATGTGTACTGGGTGGCCGCGAAGGCGGCGCAGCTTTCGGCGCTATCGCTTGGGTATTCCGGCACCTCGTTGATGCAGATCGCGCACTCGCAGCTGCTCTTCGTGCTGCTGCTCCCGCAGCCGATCAGAGAGAGCATCAGGAGGGGGAGGAGGGTGGTGAAGAGGATCGTTAGCTTCATGGGTGCTCCTTTTCGGTGAGCCGGGCCAATAGCACAGAAAGACAATCGCCGCATCTTCCCCGATATCGATAAAAAAGCGACCCCGTCTCGGGGCCGCCCGTGTGTTCTTTGTTTTGCGTCTATGCATTTCTTCGCCGGGAAAACACCAGGGGGGCCAGTCCCGTCAGGATGAGGAGAAATGCGAGGGGATTGGCCGCGGTACCGCCGGCAAGAGAGCAGCTGCCGCTGTCGGATAGAAATCCCTCACCTGCCGTGAACGCATCGTTCGTGTCGGAATCGCCCTCCACTGACTCCAGCTCGATCCCGTAGGCCTCTTCCTCCTCTTCCTCGAAAAGATCGGGATGGACGAGTTGGGGTTGTATGATGTCGGGATTGACACGCAGTGTGAGATATTCTTCGTCATCGTCAAGCGTCAGTTCCGGGCGATCGCCCAGCTGAACGTCGATGGTTGTTTCGAACTCCTTCACGGCATCGTCGACGTCGACGAAGAGGATCTGGCGGCAGTCATCGCGTTCGATGCGGTTGCCGAAATAGACGTCCTGTCCTCCAAGCAGCGTCGATCCCCGGACATCCGTCAGATCGCTATTGAACGCGAGGTCGATTCGGTATTCCTCGGTGGCGTTCGTGGGGCAGTCGAAGTGCGTGTAGCGGGAGACGCGCTCGCACTCCTCCCAGCTGTGCTCCTCTTCTTCGTTGCGCACGTAGACCGCTGACTCGAAGTTATGGGGGATGCAGAAATAGGGGTCGCGGCAATCGATCAATCCGGGGAGATCGAAAGAGATCGTGACGCGCTGCATGTCCGTACCGCCGCCTTCGCGTTCCGTGACGACCGGAGTGATCTCGTCCTTCCAGACGCTGCAGAGGTCTTCGGCGCGGCTCTCATGCGCGAACGCTACAAGGGCCACGAGCGCCACGACGATCCCGATGGCCGACTGAATGATGGTTGTTCTCTTCATATGCATCTCCTCCCCTGATGACATGGGTCTGTTCTCTCATGTCTATTATCGGCGTAGGGGAGGGCTGAAATTTCTTCTCCGCAGCAGAGATCGAAGACAGCTGTCTTCGGGAAAGAATGCTGGAACTGACTGATAATGCAGGGGAAATAGAAAACCCCGCCGAGGGGCGGGGTTTTCATTGTGGTCCGGACGGCACCTATTCCGTCAGACACGCGCTCGTCGTGTTGTCGGTGAGCGGGGTCGTGAACTGGATCGATCCGGCCGTCTGGGTGTCGATGACCTTGAGCGTGTAGTTGCTGTCGGCGTTGAGCGCGGCCACATCAGCAGCGCCGAACGAGGTGACGCAGTCGGAGAAGGGGACGTAGCGCGAGGTCACGATGCTCGTTCCGATCTCCAGGCAGCGCTTGTCGCTCGGAACATCCCGCTTCGTGGCGACCTCGGCGGGCGTCGTCGGGACGGCATTGCCGGACCAGGACTGGTACCAGACGTGCGTGCCGTTTGAGCGCAGGCGTTCGATGTAGACCTCCGGCGCCTGATCCCGCACCTGAATCGCCTCGAACTGCGTTGTCGCCGTGGAGAGCGGGCCGGCATACGCCGAGATGTTGACTCCCGAACCCTCGCCGAGGCCTTCGTAATACGAGGGCGAACCGCTGCCGAAGAAGAGGAACTCGTCGTTCGTCGGATCCTTGATCCCGCCGTAGATCCAGTTCTCGTCCACGGAGATGAAATACTGCTGATCGCCTGCAGCACCGTTATTGATCGTCCACCACATCGTCCCCTGGTCGTCCGCCGAGTAGCTGGAGAAGTCGACCGTCTCGGGAATCTCCCACGAGGCATACCAGGGCACTGCCGAGGCGATGCTCACCGGGCCGCCCTCCGTCGTGGCACAGCTGTCGAAGTTATCGATCTGCGCGATCATCGCGTCGAAGAAACAGGGGTCGATGCCCAGGTTGACATAGCGCCCCGCGGTGGTGCTCGTGTTGTAACAGGCGGTTGGATCACCCAGCATCGTTGGGATGATGAAGTCGTTTCCCTCGGGTGCGTCGCAATCGACGCAGGTGAAGCAGGAGCCGTCGGCGATCAGCGCTGCGGAGCACTCGTCGTTGTAGTCGAGCGACCAGAGACGCATGAGGATCTCGCCCGTCGTCGAATCACCGCCCCCGTCGGCGGTGACGGGCGAACAACCTTCATAGCTGTCGGCGCAGGTGCCCGGTTCGAGCTCCTTCATCATCATCGCGGCGATATCGGCGTTGGCGCCGCCGACCTTGAGGGCCGCCGGTACGACGTCGCTGAGCGTCTTGCCGAAGTCGGCGTAGTCGTCCACCGAGATCGTCGGGTGCTCGCTCGACGAGCTCGAACCACACGACCAGATGAAGCCGAGCGCCGCGATCAGCGCGATGACCGGAATCCACGATCTCTTCATACGAAGCTCCTTTTCCTCATTTGTTGGATGAGGCAGCAGTATAATGAATGTTTCTTGTGCGGACAACGGGCGAATCCGGGTCAGCTGCTTTGCTTCGTCTGATCGGTGTGCTCCGTCTGATCGGTGTCGACGGGTCAGCTGCTTTGCTTCGTCTGATCGGTGTGCTCCGTCTGATCGGTGTCTGTGATCGGTGTCTGTGCGTCTGATCGGTGTCTGTGTGATCGGTGTCTGATCGGTGGGGCGCTGAAAAAACTGCGTGACACCGCGCAAAAACCGTGTAAATACGCAGCATTATGATGAAACGCGCGCTGCTCTCCAACATCGCCCGCCTCGTGACGATGGCCCCGGGCCCCGGCCGCGACGGGCCGCTGGGGGCGATCGAGGATGCCTGCGTGCGCATCGCCGGCGATCGGATCGCCTGGGTGGGAGCGACCTCCGACCTCCCACGGGAGGAGGGGCCCGAGGAGCGCATCGACTGCGCCGGCGCGCTCGTCCTCCCGGGGCTCGTCGACTGCCATACCCACCTGGTCTTCGCCGGCAGCCGCCAGCACGAGTTCAAGCTCCGCAGTGAGGGAGCGAGCTATCAGGAGATCGCCGCCGCGGGGGGCGGCATCCTCTCCACCGTACGCGCCACGCGCGACGAGACCGAGGGCGAGTTGCTGCTCGCGGCCACGCGCCGCGCCGATCGGATGCTCTCGCTGGGCGTCACGACGATCGAGATCAAGACCGGCTATGGACTCGACGTCAAGAGCGAGCGGAAGATGGCCGCCGTCATCCAGGACCTCGCCGAGAAGCATCCCGCCAGCATCGTCGGCACCTTTCTCGGCGCGCACGTCGTCCCGGCCGAATACAAGGACAAGCGCGACGACTATCTGCGTCTGGTGATCGACGCAATGCTTCCGAAGGCCGCGGTCGTGCCGGCCATCACCGGTTGCGACATCTTCGTCGATGAGGGGGCCTATACGCCCGACGAGGCGATCGCGATTGCCACGGCGGCAAAGGAACAGGGTTTGGCACTTCACCTGCACGTCGATCAATTTCACGCCGTGGGCGGGGCGGCGCTCGCCGCACGGCTGGGGGCGATCAACGCGAGCCACCTGGATCACACCGATGCCGCCGGCATGCGGGCGATGGCCGCCGCCGACGTTGTGCCGGTGGTCCTGCCGGGGGCGAGCTTCTTCACCGGCGGGGGGCGCTATCCGGATGCGCGCGCGATGTGCGACGCAAAGCTCCCGGTCGCGATCTCCACCGACTCCAATCCCGGGACGAATCCCTCGCTCGACCTGCTGCTCGCCGCTTCCATCGGTGTGACGCAGATGAAGATGACCTGCGACGAGGCGCTGCTGGGGGTGACACAGCATGCCGCGCGGGCGCTGCGCCTGGACGATCGCGGGACGATCGATGTGGGCAAGCGCGCCGACCTCGTTCTCTTCGGCGCCCCCGACGAGTATGCGCTCCTCTATCACTACGGGACGTCGAGCGTGCAGTCGGTCATCATCGGTGGCGAGCGGGTCACCGGAAAGGGGCTTCCCGGATGAAGCGCACCACGGCATTCGGCATCGCACTCCTCTTCGCGCTCATGCTCGTCGGCGCGCCGATCGCTGCCGCCGGCGAGAAGCTCGACAACTTCGAGCGCGAGTTTGAGAAGCAGAAGGAGGAGCAGTCCGACAAGGCGCCACAGTGGGATCACACCGGCGACCAGACCACGCAATCGCTCTCCGGCGAGGGCGCGGTGACCACCAGCTTCTTCTCGATCCTCTATCCCTTCCTGCTGATGGGGCTCTCGCAGACGGGGACCTCGAAGGAGCTCTACGCCGATCTCAGGGCGAGCGGGAGCCCGGCGCTGCCGACCTTTCGCTTCGAACCTTCGTATCAGTATGTCTTCGACAAGATCAATGCGATCTCGGCAAAGGCGGAGCTGGGCTACCTCATCTTCGGCGTCGACGCGGAGTACTACCAGCTCTTCGAGCAGGGCGATGACCTCAAGATCTTCGATGCGCACTTTCTCCTGCGTTCGCTCTTCCTCGATTTTCTCGGGGTCAATCTCGCGCTCGGGGCCAAGATGTTGCGGGGCAGGCTGAACAACACCGGCTTCGATCTCGGCATGCCGACCTACTTTTATTTCGGGAAGCACTTCATCTTCGACATCCAGCCATACTGGGCGAAGGTGAGCGGCGCGAATGTCTACGATGTCGGCGGGGGGATCTCGTACAAGTACAATGTCGGTGGCGTTCGCGTGGGCTACCGACTGCTCCACGTCGGCAGCCAGAATCTCCACGGCCCGCGGGTCGGTGTGTTTTTGCAGTGGTGAAGGGTAACCGCTCGTTTTCCCGGATGATTATTGACAACCTGGGGCGGATGGACCATAGTCCCGCGCCAATCACGATGGGGCTGTAGCTCAGTTGGGAGAGCACAACACTGGCAGTGTTGGGGTCAGGGGTTCGAATCCCCTCAGCTCCACCAGAAGTCCTCCTTCGGGAGGACTTTTTTTGGCTCAAGTCGCGAAAGTGTGGGTGACTCGGTTTACCTGGAAGGCAAAGGCGCCTATGACGGCGACTCACCGGCATTTCGCTGCAATGGGACCGCATCGCCTATGCCGACGATGCTGCGCTCCGGGCAGGATGCGCGCGAGCATTCGTCATAGAGGCGCTCGTGCTTTTTCGGGGCATCGTTTCATCCGCGCTTTTGCGACTTGAGTCATGTGGTTTTCTATCTCACCTCCAGTGAATCACCTTTCATCCGACGGGATCCCCGCTTTCGCGGGGATGACAACGCTTGCAGAAGAACACGTCTTCGATCACTGCCGGATCAGGATTAGAATTTTGGTTGATTATAACCCGGTTCCATCTTCAGCACGAAACCAAGATCTCTTTCGCAAATGGATGTTGGATGCTCGAAGTCAACACCACACAAATCCGCCCTGTTCTCTATGGCGTCATACGCTTCTTCTATCCGTTCACAGAAAAGGGGGAGCCATTCCGGGCAGTCCTCTGGTCTGCAAAACGGTTCGTTCATCATATAGGATCTGCCTCTCGTCTGATGTACAAGCCGGCGAACCGTCGAAATATATTTCATCGTGAAAAAGAGCGACTCAATCCATGACTTCTCCAAGGATATGAGACATGCATCGTCTTGGGAATCACTTCTTTTGAGCCCAGCAGGCCCTTCGAACCCCCCATGTGGAATCTGGGTGGCTTTTATATCCGCGTAGGGATCGCGGTTAAAATTGTATGCATGAGCTCGAAGGTCGGAGGAGATGCTTGCGACCTGAGCGCCTGCTGTGGCAACTTGGAACATGACCGCCGACACAATAGCAAACAACGTGACTCCGCATATCTTGAACATTTTTTCCTCCACATATGGGTTGTCTCCCCTCTCCCGCATTATCGGTTGTTGAGTATGGGGGAGTTGCGCCATAATAGAATTGCCTGCTGTTTTCCGCACACAAAAGTCTACACCATACGCCGTGACCCAGTGAACGTGGCGGTCGTTTCATGAGGGCGACGAGTGTGAGAGGGCAGCAACATCGTGCAGGCCGATGGCCTGCGGGGAGAACCGGTGATTCTGATTGTCTTTTTTGAGATTTCGTTATAGAGGAATATCAATTCTGTTTCCTTGAGAACTTTTTTCTTCCGAAGGACGAGCCGTGGCAGAACGTGCAAGCCCGCTCAGATCGCTGTCTGACGTCACCTCCGTTACCGCCGATGAACTGCGGGGGTCCGGCCCCTCGTTGTCGAAAACACCCGAGTGCATTCCGGCCGTCGCCTCCTCGCGCGCCATCTGCGTCGCCAGCGGCAAGGGGGGGACCGGCAAGTCCTGCTTCACAACCAATCTCGCTTGCCTCCTTGCCCAGTCCGGCCGCCGCGTTGTCCTCCTCGATGCCGACATGGGCCTGGCCAACGCGCATATCCTGATGGGGCTCACCCCGCTCGACGACGTCGCCGCGGTGGTCGAGGGCAAGCGCTCGCTGGAGGATATCCTGCTCGAGGGCCCGCATGGTTTGCAGCTCATCCCGGGCGGTTCCGGTTCCGGCTGGCTCGCCGAGCTCACCCCCGGGCAGCTCTCGCACCTGGCCGCCGAACTCGGCCGCGTCACCGCCGACGTCGACCTGTTGCTCGTCGACCTCGCCGCCGGGATCGGTTCGCAGGTGATGCGCTTTCTGAACGCCGCGCACGAGGTCGTCGTCGTCACGACGCCCGACGTCACCGCGTTGATGGATGCCTACGCCACGATCAAGTGCATCGCCGCCGATCGGCCCGGTGCCACGGTGCGGCTCGTCGTCAACCGTGCGCGCGATCACGCCGAGGCCGCACTTGCCTTTCACAAGGTCGAGCGGGTCGCCCAGCGGCAGGGGATCGCGGTGCGCCTGGAGCGGCTCGGCTGGCTCCCGCAGCACTGGTGCGTGCAGCGCGCGATCCTGCGGCGCGAGCCCTTCGTCCGCGCCCATCCGCGCAGCGCGATCAGCCAACGGCTGCGCGATATCGCCTCCCGCCTCGACGGCGAGCAGGCCGACTGGAGCAGGAACGCCGCCGAGGTTGCACTCCCGCCCTTCGCGCACGCGCTGGAGGCCGCGCTCTTCGCCGGAGGGGCCGCATGGCGATGAGACTCGTCCATCCGCGCGCGATGACGTTGGAGCAGGCCGATTGCCTGCAGCTGGCGGTCGCCACCCGTTCGCGCCAGGCGACGCGCGAAGAGCTCGTCGAATCGATCGTCGCGCGCCCGCAGTCGATCGAGCGGGGGCTGGCCGTTTACGAGCGCGACGTTGCGGTTCCGGGGGCCGGGCGCATCGATCTGATCGGCGCCGATGCCGCCGGGATGCTCGTCCTCTGCCACATCTGCGAGACGCTCGACGCCGCGACGCTCGCCGAGGTCGTGCATCAGGCCGAGTGGGCGATGGCGCATCGCGAGCTGCTCGGCCGTCTCTGTGGCGACATCGCCCCGCAGGGCGTGCGTTCCTGGATCGTCTGCGACGGCTGTGAGGCGAACGCGCGCGCGCTGCTCGCCCGGATGGGGGAGGGGGCGCCCACGATCTTCACGCACCGGGTCGTGCCGCTCGCCGGCGATCGCTGGATCGTCCTGCAGCGCGAAAATCCTTCGAGCGCCTGTTATCCCCAAGATGTGCCGGGGGTGTCATCCACGAGTGTTTCAATCGGGGATACAGACAGGAATGCGGGAACTGGATATCCTGCTCCGACACGCGGGAATGACATCAAGCTGCGCTCGCTTCTGACCGAGGAGGAGATCGGCGCCTTCTGTCAGGAGGAGGAGGACGAGGAGATCACGCAGCGCGTCCCGTTGGCGCTGATCGACGAGGAGGAGGGGGAGAACGAATGATCACGATCGCCGTTGCGAATCAGAAGGGGGGGTCGGGCAAGACGACGACCGCCGTCAACGTCTCCGCGGGATTGATGTTCCGCGGCTACCGCACGCTGCTCGTCGACCTCGACCCGCAGGCGCAGGCCTCCACCTCGCTGCGCATCGAACGCCCCCCCGAGAGCGGCACCGTCTTCGACCTCCTGCTGGAGAGTCGGCGCCCGCAGGCCGCGCTCCGCGAGGTCGGTGTTCCCGTTTATAAGAACCTGACGCTTCTGCCGAGCGAGACGCTCGGTCCCGACGACGAGCTGCGCCTGCTCGCGCAGGCCAACCCCTGCAGCCGCCTGCGCACGCATCTCTCCGGTGCCGCGGACGACTACGACTTCGCCTTGATCGACTGCCCGCCGACGCTGGGGGTCCTCACGCGCAGCGCGCTCGCCGCCGCCGACGCGGTGCTCCTCACCGTCGAGTCGAGTTTTCTCGCCGTCCACGGCCTGGGGAAACTCTTGGAACTCGTGCGCGACATCCGACGCGAGCGCGACCTGCAGGTGATGGTCGTCGCGACGATGGTCGACGGCCGCACGCGCTTTGCCCGCTCGGTCGTCAACGACATGCGCGGGTTCTTCCACGACATGATGTGCACGACGGTCATCCGCCGCTCGGTGCGCCTGGCCGAGTGCGCGAGCTACGGGATGCCGATCTTCACGTATGACATGAACTCGAACGGAGCGGAGGACTACGACCGCCTCTCGCGCGAACTCCTCGCGCGCTTCGCACTCCCCACCAAGGGGCCCCACGGCACGATGCTCTGAGTCATCGCGGCATGAAAAAAACCCCTTCCGCCGGAAGGGGTTTCAGACCACTGACAAACCCCGTCATTTTTGTTTGATTCTCCCTCGGGCTCACTCGGTCGGAATCGTGATCATGCTCCCCGCCTCGATGAAACCGGTCGGTACCGGGAGGTCGAATGTGAGCGATATCGAGACATCCTCCACGAGCGCCTCGTAGCAGCTGCTGTCGCCGCAATAGGTCTCGAGCGCGACACCATGCGCCCCCAGGATCTCGGTCAGCAGCGAGGGGGCGATCTCCCTCTCCGTCGCGATCGGCGCGAGCGACTCCCCCGCCTTCCCCTCGAATTCGATCGCAAAAGAGGTCGACTCCATCGGCTGTCGCGGAACGCCCTGAAAGACGAAGGCCTCGGTGAGTTCGTACCAGCTGTGGCTGTCGTCGTGGTTGTCGATGACCGTCAGGGCGGGGTGATGGCAGAAGAGCGCTGTCTGACTCGTTCGCAAATCCTTTGCGATCGTTTCAAGCCGCGTTCCCTCGGCCGCTTCGTAGCGATCCTTCCCCTCCGGGAGGGTCACCCCCTGCGGATGGATCGTGAGCTCCGGATTCAGCAGAAAGAGCTCCGCCGCCGACGTCTTGAAGCGTTCGGCGATCGACTGCAGGGTGTCACAGTGTTTACTGGCGTAAGTGATGGTCTCCGACATGGCGCGCCCCTTTCCATCCCCCGCAAAGGCCCCTATCACAGCAGACCCGGCGTTTGCCACCCCAAAATGGCACTCTTCGGGGGAGACGCCGGTCAGGAGCCGCCCAGGCGCTCGAGCATCGTCTTTTCGATCGTTGCGGCCTTCTCCTGGGCCTCCTGGAGGAACCGGTCGGCCGTGGCCTTCGTCTCCTTCGCCCAGGATTTATCCGTGATCCCCTGGAGGTTGATCAGGACATTATAGTAGGCGCCGACCGCGGCGGCGCGCGCCATCAGTCCCGCCACGCCCGCGTCGGAGAGCGAGTTGGGATTGCCGCGCTCCGCCGTGACGAGGGCGGCATCGAGCGTCGGGATCGTGCGCTCGAGCGTGCCGAGCGGCTCCATCGTCGCCCCCTTCGTCGCCTCCTGGATCGCGGCGTCGCGCGCCGCCTTTTGCTCGTCGCTCTTCTTGGGCATCGCGAAGCAGTCCATCACGCGGTTGAAGGCGAAGGTATCCTCGTCGATCGCCGCGAGCTGTTCGGCCATGAGCTTCTGCGCCTCCGCCCCCACGCGCTCCATCTCCTCCTGGGCGTTCTCGAAGCCCTTCTTCTCGAAGGTGAGCGCGGCGACCATCGAGGCGAGGCCGGCGCCCAAGGCACCGGCGAGCGCGGCGACCGATCCGCCGCCGGGGGCGGGGGAGTTCGAGCCCAGCTCCTTCGCAAACGCGTCGACCGTCATCGCGGCGAGCGGCCGTTTCCCCTCGAAGCGCTCCTCGATCACCTTCAGCTTTGGATCGAAGGGCTGCACGTCCGAGAGCCCCAGCGAGATGATCGCCGTGCGGATGATTTCCTCCTCGGAGACCCCCGTTGTCGAGCCCTGCTTCTTGAGGAAATAGAGTCCTGCCTCGGTGAGCACGCGCTTGGGGACCATCCCCACGACCTCGCTGCCGGTGGCGCGACAACCGAACGCGGTCGCCAGTTCGCAGCAGGCGTCGTAGACGGCGTGTACCGGAGCGGCGTCGAGGTCGAGGATGTTCACCGTCACCTGCGCGCGGTTGTACTCGGGGATGAGCCAGCCGGTCCCCTGCACCCCTTTGAAGCGGCCGGGGACGCGCTCCTTCTTGCCGTCGGGGCCGACGATCGGTTTACCCTTTTCGTCGCGTTTGAGCTTTCCCGTCTCACGGATCTCGAAGGCGATCTTCTTCGCGAGCTTCACGTTCGTGCCGTTCAAATTGATGTTGTAGGCGATGAGGAAATTGCGCGCGCCGATCGCCGTCGCGCCCGCTTTCGCGTTGAAGGCGGTCGGCCCGGAGTCCGGTTTGAACTCCGGCTTCGTGAGCTTCTCCTCCAGCGCCTCGTACTCGCCGACGCGGATGTCGGGGAGGCGCACCCGTTCCGGACGCTGCGCCGCCTCGGCGTAGAGGTAGACGGGGATCCCCAGCTCGTTGCCGACGCGCTCGCCGAGCTTCTTCGCGAGCGCGACGCACTCCTCCATCGTGACATCGGCGATCGGGACGAAGGGGCAGACGTCGCAGGCCCCTTGGCGGGCGTGCTCGCCCTTGTGCCGGCGCATGTCGATGAGCTCGGTGCCCTTGCGGATCGCCTGGAAGGCAGCATCCAGCACCGCCTCGGGGCTGCCGGCGAAGGTGAAGACGGTGCGGTTGGTCGCCGCCCCCGGATCGACGTCGAGCAGTTCGGCGCCGTCGACGGCGCGCACGGCGTTGGCGATTGCATCGATCACCGCGCGGTCGCGCCCCTCGCTGAAATTCGGTACGCATTCGACGAGCTTCATCGTTTCCTCCCCTGTCTGTGGAGGACCTCTCTAAAGGAAAGGGGCATCGAACGCAAGGCGGTGGCGTGCATTTCAAACGCGCTGATGCCGCGTTCGATGAAGAGCGGTTCGTTGCGTTCTTTCATGATTGAGGGGAATGGGGGTTGCGAAAGGGCGGGGATCGTGTGACAGTTATATCGTGCGGCGGTTCCAAAATATCATCAATAATAACAATTAGATGGGGCCCTGCTCCTTTAAAAAAGGACGCAACTCTTTCCGGAATATGCCGACGACTATAATGGAGGGTGACGGCAAAGCACACAGCGGCGTCGTTTCAGGAGAAGGGCCATTCGCTGTGGTTGACATGGGGTCATTTGCCGTGCCATAGGGCAACTCCCTGGGGGAGCAGGACGAAGGGACGCCCATGCGGTTTGTGCAGGACAGGCGGACCAAAGCGAGCGATCGATGTGTGCGCACGCTTTGCAAGCGGCTCTGGCCGCTTCGCCATATCCTGCTCCGGATGAAAAAGTGGGATACGACTGCCGACGTCATGCATCCGTGACGTCGGTTTTTTTTGTTCCGGGCGGGAACAGAAGAGGGGCTACAAGGAGGGGGTATGGGTGACTGGCTGAACGCATCCTACGATGGGCAGGCCGACGCCACGGTCTGGTCGAGTCCCTTTGATGCGAGCCCCGTCGATGCCGTCCCGGCGTCAGAGGCGCCCGAGCCCTGCGCGCGCTGTCACGCACCGGTCGATGTTGCGACGGCGACGGCCGAGGCCGCCGAGCTCGCCAGCGAGTTTTCCCGCATCACCGCGCCGAACGTGGCGCCGTTTCCCGAAACAGCACCTGAGCTTCCCGATCGCGCCGAGGATGCTGCGGCGCTGGAGCGTGCCGAGACGGCCTATCACGCATCGCTCGAACAGGATGGTGCCAGTGCTGCGCAGGCCTTCAATACGCTCCTGCATTCTGCCATTGCCCTGACGCGCCTGCGTGAGCATCAGAAGCGCGTCGCGGAGGCCAAGGAGGATGTCGCCGGGAAGCGGTTGGCCGTCGCCATCGAGTGGCAACAGCTCAACGAGCCGCATTACGTTCGCGATGTTCAAAGCTGCCACGCCGGCGCGCGCCTCAGCGAGCTGCAGCTCTTTGGAAATACCGACCGGCATGAGCAGCTGCAGCAGGAGCAGCGGGGTGCGGAGGAGCGTCTCGCCCAACTGACCGCGCTCAAGGATACGGCGGTCGAGCGCTTCGAGTCGCTCGTGCGTGACGCGATCGTGCGCTCGCTGCCGGAGGGGCAGCGCGACGAGGTACGCATCCCGGCGGCGGCGCTGACCGCCATCGCCGATGCGATG
>CAYPII010000059.1:8366-13014 GCA_964410765.1 uncultured Myxococcales bacterium | reverse complement strand
GCTCCCGGAGCTATGACGTGGTCAATTCACCCACACTTTTTGGAGAAGACCCAGAAGAGGAATGTCATCCCCGCGTGATTGAGGTGGGAATCCAGTCAAGCATTGTCCTGGATCCCCGACTCAAGCTCTCGGGGATGACAAAGCTTCATATGACAAGGACGATCAAGATTCTGCTCGCACTCCTCACCGGCCTCCTCGTCACGATCTCTTTCCCGACGATGGTCGCGGGGGTGCGCTTTCCGGAGCTGGGCTGGCTCGCCTGGATCGCGCTCGTGCCGCTGTTGGTCGCCGTGCGTCGTTCCACACCGCGAAGCGCTTTTCTGCTCGCCTTTCTCGCCGGGTTCGTCCTCTATGGCGGGTCACTCTTCTGGCTCTACCGCGCCATCCACGGCTTCGGCGGGATGGCCGTGGGGATCGCCGTCGCGGTGATGTGTCTGCTCTTCGTCATCCTCGCTGCCTTTGCAGGGCTCGCCCTCTTCGTCGCGCGCCTGATGGAGACGCGCTGGCGCGGCGAGTTTCTCATCTGGGTGCCGGTCGCCTGGACCGCGGCGGAGTTCGCGCGCAATGTCTTTCCGTTCGGCGGTTTCCCCTGGTCGAACGTCGCGATGGCCCTCGGGCGGCAGCTGCCGTTCGTGCAAATCGCTGACCTCGTCGGCGTCTTCGGCGTGATCTTCCTGGTCGTCTGGGTCAACGCCTTCCTCGCCGAGTGCGTCGCGCGCCTGCGCGGCGAGACGGTGCGCCTGCTCCTCCAAAAGGCGGTGTTGACGATCCTGCTCGTCGGCGCGGTCGTTGGCTACGGCCTCTGGCGGACGGCATCAATCGATGACCAGATCGCCGCGGCGCCTTCGCTGCGGGTCGCGCTCGTGCAGAGCAACATCGCGCAGGAGGAGAAGTGGCGCGCCGATCGCGCACAGGCGAACCTCGACCGCTATCGCCGCGCCACCGCGAAGCTCGCCGATGCGGCCGACCTGATCGTCTGGCCGGAGGCGGCCTTCCCCTGGCCGATGCCGACCGAGGCCGGCGGGGTCGAGCCGCTGCTCCTCGGTCTCGATGGGAGCGGGGAGGAGACGCCATTCGTGTTAATGGGCGCGATCACGGAGCGCCCCGACGGGGATGATCACAACAGCGCCGTCCTCTTCGACGCCGGCGGGAGGGTCCGCGGCCTCTATCATAAGGAGCACCTCGTCCCCTTCGGGGAGTACGTTCCCATGCAGAACGTTCTCTTCTTCGCGCGCAAGCTCACCGAGCCGGTCGGCCGTTTCCTCCCGGGTCGCGACCAGTCACCGCTCGCAGTTGGGGCGGCACGGCTGGGCCTGCTCGTCTGCTATGAGGACATCTTTCCGGAGATCGCTCGTCGTCAGGCGCGCGCCGGGGCGACGCTCTTCGTGAACATCACCAACGACGCCTGGTATGGGCGCTCGTCCGCGCCGTATCAGCACGCGGCGCTCTCGGCGATGCGCGCGATCGAGGAGCGGCGCTTCCTGGTGCGCGCGACGCAGACGGGGCTCACTGCCGTCATCGATCCGGTCGGCCGCCTGCTCATGACGGCGCCGCTCTTCGAGGAGGCGCTGCTGGTCTCAAAAGCAGGGCTCCTGCGCGAGCTCTCGCCCTATGCCCGCAGCGGCGACTGGTTCGCCTGGGCGTGCGTGGCATATATCATCATCGGCATCGTCTTCGTCATCGTGCGGAGGGGGCGATCATCTCAGCGATAAGGGAGTGTGCGATGAAGGAACTGAAGGATCGTTTCGAACGGCTCCAGCAGAAGCTCACCGATATCCGGGGGCATCTTTGACCTCGCGACGAAGGAAGCGCGCCTGAAGGAGATCGAAGGACTCACCGCGCAGCCCGACTTCTGGAACGATCCGCAGCGCGCCGCCGGGATCCAGCGCGAGAAGAACGGGTTGGAAGCGACGGTCGATGCGGTCGCGTCGCTCGCCGAGAAGCTCGGCGACGTCGAGGCGACGATCGAGCTCGCCGCCGACGGCGAGGCGCCTGAACTGCTGGAGGAGGCGAAGGGGCATCTCGACGCCGTCGAGCAGGGGTTGGCGGAGCTCGAGTTTCAGCGGATGCTCTCCGGTGAACACGATCGCAGCAACGCGATCGTCTTCATCAACGCCGGCGCCGGCGGGACCGAGGCCTGCGACTGGGCGGAGATACTGTTGCGCATGTACCGCCGCTGGGCGGACGACAAGGGCTTTAAACATGAAGTCGTCGACTTCACGCCGGGCGAAGGCGCGGGCTTTCGCAGCGTGACGATGACCGTGGCGGGGGAGTACGCCTACGGCTATCTCAAGGCCGAGATCGGCGTGCACCGGCTGGTGCGAATCTCCCCCTTCGACGCCGCGAAGCGCCGGCACACCTCGTTCACCTCGGTCTTCGTCCTCCCGGAGGTGGAGGACGACGTCGATGTCGAGATCCGCGACGAGGATCTGCGCATCGACACCTACCGCGCCGGCGGGGCGGGGGGACAGCATGTCAACAAGACCGACTCGGCGGTGCGCCTCACGCACGAGCCGAGCGGCATCGTCGTCGCCTGCCAAAACGAGCGCAGTCAGCACCAGAACAAGCAGGTGGCGATGAAGCTCTTGCGCGCCAAGCTCTACGAGCTCGAGATGGAGAAGCGGATGGCGGAGCAGGCGGAGCTCTCGAAGAACAAGAAGAGGATCGAGTGGGGCTCGCAGATCCGCTCCTACGTCCTGCAGCCCTATCGGATGGTGAAGGACCACCGCACGAACCTGGAGATGGGCAACGTCGACGCGGTCCTCGACGGCGAGATCGACGGCTTCATCCGCGAGTATCTCCTCAATATGGAGTGAGGGGGCATGCGGGAGAAGGAGGCGACGATGCGAGCGCAAGCGATCCTGATCGTCCTGACGATGCTTCTGGCCTGCGCTGTTGGCTGCGACCGCGGGGAGAATCCCAAGGGCCAGCCGCAGCCGTCGGTCACCGGAACGGCGACGCTCTCGCCCCCGAAGCCCCTGGCGAAGCCCAAGCTGCGCACCTGGACCGAACCGGCGGTGACCACCGAGACCTACCGGCGCATGTTCAACGAGGTGGCGAGCGAGCTCTCCGACCTGCAGTGGAGTGCGGACCGCGACGACCTGGGTGCGGTCGGCGTGGAGGAGGTGACGATCCCCGCCGGCGCGCGTGCGCGCTACGGCCAGCAGCCGACCGGTCCGCTCCAGCGCAGCGCGGAGCTCTCCCGCATGATCGAGCTGATCGAAGAGCGGCTGGAGGGAAAACGCGTCGATGCGGTCGCGCGATCGCTGGCGGTCGAGGAACCGGTCCACCTCACCTTCAATCGGTCGTCGCTCTCCAAACCGGCGCGCAAGGCGGCCGCCATCCTCGACGAGGCGGGTGTGCAGATCGAGGCGCTCTATCGCCTCCAGAATCATCCCGATGCGCCGGCCTTCGCCAAGCAGCTCATCGAGAAGGGCGATGCGCCCTCGCTCGCCTTCTTCAAGCGCGCGGCCGGTCCGACCGCCGTGCGTTTCGGCGCGAACCCCTACGCGAACGCGCTGCCCAGCTTCCCCGACACGATGGTGGGGCTCATCATGTGGCCGGCGGGGATGAACGAACGCGTCTTCGCCGAGGTCGCGAAGCGCGCGGCCGGTCCGGAGGGGAAGGGGTTCAACAGTCCCTTCACGGTGGTCAAGCGCACCGAGGCGGGGGAGCTCATCTGGATGCCCGACGTCGCCTATCCTCCCTTTCAGGAACCGCTGCGTGCGTTGGCACGACGCCTCGAGGAGGCGGCTGCGGTGAGCGGGCTCGACGAGAAGCTCGCACGACAGCTCACACTTCAGGGTGCGGCGATGCTGGCGAAGGAGCCGATGCCCTTCGATGCGAGCGACGCGGCGTGGACGGAGGCGGAGGCGGAGCTCGAGGTGATCGTCGGGCCGTACGAGACGGCGCGCGATCCGTATCGCACGAAGGCCTTCTATCAATTCGTCCTCGGCCGCACCGATTCCGCCGGGATGGAGCTCGCCGCGCGGATCGAGGCGCTGCTCCCGCGCATCGAGGAGGGGATGGCCGCTTTCCTCCCGGCGCTCTCCGAGCAGCGCCCGCGCAACCGGCTGCGCGCGATCGAGGTGATCCAGGCGAACGGCTTCGCGGCGGGGGAGGAGGGGCCCGACCTTGCGGTGATCCTCCCGAACGTTGGGCCGGCCGCTGCGCCCGGGCGGCGCAAGCTCGTGGTGATGACGAACCACCATGCGGCGAAGCTGCCGCTGATGAAGCGCATCGCCGAGGCGGCGCTCACCCCCGACGCGCCTCCCTTCCTCTCGCTGCAGCCCTTCGTCGCGCTGACGATGCTCGAGGCGATCATGTATCCGTTGGGCGAGACGGAGGCCGCGCAGACGCTGGGGGCGATGCGCTCGCCGCTGGTGCGCATCAAGGCGGCGGCGGCCGCGGCGTGGGCCGCGCGCGCGCTGCGGGAGGCGGGGATCTTCGGCGCCGCCCAGCTGCAGGGGTTCTACGTGGCGCACGTCACGAACCTCGTCCGTCATCTGCGGGAGGGGACGGGCAATCCGGCCGGCGCGGCGGCGCTCGCCGAGCTCGCCTATCTCTCGTGGCACGGGGCGCTCTCGGTCAAGGGGGGGCGGATCGCGATCGACTACGACCGCATCCACGGCGTCCTGCGGCGCCTGCT
>CAYPII010000059.1:0-8356 GCA_964410765.1 uncultured Myxococcales bacterium | reverse complement strand
CGCGCCCCGGAGGGGCTCGGCGGCATCCTCGACCGCCTCGCGGCCGCTGCGATCCCCCTGGACGTCGCGGTCTATTATCATATCCACTGATGAATCGGAAAAGGGGACGGACCCCGATGAGGGGCCCGTCCCCGATCATTCATTATATTCGCGATGGGCGCTGGGGTTCACACCAGGAGAACTCTACCGATACACTTCCTTCCGATGACCGATTCGAACGGACGTGACGAGGCGGTCCGCATCTGAAATCGTGTAGACGATTCGCCAGGAGCCCTGGCGGATGCGGTAGACGGTTTTCCCCTTGAGCTTCTCGCAGCCGGTGGGTCGTGGTTCGGATGCGAGCATTCGAATTCGATTCAGAACACGTGCACGGTTCGGTTTCGGGACGAGAACGATGGAGCTGCGCCGTCCGATCACGTCATAAAGAGACCCCGCCGGGATCGCCGGCGGGGTTGTTCATCATATCAATACAATCTCACCGAAACTGGATGTAATCGTCGACGACCTGAATGATACCCGCGCAGGTGTTCCTGTGGTGACCTTCCAGCGTTTTGCGAATGTGGAAGTCGCATTGGGCGTAGGGGCCATTGATTCTACAGCCCTCAGCTGCATCCGCCCAGGAAAAGGGGGCGGCGTTGGGAGAATAGTCGCGTATTTCGTTGATACAACTGTTGCAGCGCTCGTTGTCCATGACGAGAGGGAGTTCGCCCTCCGCGTTGCGATGCGTCAGCCGGTAGTCGATGGACGACGCGCTCATAAATGTGGTGTAAAAGTCGCGACTATTCAGAAAGAAATCATAGAAGTGCGAAACGCTGTATTCGTCGTCGAAGAAGGCGATACTCTCTTCGCCCTCCAGCTCGGCGATCTTTTCGCGGATCGCCCCCATGATGTCGGTCATCTTGCACTGGACATACGCTTCGCCGGGATCGGTGGTGCCGTTGATGCGCTCCTCCAAGGTTGTGAGGCGCTCCTCGCAGCTGGTCAGGCGCACGGCGGTCGCCTCCCCGTCCCGTGCGCTGCGTTCCTCGATTGCGTCGAGTCGGTCGAGGATTCCGACTACCGCCGAATCGAGATTGCGGATGAGGGCCAGCGCCTCGTCGACTAGCTCGCTCGCCGCGGCCTGGGCCTGCGCAAAGAGGGACGCGCGCTCCCGCGTGCCGGGATCGATGTCGACCGCGCGCCGGAGGCGCCACTGATCGAGGGGCGAGCTCGCCAGCGGGTCGGCGAGGGCGGTGCTCCCCGCAAAGAGAAAACAACAAGAGAGGACCAACAGCAGGGCGGACAGACGGGATTTCATACGGATCTCCTTTCCGGTGTGTGCAGGGTGATTATCGGTTCGCGGGATTGCCAGGATGCGCGAGGGAGGGGGATATCGTTCTCCGCCGAGAACGGTTGCTGGACATGCAGGGAGGACGACCTCGGCGCTGAAAGAAAACGGTGCAATTCTCGGGGCTTGCATTTCCCCGCCGAGTATGAAAGAGGCGTGCCCCTCCGCAGCACGAAGGGGCGTCATCATCTTATGGAACTCGTCAAACATCTCAGTCCCGAGCAGCTCCTGCTCAACATCGAGGTGGTCGACAAGTGGGAGCTCCTCGATCGCATGGTCGATGCGCTCCTGGAACATCCGATCTGTCTGAAGCATCCGCGGGAGACGGTGGCGCGGATCCGTGCCTCGGTCCTGGAACGCGAGCGGCAGATCTCCACGGGGATGGGGCACGGCTTCGCGTTGCCGCACGCCCGCATCAAGGGTTTCGACAGCTTCGTCCTCTGTATCGCCACACTCAAACACGAGATCGATTTTGAATCGGCGGAGCCGGTCAAGATCGCCTGTATGGTGATATGCCCGGAGGAACAGCCGACGGTCGCGCTCAAGATACTGAGCGCCCTGACGAGCTTTCTGTTGGATGCCCGAGCCAACGACATCTTCACGAACGAGGAGGACCCCGAACGGCTCTACTCCTTTCTGGGGGAGAAGCGCATCAGCTTCGATGTTTCGATTTTAGCGCGCGACATCATGCGGCACTCATTTCCGGTCGTGAACCCCGAGACGCCGCTGCGCGAGGTGACGGGAATCATGTATCAGCATCGCGTCGGGACGATCGGCATCGTGGATGCGGAGAAGCGGTTGGTGGGGCACATCACCTGCGACGGACTCTTTCGCCGCGGCATACCGGATTTTTTCAACCAGCTTTCGAGCATCTCGTTCATTCGGCACTTCGATCCCTTCGAAAAATACTTTGAAGCGGAAGCGGATGCGACGGCGATTGAGATGGCCGAACAGGATTATGCGGTGGTCGATGAACGAGCAACGCTGATGGAGGTCGTCTTTCTTCTCTCGGTCAAAGGGCATTCGTTGGTCTTCGTCGTGAAGGAGGGTTGCCTCGTCGGGACGATCGACCGCGGGGTAGTGCTCAATCAGGTGTTAAATCTGTGAGGGCGGCGCCGACGGCGCCGAATGCATTGTCTATGATCGCTCTGCTGGCCATCTTTTTTGTGACCTACGCTTTGATCGCCTCTGAAAAGGTCGATAAAGCGGTCGCCGCCTTTCTCGGCGCTGCGGTGGTTCTCGGGTTCCACTTCATCTCCTATGAAAAGGCGTTGCATCACGTCGATCTCAACGTGATCTTCCTGATCATCGGCATGATGGTGATCGTGAACATCTTTTCGCGCACCGGGCTCTTCGAGTGGCTGGCGATGACGGTTTCAAAAGCCTCGAACGGAAACGGTTTTCTCATCGTGGTGCAGCTTCTGCTCATAACGGCATTCTTTTCAGCACTTCTGGACAACGTGACGACCGTGATCCTCATTGTCCCGATGACGATTCTCATTACCCAAATCTTGGAGATACCGGCGATTCCGGTCCTTATCCTCGAGAGTATCTTTTCGAACATCGGGGGGACGGCGACATTGGTCGGCGATCCGCCGAATATCATCATCGGTTCGAGTGCAAACCTCACCTTCAACGACTTCCTGATCAACCTGGGACCGGTCATCGTCGTGGTCGCCATCGTTTCGCTGCTCCTGATCGCGCTCTTCATGCGGAAGCGCTTTTGGGTGCAGGGTTCCGCGAAGCAACGCATCCTCAAGTCACAGCCGGAGCTGGCCATTCAGGATCGCCGGATGCTGATCACGAGTCTCAGCGTATTCGGTCTGGTGGTGTTGGGCTTCGTTTTCGGGCGCCTGCTGAACATCGAGGCGGGCGTCATCGCCTTGGCAGGAGGGCTTCTCATGTCCGTCCTCTGCCGAGTATCGCTGCACGAGCTGCTCGGCAAGGTGGAGTGGACGACGATCATCTTCTTCATCGGCCTCTTCATGCTGGTGGGAGCGTTGCAGGAGAGCGGGATCTTCACGTTTCTGGGGACGAAGCTCATCGGGGCGACGCGGGGGAACCTGTTGTTGACGACGATGACCATCCTCTGGGTGAGCGCAATCGCATCGGCGATCATCGACAACATTCCGCTCGTCATCGCTATCATTCCGCTCATCCATTCCATCATTCCGCTCTTCGCACAGGACATGGGGATCGCGGGTCATCCGCAGCTGGTTCATGAGGCCATCAAGGCGCCGCTCTTCTGGAGTCTCGCCCTCGGCGCTTGTCTCGGGGGGAATGGTTCGTTGCTCGGGGCTTCCGCTAATGTCGTCGTTTCGCAGATCGCGAAGAAGAACAACTATCACCTGACCTTCATGCGATTCTTTCGGTTCGGTGTACCAATGATGCTGCTCAGTCTCGTCCTCTGCACAATCTATCTCTATCTCCGCTACTTTGTCTGATCGGCTCGGACCGCGACGGATGTCCCTGAACCAATGAAGCGCGGTAAACGCATGTCAGATCTTGATTCCCCTCGGCTGTTGGGGTGGGGGCGCGGCGGGTCGTTCCGGCGTGGGAGCAGGACCGCGTTCGATCATCTCTTGACGGATGGCGTCGATCGCCTGGTGAACGAGCTCGAAGATCCGTTCGCTGAACTGGAAGAGGGCGACGTCGAAGCGAATGCCTTCGCGATTGCGCGGGTTGTACTCGCATCGCAGGTTCTGCAGGACCAACAGTTCCTCCTCGAGCGGGATGAGGACGTTGACCCGCTCGCAGTCGAGTCCCATCATGACCCGAAGGGCGGCGAGCTCCTGAATTGTCGTCCGCCCGTTTTCGTCACCCAGGATGAAGTCGGCCTGCAATGCTTGGCGGAAGGGGAGCTTTTCCGTTAGCTGCTCGCCCGTCGCATCGAAGATGCCCTCCCAGTAGCGCAGCACCCCATTCTGCGGGAGGCTCTCGCGTTCCTGGTGGCAGCGGAAAAAGAGGAGCTGCTCGGTCTCCGAGACTGGCCGATCTTCGACGATGGCCAGCGCGGTCGTCAGCTGAAAGTCCTCGAGCTCTTTCGCTGTGAGGACGCCGTCGACCTCGTGGTTCAGGGCGCTGTCGATGGCGAATTGCTCTCGGCGGGTGAGCATCAGGAAACCTTTCGATTGTGCGTGTGCCTATGCCTATGCCTCGGAAACCAGCACTGTTGCGCGAAAGGCCGTCTGGCGCAAGTGCAATTTACTTTCCTTTGCGCACCCAGCGAAAGAGGCGGAATCGCGCACGCGTCTCGTCAACGGTGAGCTCCTCGCGAGCGGAATGGATGTCACCGATCGTGAAGAAGGCGCCCGGTTCGAACTCCTTGATGAGGGCGATGATGCACGGAAGACGCCGACGGCGGAGGATCGAGAAGACGACCTTCACCGGTCCCTGTGAACCGGTGCCCTCCACACAGGTGAAGCCGATGCGTTCTCGCCGAAAGGCCTCGAGTAGCGTGAATGGATCGCCGTGCAAGATGACGCGCACCAGGAGCGTGCCGATGGCGAGCTTTTCCTCAACCAGGATGCCGATGTAGTTGCCCAGCGCGAAGCCGGAGGCGTAGGCGAGAAAATAGTAGGGATTCGGGTCGCTGCGCATGACGCGGCTGATCGCGGTGAGCCAGATGAGGATCTCGAAGAAACCAAGGAGGGGGGCGAGGTACTTGCGCCCCTTGGCGACGCTGATGATGCGCAGCGTACCCAGACTCACGTCCAGGATGCGGGCGCAGAAGATCAGCAGCGCTGTGACGCCGGCGACGAGGGCCGCGGAGCCGGCGATGATCGGTGCACTCTCAAACATGAGAACCTCCGGCCGCCGCAGTGCTCGTCTCGGGCTCCGGTTCCTCCTTGATGATGCGGCGGATCGTGGTGCCCTGGACGAGGATGGAGAAAGCGACGATGATGTAGGTCATGCTGACGATGATCTCGCGCGCGAGGTCATCGGGCAGGGAGAGGGCGAGCGCGATGGAGACGCCGCCGCGGATGCCGCACCAGGTGAGCGTGCGCACCGTCCCCTTGTTCACGTGCTGGCGAAGGCGGAAGAGGCCGACGATCGCCGAGACGCTGACCAACCGCGCGAAGAGGACCGCCCCGATCCCGATGATGCCGGCGCCGATCTCGTGCGGCTCGAGCGGGAGCAGGAGGAGGTAGAAGCCGATCAGCAGAAAGGTCACCGCGTTGAGGATCTCGTCGACGATCTCCCAGAAGAGAGCGAGTGGCCCCGGCGTGCGGCTCTCCGGATCGTAGAGGCGCCGTTCGCGTCCGAGCATGAGGCCCGCTGCAGCGGTGGCGATCGGCGCCGAGACATCGAGCGCGAGTGCCAGCGAATAGCCCCCGGCAGCGAGCGCTAGCGTCATCAGGACGTCGACCTCCAGCTCCTCGTGGCGCATGAGCTTCGCGGTCAACCAACCGAGTAGGGCGCCGAGCAGGGCGCCGCCGGCGATGACCTGTAGCAGGCGCACCGTGACCGAGACGGAGGTCGGGTGCGTATGGTGCTGTGCGATGGTGAGGCAGCCGAGGAAGAGGACGAGTCCCATGCCGTCGTTGAAAAGCGATTCCCCGGCGATCGTCGTGCTCACCCGTTTCGAGATCCGCGCGTGCTTGAGCGTGGCCAGCACCGCGATCGGATCGGTGGGGGAGATCAGCGCCCCGAAGGCGAAGCAGTAGATCGGCGAGAGCGGCACGTCGACGAGCAGAACGATGCCGTAGGTCGCGAAGCCGATGATCAGCGTCGAGAGGACGACGCCGCCCGTGGCGAGGACGGCGACGAGGAGCTTTTCGCGTTTCAGGTCGAGGTAGTTCGTCTGGAGGGCGCCGGCGAAGAGGAGGAAGGAGAGGAGCCCCTGCAGGATCGTCTCGCTGAAGTTGATGTGCGTCATGATGTCGCGCGCCTCATCGCTGAGGTTGAGACCAAGCGCATCAGCGAGCAGGAGGACGAGCGAGAGGAGGAGGGCGATGAACATGACGCCGATCGCCGAAGGGAGCCGGATCGTGCGCCGGTTGATGTAACTGAAGAGGGCGGCGGCCGTCAGGAGGATGGCGATGATCGTGAAGAAATTCATCGACTTCGAAGATTCTCACATCCACTTCGGAAAGTAAATACAGGCGATCAGTTGATCTCGTACCGTTCGACGACGGAACGGGGTGGGACCTTTTGTGACTTCTTGACGCGCAGCTGTTCCCACCAGGAGCCGCGCTGGGGATCCACCACCTCGGGGAGGAGGGCCTGGCGCTCCTTGGGCAGGAGGGCGCGGAAGGTCTGAAACTCCTTGCGGTCGCGGGCAATGCGGCCGTTCAGTTCGTAAAAGGGTCCATAGGTGTCCGTCAGGACGTCGCGCATCGCCTGTTGTGAGTGCTGAAAGTCCTCTACCCGTCCCTCCAGTATTTCCACAAAGGAACGGGTCTTGATGACGGAATACCGAGACTCCGCACTGGTCCGACCGCCGCGTTTCAGCGTGGCATCGATGAAGCTGAGCACTTCGATATACTCCGTGTTCGTGAGGCGATACCGGTGACGCAGGCCCGTTACGACGGACGAGAGTTCCAACGTGGGGCCGTCGAGGAGAAGGCGGATGGCGCAATGCTTCAGGCGATAGTGCAGGACTCCCGGGTAGCGCTCGATCGCCTGTGCGATGATGATCAGGGCGCCGTTGTAGTAGCCCTTTTCGATCGCGGCATTGGCACGGTTGTTGACGAAGGCGGGGTCCTCGAGCGGGTCGAGCTTTTTCCGCGGGCGGTCGACGAATTCGGGGGGGTCCTCGACAGGGATGTCGTCTTCATCCTTCCCCGACATCAGGAGGATCGGCGGTGCGAGCGGAACCTCGGCGGTGGCGCTCGATGCGATCGCCGAAGTGGACGTGCGTGCACCGGCCGTCGCGAATGCGGGAACGGGTGTGCTCGGGGAGGGGAGCTCGATCGTCGGTCCGCGACGCACGAGGGCATGCCGCATCAGCAGGAACTGGGCGCCGATCAACAGCGTTCCCGAACAGGCGTGTGCGGAGAGCGCCGCATCGCCGTTCTCGTGTGCCGCCAGCGCCGTCGCGGCGGTGCCGAGACCCGCATCCCGGAATCCGTTTCCGGCGATGCCGACCAATCCGACCGCCGTGAAGGATATCTCGCAGGCGCCGCGCGGTGGTCCCGCGACGACGCCACGGCAGGTGTGCGCGCCGAAGTCGTAGCTCTCCTCGAACCAGGCGATCGTCCCGGGGATGAACTCCTTCGCGACGTGCCAGAGGTCCCGGCTGAAGGTCGTGGCGAAGGTGGAGAGCCATGTTTGCTCGGCATCGGAGAGCAGGGGCGGTGCCTCCGCTGGGATACGAGGGATTCCGGACGGGGTCGGGACGAAATGGCGGACACTGACGGCGTCGATCATGGTGGCTCCACAACGAGGGGAAGTCCTCAAATCATTTTCGGCAGGATGCAACGGGAGTTGCGATCTTTGAGGAAAAACCGCTCACAACTGTGAGCGTTCAGAGGAAGAGCAAGAGACTCAGCGCCATGACCATCATGCCGGCGATGAGTCCGGCGATGGAGAGGTGGTGCTCGCCGTATTCGCGCGCGGCGGGAAGCAGCTCGTCGAAGGAGATGTAGACCATGATGCCGGCGACGGCGGCGAAGAGAAAGCCGAAGACCGCCGGCGTGATGAAGGGGCGCAGGATGAGATACCCCACCAGCGCCCCCACCGGTTCCGCCACCCCCGAGAGGAAGGAGTAGACGAAGGCCTTCTTGTGGCTGCCGGTCGCGTAGTAGATCGGGACCGAGACGGAGATCCCCTCGGGGATGTTGTGGATGGCTATCGCCACCGCGATGGCGACGCCCAGCGCCGGATCGGAGAGGGCACCGATGAAGGTCGCCAGCCCCTCCGGAAAGTTGTGGATGGCGATCGCCAATGCCACGAAGAGGCCGGTGCGGTGGAGCTTGCGGAACTTGCGGCGCTCGGCGTCGTCCTCCATCTCGACCGGCTCGTGGAATTCGTGCGGGTTCTCCTCGGAGGGGATGCACTTGTCGATCAGGTCCATGAAGGCGATGC
>CAYPII010000058.1:0-13165 GCA_964410765.1 uncultured Myxococcales bacterium | reverse complement strand
AGCACGACCGACTTCTCGCTCACCGCGGTCGCGAAGGGCAATTCCAGCGATCCGGTCGACCTCTTCGTCTCGGGGCTCGACGCCGACCGCGCCGACATCACGGCACTGCACCTCGCCGGCGAGGGCGGGCTGGACAATGCCGCGGTCGATGCGGCGGGCGATACGGTCGACGCCTTCGACGGAACGCTCTCCGGCATCAAGGGGAGCGGCACCGGGGCGCTGAAGATCGCGGCCGAATACGGCGCGGGCGGGCCGCGCGCGATCGTGGCGACGAGCGGCGCGCAGGTGATCGACGGCCTGCTCGCGCTCTCGCACGAGACGATCGCGATGCCGGTCACCTACGCGGTGCCAGCGGCTTCCGCGATCGCATCGCTTGATGCGAACGGCGGGCTGACGCTCATCGACAACGGCGCGGTGGCCCTCACCGCCGAGATCGCCTCCGCGGTCGACGTGAAAGGCGGCGATGTGGTCGGAAGCTTCGCGGCGGCGGTCAACGCGACGCCGGCGGCGGGCGACGTCGACCTGGGGCCGACGCGCGGACGCTTCGTCCCGGTCGTCCAGCCCGGCGATGCCTTTGACCTCCCGGTGCGGATCAACACCGGCGGGCATCCGCTCGCGGCCTACGAGATGGTCGTCACCTACAACAGCGCGCTGCTGGAGGTCGTCGACGACGGGACGGGCAAGCCGAGTGTGGCGAACGCCTACCCCGACAGCTCCGACCTGCAGGCGAGCGGGTCGCAGGGGATCGCCGGCGCGCCGGCCGCCCAGACCGGCTTCCTCTACATCGTGCACGTGATGAGCGCGCCGCTGTCCGCTTCGAGCGCGCGCCAGACGGCAACGATCCGCTTCCGCGCGAAGGCGGGCAAGGCGGGGATCACGACGCTTGCCGGCTATGTGCGCGCGCTGCGTCCCGAGGGGCAGGACACCGCCCCCATCGGCGACCCGAACGAATCGTTCACCTATTATGATGCCGACGGCGCGGTGACGGTCCCCGATCCGGACGATCCGAACGCGCCGAAGGTGAAGGTGATGGTCGCGGGCGCGGGCCGCGTCGATCCGAACGGCTCGCGGCGTCTGGGCGACTTCAACGGGATGGACAACTTCGGCGCGGACGACGTCGTCTCGGTGCGCAACGCGGCGGTCACGCCGCCGGATATCTGGGAGGTCAACTGGGAGCTCCCGTATGGCGACTTCGACTACGACGGCGAGCTGAAGTTCTCCGACGCCTTCAAGGCGATCCAGCTGCTCGCCGGATACTACGCATTCATGGTGCCGGCGGCGCCGGAGCAGGCGCCGGGGCTGGCGAAGGTGCGCGTGCGGCTCCTCGACAAGAAGGAGGATGCGCTGCTCACCGGCGTGGATCTGAAGCTCGGCCTCGACGCGCAGGCGATCGCCGACGGGCTCGTCGTCACCGGCCCCGGCGGGAGCACGCCGACCTCGGTCGAGGAGGAGGGGGTCATCTACTTCGACACGACGTCCGATCCGGAGGGCGGCTATGCGATCTGGGTGCAGGGCGCGCCGGGCCACCTCTACGAGCTCACGCTCGAGGCGCGGCTCGAGATCGTCGACCCGGCGACCGGTGCGCAGCTCGCGCTCCACCGCCTGCCGCTGGCGAGCGAGTCGGTGGAGATCGTCGGCACCGAGGGCGAGTGCCCGGCCGGCTCCACGCTCGTCGATCAGCTCTGCGTCTGCGAGAACCCGGAGATGGCGATCGAGAACAACGCCTGTGCCTGCACCGACGGTCGGATCGCCGCCGACGGGAACACGCGCTGCGTCTGCCCGGACGGCCAACTCTGGACGGGGACCGCCTGCATCGACGCCGCCGCGTGCGCGCCGCCGCGTGCCGACGACGGCAGCGGTAACTGCGTCTGCCCGCAGGGGACCGCGTGGGACGGCGGCATGAGCAACTGCATCTCGATCTGCGGACCGGGGGAGCGCTACAACCCGGTGACCGACAGCTGCACGATCAACCCGCCATTGCACGAGGGGTGGCGACTCCCGGAGACCGAGTTCACCGGCGGTGGCGGTGGCGGCGGCTGTTCATTGATGCCCCAAGGACGTCATCCTGAGCCCTTCGACTGAACTCAGGATAAAATCCGCGAAGGATCTCCGGGGAGTCGGGGGATTCTTCGCTGTCGCTCAGAATGACAGCGAAGTGACTTCCAATTTTGGCAGCGATCCCTACTTTGAAAACGTTCCCATCACCTGCGCCTGTTCCAGGACGTGCCCCTTCATTGACCCCCTTACAGGTGTACTTCGCGGGGATCGCCCCTTCGTTCGAAAACGCACTGCTCGTGATCTCGAGTGCCATGGCGTTCCCTCCTGTGAAGATGATGCCGGTGAACAGGATGACGGCGATGATCGTCGAACGCATAGCGCCTCCTTCCTTATCCGTGGAGCGCATTCGCGAGTGCTGCAAACGTTTCGACACTCAGGCGTTCCGGGCGGAGCTTCGGATCGATCCCCGCCACCTCCAGCGCGGCGTCGATTCGCTCGGCATCGAGTTTGAGGCCGGCCGCGCCCAGGAACGCATTGCGGATCGTCTTGCGGCGCTGGCCGAAGGCGGCCTTCACCACCCGTCGGAACCAGAGTTCGTCGTCCACGGCGTGTTTCCCCTCGCGGAAGTCGATCCGGACGACCGCCGATGTGACCTCCGGCGGCGGGAGGAAACTCTTCGGCGAGACGTCGAAGAGTTTCTTCGTGTCGGCGAAGGCGCCGAAGAGGACGGCGAGGATGCCGTAGTCCTTCGTCCCCGGTGAGGCGACGAGTCGCATCGCCACCTCCTTCTGGAGCATGACGATCGCGCGCGCGATGGCGCTGCGGTCGTCGAGCATCCAGAAGAGGACCGGCGAGGAGATATTGTAGGGGAGGTTGCCAAGGATTTTGAGTGCGGAGTGCTGAGTGCGGAGTGCGGAGTTTGGCTCAATTCCGCGTTCCGAATTCCGCGTTCCGCACTTGAATGCTGCGGAGTCGGTGATCAGGTCTTCAACCGACACTTTCAGGATATCCGCATGCATCCAGATGATGTTGGGTGTGTTGCCGAACTCCTCCTTTGCAATTGCAACGAGCTGCTCGTCTTTATCGATGGCGATCACGAGCGACGAGCGGCGCGCGGCGAGCGCCGTCATGACCCCCAGCCCCGGGCCGATCTCGATGACGACGTCATCGGAATGCAGCTCCAGTGCATCGACGATCTTCTGCATCGTGGGGAGCGGGACGAGGAAGTTCTGTCCGAGGCGCTTCTTCGGACGCACGCCGTATTTCTTGAGCAGGAATGGGACGGAGGGTGCTTTCATCGTGTTCCCTCCCTACACGGGAGAGGTGCCGATCTCCTGGTTGGCGATGGCGTTGAGATCGAGACCGCTTCGCTCGCCGCGCGCGAGCCGCTTCGCGCCGACGTATGCGATCATCCCGGCGTTGTCGGTGCAGAGCGCCATCGACGGGATGCGGTGCGCGATGCCGGCCTCCTCCGCGCGTTCGGCGAGCAGCGCGCGCAGGCGCCGGTTGGCCGCGACGCCGCCGGCGAGCACTACCGCCTTCGCTCCCTCGCGCCTCGCCGCCTCCATCAGCCGATCGACGAGGATCTGTGCCACCGTCTCCTGGAAGCTCGCCGCCACGTCGTGCACGAACGCCGTGCCGACCGATCCGTGCGCCTCCTCCTTGCGGTGCAGCAACAGCACCGCGGTCTTGATGCCGCTGAAGCTGAAATCGAGTTCGTTTCCGCGGTCGAACTTCGGATGGGTGAAGCGAAAGGCGTGCGGATCGCCGTCGACGGCGGCGCGGTCGATCGCGGGGCCGCCGGGATAGCCCAGCCCCAAGAGCTTCGCCACCTTGTCGAAGGCCTCGCCCGCCGCGTCGTCGCGCGTGGCCCCCAGCAGCCGGTAGTCGCCGAAGCCGCCCACGCGGTAGAGGGATGTGTGTCCCCCCGAGACGACGAGCCCCACGAAGGGGGTCGGCGGTTCGCCGAACTCGAGCGCCGCGGCATTGATGTGCCCCTCCAGGTGGTTGATGCCGATGAGCGGGAGGCCTCGGCTGAAGGCGATTCCCTTTGCGGCGGAGATGCCCACCAGCAGCGATCCCAGCAGCCCCGGACAGCAGGTGACGGCAACGCCGTCGAGGTCGGTGAGCGTCGTTTTGGCCTCGTCGAGCGCGCGACGGATGCAGGGGACGATGTTCTCCAGATGCCGGCGCGAAGCGAGCTCGGGGACGACGCCGCCGAAGCGCTCGTGCACATCGTGCTGCGTCGCGACGACGCTGGAGCGGATGCGATCGCCCTCGAGGAGGGCGGCCGCGGTCTCATCGCAGGAGGATTCGATGCCGAGGATGCGCATGGTCTCTCAGAAGTCCCTCACGGGAGCACCGCCGGCGGGTTTTGCATCGTCTGCTTTCGTCGCTCCCTTCACCGTCCCGCGCAGGCGCTGGCGCCGCTGGTCGAGCGTCTCGTTCGGATAGGAACCGAGCCCTGGCGGGGTTCCCGCCGCCTCGGCCTTGCGTTCGTCGAGCCGCTTGACCTTTGCACGTGCGCGTTCGGCTGCCGCGTTCTTCGGATAGCTCAGGATCACCTTCTGATAGAAGGCGCGCGCCTCGTCGGGCATTCCCAGCTCGTTGAAGGCGTCACCCTGGCGCAGGATCGCTTCCGGCACCTTTGGGTTGCGCGGATGTTTTTCGACGAAGGTCTGGAAGGCCTTGATCGACTGCTGCAGATCGCGCACCGAGTAGGAGCATTCGCCGATCCAGTAGCGCGCGTTCGGGACGAACTGGCTCTTCGGATACTGCTTGAGGAACTTCTGGAAGACCGCGGCGGCCTCCAGGTACTTCGCCTTGTCGACGAGGTCGAGCCCCTTCTGGTAGAGCTCCCCCTCCTTCGCGACGTCGGGGGAGACGGTGCCGAGCGCCTTGGAGAGCTGGCTCGAGAAGATCGCCATCCGATCCTCGATCGCCTGGATGCGGTGGTCGAGGCCGGTGATCTGCCGAAGGAGATCGCCGTGTTGCTGCTCGATCAGGTGTTTGTTCGTCTCGATCTGACCCTTGAGCTGGGTGAACTCCGACTCGATCGCGTGCGAGCGCGCCAGCGACGAGGCGATCTGCTGATTGTTGCGCAGATACGTGTCCTGGATCGCGTCGACCTTCTGCTCCAGCGCCTTGACGCGCGCGTCATCCGGATTGGCCTGCGCCGCGCCCGCGGCGAAGAGCGAGATCGTCGCCGCAGCGATCGTCAGGGATGGTGAGAGGCGCATCGTCTCCTCCTCATGGCCCGGTGCCGCGCCGGGCAAAAAAACGCAGCGCGCCCTCGGGGAGCGCGCTGCGCGGTGCGGTTATCACAGGAAACCGCGTTGCATGCCCGCCGCCTCAGTAAGCGACGAACTCATCACGACGGTTCTGCCACCAGCAGCTCTCGGTGTGCTGCGTGCAGAGCGGGCGCTCCTTGCCGTAGGAGATCGTGTTCATCCGGCCGTCCGGGATGCCCAGGTTCGTCAGGTAGCTCTTCGCCGACTTCGCACGGCGATCGCCCAGCGCGATGTTGTACTCGATCGAGCCGCGCTCGTCGCAGTGCCCCTCGATCGTGACCGTCTTGTCTGAATGCGCGCGCATCCACTCGGCGTTGCCCTGGAGCACCGGCTCGTACTCGGGCTTGATGTTCGACTTGTCGAAGTCGAAGTGGATACGCTGCAGGCCCGGCGCCGCCTTCGCCCTCGGCTTCTTCTGGTGCTGCGCACAACCAAAGACCATTGCGGCACATGCGACCGCGACCACCGCGAATGCCAATCTCTTCATGACCCCCTCCTTCAGCAGAAAAGTTAAATTCTCAAGAGTTTCGAATGGGTTAGACGACTCACTGGTGGGCACGATAAGGGACCCCCCCCGAAAAGTCAAGGGAGGAAGTCGCAGGGGGACGGGGCCGATGGGCGTGGCTTTGCCCGGGAGGGCCGCTTGCCACGGCGCTCGCCGAGCGGTATGGTGTGGATATGATCGATGAGCCACGCATCGTCGTCGCCGACCGCTCGGAGCTGGCGGGCAACCTCTATCGGTTGTTGCTGGCGCCGATCGGCGCGACGCTCATCGTACGGCGCCGCTTCGAGGAGGCGCGGCCGCACTTCTTTCGGCGCGAGCGCGTGCACCTGGGCATTATCAATTCGAACGTCTTCGGCAAGAAGTTCGACGAGATCGTGCGGACCGCCGAGGAGCAGGAGCCCTTTCGGCGCACGCCGAAGATCTTCCTCTGCCGGCCGACGCCGGCGGAGCAGAAGTGGGCCGAGCGGCTGCGCAAGCTGTCGAAGGCGGCGGTCATCATGCGTCCCTTTCACCCGGATGAGCTCGCGGCGCTCGTGGGGAGTCTGCTGCGCAAGGAGGGGATATGATGGCGCGCGCGCAGCAGCAGGAGCGGCGCCTCTATCCGCGGCGCCCCTATCGCACCGAGGTCGTCTTCGACGACGAGTTCGGCGATGGCCTCTTCTACGTCTACTCGTTGGACATCAGCATGGGGGGGCTCTTTCTTGCCTCCGATATCCCCGTGCGTCGCGGGACGATGCTCTTCCTCTCATTCGCCCTCCCCGGGCACAAGCGGCCGGTCCGCGTCACCGGCGAGGTCGTCCGCCACGCGCGCGGCAATCCGGTGGGCGGTCCGGGCGTCGGCGTCCGCTTCGTCGGGCTCTCTGAGCTCGCCCGCAAACGCCTGGAGGATTTCCTCGAGATCGAATGATCGGGGGAGACGCTAGGGATTGCGCCACGAGGGGGGGCGCAAGCTCTCGTTGACTTCGCCGGGGGGGAGCTCCTTCCAGGGGAAGCGGTCGGTGGCGACCGCCGTCCAGAAGGGGCGGCTCCCGCGCCGCCAGGCGTCGACGGCAATCCCCTCGGCGAAGGGGGAGCCGGCGGCGGTGATCACCAGCGCGTTGTTCTCGCGCAGCTTCTCCGGCCAGGCCTCCCCCCAGTGGAGCGCATAGCGTTTCCACGGGCGGTCGAGTGCGGCCAGTAGCGCGGCGACATAGTGATAGCAGTGCCCCCCGCTGCGCTCGCCCTGGTTCACCAGAAAGTTGTGAAACCAGGCCGATCCGCGCACGTCGTACTCCTGCGAGAGGCGGTAGATCGTCGCGATGGTCCTCTTCGCGATCGCATCGGCCTCCGTGCGCGCGAGAATATCCGGCTCCGCTTGCAGCGCAATGATATCTGCCTTGAGCTTTGTCACGTATTCCCAGAAGTCGATCGCCTCGACGAGCCGATCATATCTGCCCAGGGCGTCGCGCTCTGCGGCACCCAGCCGCAGCTTCGGGTTGCGGCGATAGCGGCGCATGCGCCCGATGTCGGCACGTTGCCCCAGCACGGCGAGCTCTGCACGATAGGCGGCGAGCGAGTCCTCGGCGGGGCGCGCGTGCTCCTCGTCGGTCATCGTATAGGCCGGGAGGCGATAGGCGAGTGCACCCGCCGGAGCGACGAGCGCGAGGAGGAGAAACGCTGTTGTGAGCCGGACGCGCATCGTTGTGCTAGGAGCTCTCGAGGGTGGTCAGCCGCCGCTCGAGCGACTTGAGCTTGCGCTTGAGCGTATCGATCTCCGCCTGGAGCGAGGGGATGCTCTGGATGTTCGAGACCGCCGGCCGGACCTTGTCGTCGACGAACTCGCGCACGTTGCCGAACTCCTTGGCCCCGCGCGTGACGAGGTCGCGCAGCGCCTCCCCGCCCCCCTGGATGATGTCGCGGAAGGTGTTCAGCGGCATGACGTTCGTCTTCTTCTTCTGCTCCTCGAAGATGATCTGCGCGAGCGTGACGCCGGTGAGATCCTCCTTCGTTGTATTGTCGACGACCTGAATATCCTCGCCCACCTTGATCATCTCGCTGATGTCCTCCAGCGTGACGTAGCAGGAGTCCGACGTGTCGTAGAGCTTGCGGTTCTGGTACCGCTTGATGACCTTCGGGTGCTTGTGTGCCATATTACCTCCGCTCTCGTTTCTGCTTCGACGTTCGCTTCATCGTCTTCTTCTTCATCTGTTTCTTCTTCCTCTTCTTCTTGCGCATCGGGCCCTTCGCCGGACAGCCCTCCGTGCGATTCCGCCGAAAGCGCTGCGCCTGCTGTTCCATCTCGCGCTCCATGGCGTCCATGAGCGGTCCCGCTGCCTTGCGCGCGGCGTCGGTCACCGGGGCGGACTGCACGAGTCCCCGGCCGAGTTCGTCGGCGACGGCGATCGCCTTCTCGAAGAAGCCGACGACGTGCGTGCGCGACCCCTCGGGGGCGGCCTGCCCGGCGTAGTTCAGGCAGAAGCGCAGCGCCCCGTGTGCTGCGAGCAGCAGCTCGCGCCCGGCGGCGAGGATGTGCTCCTTGGTTTCCTCCATCTCCCCCGGCGTGAGCGGGGTGGTGTGTCTCGGATTCATCGCGTGCTCCTCCCGAAGAGGTGGTTCCATTCGCGCGCCGCGACGATGATGATGACGATGATCGCGGTGAGGATCGCCTCGGGCCATCCGAAGCCCGTCAGGAATTCGTGCAGTGTCGGCATGGTCCCCGCCTACCAGAACGCGTCATAGTTGTCCAGGGAGGAAACAGCAAGCGCAATATATTATATAGTAATTACAAGATGTTGTAAGGGTGATTATTTTTTGCCGCAGCTATTGCTGCGTCATGAATTATCCGACTTCGTCGCGGGAGGGGTCGAGAGGCCGTTCACGGGAGCGGGATCGCGGTCGCGATGATGGAAGACGAGGAGGATGACGTTGACGTGGGCGACGACGGCCAGGAGGAAGGCGAGGATGCCGAGGAGGACCGTCCACTGCGTGATCAGATAGAACGCGAGGAGGATCGTCATCGCGTAGCCGGCCGGGACGAGCGCCTTGCGAAACTGCAGCTCGATCCCGGAGCCCCGGGGGAGGCCGCGATACCAGCGCACCGTCGCGCAGGAGCGGATGAAGCCGTACTCGATCATGATGAGGAGGAAGAGGGCGATCGCGAGTGCGCTTGTGCCGCGCACGAAGAAGGAAATGATCGTGGCGATGAGCAGTGCCGCGCCCAGCGCCTCCATCAGGCGGACCATCAGGCCGTTTCGATTGAAGAAGAAAGCGATCATTATAACCGTTGGCACGATGTGCTGTTGAGGTTGCGGCACTTCGAGAAGATCGCGATCGCCTCCTCCATCGCGAGCAGCCCGGTCTCGGCGTCATGTAACGCGCGGCGCGCGACCGCCAGGTGGTCCTTGCGATACGCCGGGGCGACGACGCGCGGCGCATCGTCGTCGCGCCCCTGTCGTTCCAGGCGTTCGATGTATCCCCGGATCGCGCGGACCATATCGGCTCGACGGCGGAGCTCCTGGCGGGCGAGCGAGAGCAGGTGCGGGAAGCGGTGCGCGGGGGCCAGTGGCGTGATCTCCGCGCGCACGAAGTCGGGGACGCCGATCATCTTATTGAGCGGCGGCTCTTCGCGCAGGACGAGCTCCACCGCGGCGAGCGTCGCCCAGGCCGGATCGCGTCGCTCAGTGCGGAAGGGGTGCGTGCCGTCGTAGTTGTCGGCGGGGACCTGCAGCCCGAACCACTCGAGCAGGAGCGGGTAGAGGTCGGCCGGCCTAATCGCCCCATGGCGCCCGACCGGGACCCCCGGGCCGGTGATGAGCAGCGGCACGCGCATATCCTCATTTTGCGCGCCGCCGTGGCTGCCGCGCTTCGCCTTCCGGAAGCCGTAGGGGGCGCGCGCGGTGACAAAGCAATCCCCCGCGCGTCCGTCGCGGAAGATCTGCGAGAGCTGAATGACGGCATCGGGATAGCGCTCGTCGATCGTCGCGACGAGCCAGTCGCGCGAGTGGTGCGGGCGGCCGTCCAGCAGCGGAGCGAGCTTCTGGTTGTCGGCGTAGTGGAGTGGATCACCGCGCGTCGGATCGAAGCGGTAGCGGCAGTACTCCTGCGCATCGAGTGTGGCACAGCTGATCGTCGCCTCCCGCCCGTCGCAGTCGAAGAGGCGTACGCGCCGCTCGCCGTCGCGGACGACGACGAGGTCGGTCGCCGGGAGCGACCGGATCGCCTCGATCAGATCGATCGGGCCCCGCGTGCGTGTCGGGTGGCGCCGCAGCAGCTCCGCATCGGTCAGCGGTTCGAAGCCGCCGTTGTGCTTCATGTAGAGGTGCGAGGAGACTACGCCGCGGTTGGCGGCGTAGAGCGTATAGTCCTGCACGCGCGGGTCGCTGGGCTTCACGCGCACGCCGCGTTTTTCGAGCATCTTCTGCAGCCGGAAGAGCTTCCCCGTCTCATGCATGCCGTGATCGGCCGAGACGATGACGAAGGTCTTCCCCGCCAGCCCCCGCTGTTCGAGGAGTCCGAAGAACTTTTTCAGGAAGAGGTCGAACTGGGTGAGCACCGCGGCGACTGCATCGCTCTGCGGCCCGTCGTGGTGTCCGGCGATGTCGGAGGAATAGAGGCCCACCAGCATGTATCGCGGGATTTCGTCGAACGATTCCGCATAGAGGTCGAGGATCTCGTCGTAGGCGAGCCGGTCGACGGCGGGGATGTTCTCCGCCACGTAGGTGTTCCAGATGGCGCGGATCGGCGCGCGCTCCGGGTGCCGGATCGTCGCGCCGCGCCGAACGTTCGTGTAGATCGCGGCACTGGGATATCCGGCGAGCAGCTCGAAGATCGTGTTCGTGGCATCCAGGTCGGCGACCGCCGGATTCTCGAGCGCGCGCCGGTTGATCAGGTCGCTGTTGACGCGGTCGAAGCCGGCGGGGGTGAGGTAGTCGATGACCTCCCGCCGTTGTCGGTCGAAGCGCTCCAGGTGCGGGATCCCCGCGTGACCCGGCAGCAGTCCCGTCGTGTAGCTCTGGTAGATCGTCGGCGAGGTCGAGGGGAAGTTCGAGACCGCCCCGTCAAAGACCGCGCCCTTTTCGACGAAGCGCTCCCGGGTCGTCGGGAGCGCGCCCGACGCGAGTGCCGCCTCGAAGGCCGCGCGGTTGGTCCCGTCGATGACGAAGTGGATGACGTAGACATCGTTGATGGAGGCGGGGCGGGTCGCCGCCGCGGTGGCTTCTTCGGCAGCCGGTTTCCCGGCCCGCGTCCGAGCATACTTGTTCGCACGGCCGGCCTGGGCCGCGCCGGTGACCAGCAGCGCGATGATCGCCGCACAGATGAGGAAGCGTATGCGCATGGGAGCGCGCTCTCTACCACCTGTGCGCGGTCCCCGTCAACGCTGCGGAAACCGCCGCAGGGCGGCCGCTGCGCCATTTCGGCGGACGCCCCTCCCGCCGCGATTTGCATCGCGATCGCATCTCCGTTACGAAAGACGCATGCATCCCATCGACTACGGTATCATCGGTTTCTACTTTCTCGTCGTCGTCGGCATCGGCTTCTTCTTCTACCGTCGCCAGGAGCGCGTGGAGGAGTACTTCGTCGCGGATCGGAAGATGACCGCCGGCCACATCGGCCTCTCGATCGCTGCGACCGACGTCGGCGGCGGCTTCTCCATCGGCCTCGGCGGCCTGGGCTTCACGATGGGGCTCGCTGGGAGCTGGCTCCTCTTCACCGGCTTCGTGGGGGCGCTGCTCGCCGCGGGCGTCGTCGTCCCGCGCGTCTGGAAACTGGGCGCCGTGCGCAAGCTCCTCACCTTTCCGCAGTATCTGGAGGAGCGCTTCGACGGACGCATCCGTCTGGTCGCGGCGATCCTCTCGGCGGTCGGCTACGCCGGCTTCGTCGGCTCCCAGATCCTCGCCGGGGCGAAGCTCTCCTCGGCCGCCTTCGACATCTCGTTGCATGCGGCGGTGGCGATCATGGCGGGGGTGATCATCCTCTACACCTGCCTGGGCGGTCTGCAGGCGGTGGTCTACACCGACACGCTCCAGTGGATCGTCCTGCTCTGCGGGCTCCTCTTCGTCGCGGTCCCTTTCTCCTGGATCGAGGCGGGGGGGTGGGAGGGGATGCGCGCGGCACTCCCCGCAGCTCACTTCAGTCTCTCCAATGTTTCCGGCAAGCAGTTCCTGATGTGGATGATGGCGATCATCCCGATCTGGTTTTTGGCGATGACGCTCTATCAGCGCATCTTCGCGATGCGCAGCGAGCGCGAGGCGCGGCGCGCGTTTTATTTCGCCGCCTTTCTCGAGTGGCCGATCGTCGCCTTCGTCGGCGTCTTCTTGGGCATGATGGGGCGCGTCCTCTATCCGGGGGCGGAGCCGGAGATGGGGCTGCCGCTGGTGATCCGCGACGTGTTGCCGATCGGCGTGGCGGGGGTAGTCATCGCCGCCTACTTCTCCGCGATCATGAGCACCGCCGACAGCTGCCTGCTCGCCTCGGTGGGAAACTTCGTCAACGACCTCTATCAGCGTTTCATCAGCCCCGATGCGCCGCGCGCGCGGGTGCTCGCGCTCTCGCGCCTGCTCGTCGTCGTCGTCGGGGCGGCCTCGGTGATGATCGCCCTGCTCGTCCCCACCGTGCTCGACGCGATCCTCCTCTCCTACTCGCTCATCGTCTGCGGTCTCTTCGCCCCGACGCTCGGCGGCATGCTCTGGCGCCGCGTCTCCTCGGGGGCGGCGCTCGCGAGCGCGGTGGTGGGGGCGGTGACCTACCTGCTCCTGGAGTTCGTGCCGGCGCTCGACCCCTTCGACTACCCGATCTTCCTGGCCCTGCCGCTGAGCGCGGTTATCCTCGTCCTGGCCACGCTGGTCTGGCCACACTCGATTTCCGGTGCCCTGGATGGGTGAGGGGCCTACTGGGGGCGATGGCGATTTTCCTTGCCAGATGAGCGGGTTGCCCGTATACAGCCCGAGAACGAGATCGATCATGGTGTTCGAAGACAGCGTAAATGGTTACGGCTGAACGCGAGCCCGGATGATCCGGACCCGCGTTTTTTGTTTGCGAACGGGATCGATCGAACGAAAGGAAGACAGTTATGTCGAACGAACGGAAGCGCGGTCAGGTGAAGTGGTTCAATGATGGGAAGGGCTTCGGCTTCATCGCCCCCGAAGAGGGTGGCGACGACGTCTTCGTCCACTTCCAGTCGATTCAGGGTGATGGCTTCAAGACCCTCACCGAAGGCCAGACTGTCGAGTTCGAGGTCGTGCAGGGCCCGAAGGGTCTGCAGGCCGCGAACGTCACGAAGTGCTAAACGACTTCGCGAGAATGACAAGAAGCCCCCGGCCGTGAGGCCGGGGGTTTTCATTTGTGCGCCCTGCCGGGCGCACTCGCTTGGAGGTGAGAGTCCTCTTCGCACCCG
>CAYPII010000057.1:0-13186 GCA_964410765.1 uncultured Myxococcales bacterium | reverse complement strand
ACGTAGCGGATGGCGATGTCGGCGAAGTCGGGTTGACCGGTCATCGGGCAAAGGCAGGTAAACTCCGGGCACTCCATCTCGATCACGTAGTCGCGCTCCGGGTTCGGATTCGGAAATGTGGCGAGCTCCTTGGAGGGGGTCGTCGACATGCCCGGAGAGCTAGCGGCTCGCGCCGGGCAAGGCAACAAAAAACCGGCCGCCCGAAGGCGGCCGGTCTGCTTCTCTCATGAGGACCCTGTGCTTCAGCTGCCGAAGCAGTCGGTCCCCGCGGTACTCGAGCTGGCGGAATCGACGATGCTGTCGAGGTTCTCGTAGCTCGTCACCGTGCCGTTCGAGACCGTGATCTCGAAGACCTGCCAGAGCAGGTGACCGCTCGAGGATGCCGGGCAGGAGGTCGGAACCGCCCGATCCTCCTCGACGCGCACGCCTCCGGTGTTCGGGACGCTCACGCGCACCTGGGCGGAGGAATCGCAGAGGCCACCGCCCGCCTCGCCGCTGTAGTTGCGCACGCAGAAGCGGTAGGTGCCGTCCGTCGCCTGCTCGAGCATCGTCGTCACCTCCGGGCCGTACGAGGTGGTGTCGTCGGTGTCGAGGTAGATGTACGGCTCGCCGGTGAGAGAACCCTTGTTCATCAGGACATCCGCCATCTCGGCATCAAGCGCCGTATCGCGGTCGCCGTAGTAGATCTGGCTGCTCTCCGCGCCCTGACGCACAAAGTGCGAATCGAGGTCGGAGGGCGATGCACCCCACGTGAGCGTGGAGGTCATGATCGGCGATGCGAAGATGAACTCGCCGATATCCTCACACCCCTCCGCCGGACAGGTGGCAACCGGAAAGTCCACGGACGTAGCCGGCGCCGTGCCGGTCTTCTGATCGGCCGCGTCGAGCCAACGCGAGCTGTCCCCCGCCGTACAGGTATAGGTGCGGCTGACCGGAACCGGGACGCAGAAGGTGCCGTCGGCGTTCGCGGTGACGGTATTCGTCCAGCCGGAGCCCCAGCAGCGCACCGTCGTGAGCGCCGAGCCGCTGCCGCCCGCCGAACCGACGACCGTCCCCGTCAGGCAAGCATCGTCGACCAGGCGGTCGCCATTGATCCAGGTGAGGTGATCGACCGTCCCGGTATACCACTGTGATCCCGTGCCCGTTCCGCCACAGGTGATCGCAAAATTTCCGGTATCGTACTGCACCCAGGCGCCGGTCGCCTCGTCGAAGCGCCAGCCCAAAATCGTCGCCGGGTTGACGTCGGTGTCGTTACAGTTCGTGTCGCTCCCGTAGATCGGGATGCGGACGTTCGCGGTCTTGCCGGTGCAGAGGTTGACCGCAGTGCCGTTCTGCTCGCACTCGATCGCCATCATCGCCGATGAGATCATCATCCCCGTGCTGCCATCGGCGGCCGTCGCGCGGAAGTTCTGCGGCGCGAGCGCCAAACCCGCGTCGCTCGTCACATCGACCGGCGCGATATAACACTCGATATCACCGGCCACCGCCGTGCCATCGGCATCGCAGACGCTGTTGGCCTGATTAAAATCGATACCGCCGCCGGTCGTCGCATCGGTCGTCCAGCCGGCTGCGCCGGAATTCACGTTCGTCACCGTCTGCGCCGTGCCGCGCGAGACGAGCGACACCGGCGGGATGCGCGTGGTCTCCGTCCCGTCGATCGTCACCGTCCGGCAGCTCTTGATATAGCCATCCGCCGTGAAGCAGACGACGCGCTCGCCCTCCTCGATGCCGCTGGCGGTGAACCACCCCTGTTCGTTCGCCGTGGCGAGGTCGCTCTCGGCCTTGATCACCTGCGCCGCCGCCCCCGACTGGAGCGTGACCGTCGCACCGGCGATCGCCGCGTCGTTCGCATCCGTCACGCTGCCGGTGATGCAGCCCTGCGTCGCCCCGCCGCAAACGGTCGGGTCGACATCGCCGCCACCACCGCCGCCGCCTCCGCCGCCTCCGCCGCAGGCGGCGAGCGAAAGCGCGAGAACGGCCACTGCGCCCAACACCCATGCCTTCCTCATATGCATCCTCCCCTCAGTATGGTTACGAAATGGATAAGAAGTTCGCTTCTATAGCACGCTCGAAAGAAAGGGCAAGCCCGACCGGGAGAGCCCGAAATGCCGCGAAAGAACAGCCCGTTGGAGCGCTAGGCGCCACGCCCCTCCTCCACCTGGCGGACGGCGATCCCCGCCTCGTGGAGGAGCCGAAGCGGCAGCTCGCTGATCGTGTAGGCGCGGCTGTAGACCACCTCCGTGATCCCGGAGTTGATGATCATCTTCGTGCAGATGAGGCAGGGGGAGTAGGTCGTGTAGAGCGTCGCCCCCTTGATCGAGACGCCGTGGTAGGCGGCCTGAACGATCGCGTTCTCCTCGGCGTGCGAGCAGATGCACTCGTCGAGCTTCTCGCCGGAGGCGCCGAAGTGGTTGCAGCGCGGGCAGCCCCCTTCGTTACAGTTCTGGATCCCGCGCGGCGTGCCGTTGTAGCCGGTGGAGATGATGCGCCTGTCCTTCACGATGACCGCCGCGATCTTGCGCTTGATGCAGTTGCCGCGCAAACTCACCACCCGCGCGATGTTCATGAAGTACTCGTCCCAGTCGGGGCGCCCCGCGTTGGCCGCCAGCGCCTGGATGACCTGGCGCACCTGCTCGCGCAGCTCCTCGACCGTTCCGTCGTTGGAGACGACCGCGTCGGCCATCTCGGCGGTGCGGTTGAGCTGCTGCGTGGTCGGATCGGGCGAGTGGGCCTCCTTCGCCTCGAGCTCCAGGAAGGCCTCGTAGGTCGTCGGATCGTTTTCGCGGCCGCGCGCCTTCACGCGCTCGAAGCGGATCTCCGGATCGGCGTCGACGGCGACGAGGAAGAAGTCGCGCCGGCGGCGCAACGCCTCGACCTCGAAGGGGTTGCGGATCGAATCGACCACCGCGTGCACCTCGGGGCCGAGCTTGGCCAGGATGCGCTCGGCGAGCACCCCCGCGCCATGCTCCGCGCGCAGGCGGTTGGCGGTGGCGATGAGCCGATCGCGCGTCACCTCCTCGCCGCGCGCGGCGATCTCGTCGCGGACGGCGTCGGAGAGCGAGAAGTACTCATAGCCGCTGTCGGTGAGAAAGCGGGCGACCTCGCCCTTGCCCGATCCATTCTTGCCGGTGAGCCCGATGATCATCGCCGCGGCCCCTACCAGATCGCTCGGGGGGAGGCAATGAAAACCAAGGAAACCGCCGCGAACGCAAAGAAAAGAGCCCCGTCACACCGCTGTAAACAAATCGGGGACAGGCCCCTGCGGGGTCTGTCCCCTGTAAGAATCGGTGAAGGGCCCCTGCGGGGTCCGTCCCCTCTTCCCCCTGTTGACATCGCGTCGGGGAGCTTTACAATCCGCGCCAATCCTATGATCCGTATCGATCGACTGCAGAAATCCTTTGGCGCCCTCCGCGCCGTCGTCGATCTCTCCTTCGAGGTCGCGCGCGGCGAGGTCGTGGGGCTGCTGGGCCCCAACGGCGCCGGGAAGACGACGACGATGCGCATCGCCACGGGGTATCTGGCCGCCGACGGTGGCGCGGTGACCGTCGACGGCATCCCGGTGGCCGAGCGCCCGGTGGAGGCCCGCCGCCGCATCGGCTATCTCGCCGAAAACGCGCCGCTCTACGACGACCTGGAGGTCACGTCGCTGCTCGACTACGTCGGCCGCCTGCGCGGGATGGCGGGGCGCGAGCGCAGCGACGCGATCGAGGAAATGGTCGCCACCTGCGGGCTCGCCGCGGTCGTGGGGCGGCCGGTCGGCGCCCTCTCGAAGGGCTATCGCCAGCGCGTGGGGCTCGCCGCGGCAATGCTCCACCGCCCGCCGATCCTCATCCTCGACGAACCGACCTCCGGCCTCGATCCGAACCAGATCCAGGAGATCCGCGCGCTCATCACCGCGATCGGGCGCGAGCGCACCGTGGTGCTCTCCACACACATCCTCCAGGAGGTGGAGGCGACCTGCGGCCGCGCGCTGATCATCGACGGCGGGCGGCTGGTGGGCGAGGGGAGCATCGACGAACTCGTGCAACGGCGCGGCTCGATGGCCGGTTATCGCATCGCCCTGGCGGATTCGCGCGATGCGGTCGAGCGGGCGCTGACGAAACTCGCCGGCTTTACGACCGAGTGGCGTTCGGCGGCAGAAGCGCCGGTCCAACGGCTCGTGCTGACGACGGATCGGAAGGAGGAATGCGCCGGGGAGCTCTTCCGCTGGGCGGTCGCCGAGGGGCTGACGCTCACGGAGCTGACGCGCGAGTCGGCCTCGCTCGAAGAGGTCTTTCGGGAACTCACGCAAACAACGTGATTCGTCATTCGTTACTCGTGATTCGAACTGCTTTTTTTCGGATCACGGATCACGAATTACGAATCACGAACCACTATGTTAAACACTGCCGTCATCGCCTGGCGTGAATACCGGGCCTACTTCACGAGCCCGATCGCCTACGTCTCGCTGGCGACCTTCCTCGTCGCGGTCGCCTGGCTCTTCTTCCGCGCCTTCTTTCTCATCGGCCAGGCGGATCTGCGCGATCTCTTCCGCCTGATGCCCTGGATATTCCTCTTCTTCCTCCCCGCCATCGCGATGGGGAAATGGGCGGACGAACGCAAGCTGGGGACGCTGGAGCTGCTCTGCACGCTCCCGGTGCGCGATGTCGAAATCGTCATGGCGAAGTTCCTGGCGGGGCTGGCGCTCATCGCCACCGCGCTGGCGCTCACACTCACCATCCCCCTCTCCGTCACGCTGGTGGGCGACCTCGACTGGGGTCCGGTCGTCGGCGGCTACGTGGGTCTGCTCTTCCTGGGCGGCGCCTATCTCTCCGTCGGCCTCGTCGTCTCGTCGCTGACCGAGAACCAGATCATCGCCTTCGTCGTGGGCGTCGCGGTCAACTTCCTGCTGCTCGTCGCCGGCACGCCGCTGGTGCTCGGCGGCGAGGGGGGACTGCTCGCGCAGGCGATCCACTACGCTGCACTCGGCACCCACTTCGCCTCGATCGCCCGCGGCGTGATCGACAGCCGCGATATCCTCTATTACTGCTCGGCCATCGGCTTCTTCCTCTGGATCAACGTCCGCATCGTGGGAAGGCGGGCCCGCACATGAGACGCGCACACGGCATCGTGACGATCATCGCGGCGCTCATCCTGTTGGCCGCCGCCAACTACTTCTTCGCGCGCCATCCGGTGCGCCTGGATCTCACCGAAAACGAGATATATACGCTCGCCCCGGCCACGCGCGCTGTGCTGGACGACCTCGATGACGTCGTAACGGTGCGCCTCTATTTCACGCGCGACCTCCCGCCGCAGCTCGAGCCGCTGCGCCGCGGGGTCGACGACCTGCTCGAGGAGTTCAAGCGCGTCGCCGGGACTCGCCTGCAGATCGAGGCGATCGATCCGGGCCGCTCACTCATGGAGGAGCAGAAGGCGGCGCTCGTCGGCATCCCGCCGATCCAGCTCAACGTCGTCCGCCACGACAAGCAGGAGGTGGCAAAGATATTTTTGGGCATCGCCGTCTTCCACAGCGACCGGGAGGAGGTGTTGCCGGTCGTCGATCGTCTGGAAAACCTCGAGTACGAGCTGACCGTCGCGATCAGGAAGGTCGCCACGGAGGAGCGCCCGTCGATCGGCTGGTGGTCGCCCGGCTATTTGCCCGCCGATCCGCTCGACGGCTTCGCCGGCATCCGTTCGCTGCTGGGGCACCGCTACACCGTAACCGATCTCGACGCGGAGCAGCCCGACGAACTCGATCCCGCGACGCTCCCGGCGATCGTCCTCGCCTCGCCGCGCGCCATCACGCCCGAGGCGCTCGCCGCGCTCGACCGCTATCTCGCCGACGGCGGACGCGTCATCGCCCTCGTCGACCGCGCCGAGGTCACTCCGGCGCTCGAACGGACGCCGGTCGAGACCGACGCGATCGACTGGCTCGCGCGCTACGGCATCGCCATCGGCGAGGGCTTCGTGCTCGATACCGCCAACGCGATGGCCTCCTTCGCCGGCGGGATGGTGACCTACCGCATGCCCTACCCCTACTGGCTCGACATCCGGCGCGATCGCTTCAACGGCGAGGTGCCGATCGTCGCCGACCTCGAGCAGGCGATCCTCCCCTGGACGAACGCGATTGCGCTCTCCCCCCAGGGGCACGCTTCCGAGACGGCGCTCGCACTCTCGACGGCCGAGGCGGTCGTCGCTCCTCCGGAAGCCGCGCTCGCTCCGCAGGCGGCGGCCGAAAGTTTTCGCACCGGCGAGCTGGGACGGCGCGTCCTCATCGCGCTCGCGCGCGGCCCCTTCGCCGACGCGGGGGAGGCGGGCGGACGGATCTTCGCCGTCGGCTCCTCGCGCTGGGTGCGCGACCGCTTCCTGCAGGAGTTCCCGGCAAACGCCATGCTCTTTGAAAACACGGTGGACGACTTCGTCATCGGCGACGCGCTCATCGGCATCCGCTCGCGCGCGATCACCGCACGCCCGATCGCGACGCTTTCCGACAGCACGCGCTCGATCATCCGCTCCGCCAACGTCGCCGCCGGGCCGATTTTGCTCGCCATAATCGGCGCCGCCGTCTGGCTCGCCCGCCGCCGCCATCGCCGCCGCGTCATCGCACGCTATGGACGACTTGCGGCCGCAAAGGAGTCCGCATGAAGCGCACCTGGAGACCCTTTCTCTATCTCGGCATCGCCGTCGTCGTCGCGCTCGTCATCCTCATCGTCGAGAACCCGGAGCGGCCGCGCGTGGAGGATGTCGCGGAGCAGCCCCTGATCGCCGACCCGAACTACGACGTCGCGGCGGTCGAGCGCGTGGAGATATCGCAGCTCATCTCCGGCACACAGCTCAAGCGCGAGGAGACGAAGTGGCTCGTCGAGGAGATGGTCACGCCGCTGCGCAAGCAGCTCCTGCAGGAGGAGGAACGCGCGCTTCCGATCCTGCGCTGGCACCTGGCCGACGCCGAGCGGATCGAAAACGCGCTGGGCGTCTTCAGCGGCCTGATGGAGGGGACGCTCGTCTCGGACAACCCGGAGAAGCAGGCGCTCTATCAGGTCGACGATCAGACGGGACTGCGGCTCGTCCTCTCCGGAAAGAACGACCGGAAGATCGCCGACTTGATCATCGGCAAGAGCGGCCCGGACGCAACGAGCACCTACGTGCGGCGCGAGGGCGAGAACCGCGTCTTCCTCGTCCCGCGCACGCTCGTCGGCCGCTTTTCGCCCGAGGAGCGAGACTGGCGCAAGCGCACGCTCTGGCAGCTGCAGCCGAAGGCCATCGAGGCGATCGAGATCAAATCGCCCGAGAGGGTCTACTCGATCACCCGCGCCGAAGACGACCGCTGGTCGTTCGAGGGGAGCGAGGAGGGAGAGGTCTCCGGCGATGAAGCGGCCGACATCGTGCGCCGCTTCGTCAGCGCGCAGGCCGTCGGCTTCGACGACGAGGTCGAACTCGCCGACGCGGGACTCCTCTACCCGCCGGTGACGGTCAAGATACTGCGACGCGAAGGAGCGCCGCTCACGCTCAAGATCGGACGGCACAACGAGGCAGGGAAATACTACGCCCAGCTCGAGGGGGTCGACGAGACCTACCTGCTCTCACCGGAGTACGTGCGCACGCTGCCGCTCAAGCCGCCGTCGAAGGAGGAAGAGGAGCAGGGGAACGAGCAGCAGTAATCCTGGCAGCACACCCCACCCGCGCTGCGTCCTTTCCATCAGCGCACAACCGATATTCGGCCCCGACAGGTCGCCGGTGCCGCTGTAGGCCGACGTGTTCGCATCAACGGAGGCCAATGCCGCCGCCGCGGCGGCCTTTCCCGTACCGTAGGAGTTCTCCGGGTCGGCGGTCTTCGCCGTCATCCCGTCGGTCGTCGCCCCGGTGCGCAACGCGGCGCGCACCCCCTCCACGCCGAGCGTGTTGTTGCGCTCGAGCAGGAGCGCAACGATCCCGGTCAAATGCGGTGCGGCCATCGAGGTGCCGGCGTTCTTGAAGTGGTCGGAACCCACGCGCACGGAGTTGGCCATGTTCACATCCGACGCGAGCGCGGCGACGATCGGTTCGCCGGGGGTGACGACGTCCGGCTTGGTGCGGCCGTCGGCGGTGGGCCCCAAGCTCGAAAAGTCGGAGAGGTCGCCGGTGGTCGATCCGCTCCCCCCCGGAGCGGAGACGCTCCCCTGGTCGTAGGTCGTGCCGTTGTCCCCCGTCCATTCGCTCGCGGTGTTGCCGACCGGCTTCGGGGGCATCCAGCTCCCGGCGGAGATCACGCCGACCGCCGTCGAGGGGATCGTCGCCGTGTATGCGCTGTCGCCGTCGACGAGGAAATAGCCGGCCTCGGCACCGCCGCCCACGTCGAAGGCACCGCCCGCCACGCCAGTCAGGAAATCATGGTAGAGGGTGTAGTCGTAGTAGAGCCACATGTGTCCGGTGCAGCTCCCTCCCTCCGCGCGCACGACGACGTCGTACCAGGCGTTGTCGAGCGAACTCGACGAGGCCCCCTCGGCGGGGGCGAAGAGGAGCATCGCGTGCGACTTGTCGTTGCGCACATCCGCCGCGTCGATGCCGACCGATGCGGTGACGTCCGCACCGGTCGCCGTCTGGAGTTCGGCCGTATCGACGTCCATCGGCAGATCGCCGGTGGCGAAGGCCGCGTCGTCGGTCGTCGCGAGCCCTGGAAAGGTGAAGTCGAGCGCCGGGCGCCCCAGCGTGTACCCGAAGGCGGCGATGCGACAGTGCTCGGCGCTGCCGGCGTCGAGCCAGAGATCGACGAGCGTCCCGCCGACATAGGTCTGCGCGGCGGCGCGCGCGAGCCAGACGCCGATGCGCGATGCACGCGACTCGCCGTCGGCAACGTCGATGCGCGCGTGGATACCGCCGACGAAATCACGGCGCGTCGCCGACTGCTGCGCCAGGACGACCTGCTCGTTGCCCGCCGCCCCCACGATGATGCGGCCGGGGCGATCGGCGGTGAGCGCGGTGAGTCCCTCCTCCAACAGCGACGTTCCGTCGTGCGCGCCCAGCGAGGTGCCCAGGCTGATGTTGAGCACCGCCGGTTTGTCGAGCGCATCCGCCTTGCCGAAGAGCGCCGCCGCCCCATCGAGCACCAGCGTGGAAAAGGACTCCGCGCCCCCCCCGGAGGTCGCCGCATCGTCGGGCGCGGTGAAGGAGAAGAGGATGTCCGCCGCCGGCGCGACGCCGCGGTAGGTCTCGTTCGCCCCCGCCGCGATGCCGGTGACGTGCGTTCCGTGCGACGCCGCCTGGCCGCCATCCTCGATCGAACAACTCTCCGCGTCGATCTCGTTCTTGAAGCACTCCTGGATATCCTCGCCATCGAGTTGGCGCAGGTATTGAATGCGCGTGAACCCCCCTTCACCGACGAAGTCGGGATGACCCCAGTCGAGCGTGCTGTCGATGACGCCGACGACGACGTTGTGGCCGGTGTAGGGGACGTTCGCGACCGCGCCGTCCTGCACGGCAGCGACGCCGCTGTAGTAGCGCGCGGTGTCCATCTTGCGCGCCATCGGCATCGCCCCCTCGACGACCTCCACCTCGGGGCGTGCCGCCATCGTCGCAACCGCCGCCGCGGGAATACGTGCGGAGAGGACATTTCCGGCGCGCGCGGCGACCGTGCCCCCCGCCGCGTCGATCGCGTCGGCGGTGCGCCCCGGCGCGCGCGTGCGCACGAGACAGGAGACCAGCTGGGCCACACCGGTGTCGGCGACCATCGCGCGCCATGTTCCCGAGCCAGCGCCCGGGCCCAGCGCATTGCGCAGGAGCAGGTCCATCTCGCCGGCGCGCGCGGAGGCGGAGAGGAGGAGGCAAGCGATGATCACAAGGAGGCGCTTCATTGGACCGCTGCGTATCACCTTCGCGCAACGGGGCAACTCATTTTCTCGGAGTTGGGGAAGATATTGATTCGATGGGCATGCGATAAAGGGCGATGAAAAAAAGATGATGCAGCGATGCTCAGGCGATGATGAGCAGAGCGATCAACGCATGAGCGCCCAGATGTTCTCTGATTCTGAATCTGATTCTGCGCTCTGCTGATCAGGGTATTATTTTCCGATGATGACTTTCAGGATATCCGCGGCCTCGAAGTCGTCGTCCGGCGGAGGGGGGGATTTGCGCGGCGTGCTGCGGCGCGCGGGAGGGCGAACCGCGCGCCGCGGCGCGGGCTGTGGGGCCGGCTTCGTTTCGGCCGCGCGCTTTTTCTGCGGCACCGTCGTCGGCGCGGAGGGTGCGGGTTTCTGCGTCGTCGGCGGTTTTGGTTTTGCTGTCAGCTCCTCGCGCACCACCGTCGCGGGCTTCCCCGCGGGCTTCTCCGGCGCGCGCTTCGCGGCGAGCGCATCGAGGGCGACCTGATCGAGACGCACCGCAAGCTTCTCCCGCTCGCCGGCCAGGGCGATCGGCACGATCATCCGCCCCGTGTCGTCAGTCACGCGCTTGCGCGCCGACGCCCCCGGAACGAGCTTCGCCGCGACCGGTCGCGGGAGCGTGAGCGTCCCCTCGCCGCGCACCGCCCCCGCCGCATCGATCTGTGCGACAAGCGCGCCGGTGAACTGCGTCGTACTCCAGGTACACTCGGAGATATCGAGCATCCCCTTCGTGGAGATGAAGGCGGCCTTGAACTCTTTCAGCGCATCCGCGTCCTCGGCCAGCGCCGCCGCCGCCTCGGGGGCGATCGGCTCCCCCGCCAGCGCGCCGATCGCCTCGGGCAGCTCGGTCGTGAAGAGCGATCCGAACGCGTCCTTTTGGGCGAACGTCGCCTGCTTCATCACCAGCGTCCCATCGAGCGCGAAGTCCTGCGCCAGATCGGCGGCATCGGCCCCGCTCCCCGTCCCCGAGAGGACCAGCGTCCCGGTGCCGGAGAGCACCCCGGTCGTTACAGCGAGCGTCTGTGTCTCCACGCCGTCGACGACGGCGTCGATCGACCAGCGATCCGTCTCGCCCGTCACGAGCGTGCCCGTCCCGGCGAGCGTCCCTTCTCCCGCGCGTCCCTTCAGCGCAGCGAGGGCGTAGCCCTCCGACGTGCGCTCGAGGGAGCCGCTGAGATCGTTGATGACGATGCCCGCGAGCTCGGCGCGTTCCGCACGAAGGGTTCCGGTGAGCGCCATCGGCGCGTCGCCCAGGAGAGGTCCCGCGAGCGAGAGATCGAGCGCGAGCCCGTCGAGGGCGCCGATCGTGCGCAGTGCTGGAAGGAAGAGCTTGAGCGATGCGGCGTCGAGCCCCTCGCCGGCGATGGCGAGCTTCGCCGGATAGGGGGCGGCTCGATCGACCGTGCCGGAGAGCGCGAACGTATCGTCACTGAGCAGAAGCGTCGTCTCGCCGAGCGTGATGCGCTCGGGCTGCACGGTGAAGGCGGCAGCGAGTTTGAAGGCGAGCCCCGCCCCTTTTACGAAGCGCGGTGGAAGCTCCAGGCGTGCCTGTGACGCGTCGACGCCGAGCGTGCACTCGGAGAGCGCGCGCGTCCCGCGCGCCTGGGCGTCGAGGGCGATTTGCCCCTCCCAGGCGAACCCCTTGAGAAAGGCCGCGCCCCGCTCGCCCACGAGCGCGGCGAGCGCCCCCTTGCCGATCGCCGGCGTGGCGAGGTGAACGTCGAAGGAAGGAGGATCGACGTTGAAGTTGACCGAAGCATCGAGGACAAAGCGCGAGCCGGCGAAGGTCGCCGTCCCCTCGCGCACGGCGAACTCTCCGCGCGCGGGATCGAAGAAAAGCTTGCCCTGGAAACCCGCGTCGCGCCGCTTCGGATCGATGACGGCGGCCGCCGCCTCGACCGTGGCGGCGAGCCCCCGCTCGGGGAAGAGGTTTTCGAAGACGAGGTCGAGCCGGTTCACCTGCCGGACGATCGCGCCCTTCTCGATGACGTTGAGCCGTCCGTCGGCGAGCTCCAGACGCGTGACGTCCAACGGGCGCTCGTCCTCCGTGACCGGACGGCCGAAGCGCCCGGCCACCAGCGCACGGAGGTTGTTCACCCCCCCCTCGCGGCGGTAGTCGATCTCGGCGTCGTGCAGCGTGACCGCCGTCACCGCACGCCCGCGCAGGAGCGCGCCCAGCGCCAAACTCCCGGTCACCTTCCGCGCCCAGAGGAGGCGCTGTCCGCGGAAGGGCTCGGCGGTGGAGAGGAGCCCCAGGCCGCGGATCGTGTAGCCCGGATAGGGGATCAGGCGGAGGCGGAAGCCCTCCATCGTGACGCGCGCATCGAAGTCGCGCGCGAGCCGGCGCTCCACGGAGGCGCGGTACTGCTCGGTGGGGATGAGCAGCGGAACGATCGCCGCGGCGATCAGCAATACCCCCGTCACGACGATTGTGATGATGACCGCCAGACGCACGAAGAGCTCCTTGAAATCAAGGATTTATCACACCCGCGCCCCGGACGCAAAGTCTTCCGGCGGCGATCGAGAAGGGGCACGCGGATCGATGGCGGTCGAGATGAGAACGTCGAAGCGGCGTTTGGATGCAACCACCGATCACAAAAAACCCCCGCGGGAGAACGCGGGGGTTTTGTTTCGGCAACGAATTGTGATCACGGCGTTCGACGTCAGGAAGCTCCGAGTCCCTCGAGGATCGCCCGCGTCGCCTCCAGCATCGCATCGAGTTCGCCACACGACATCGGCTCGGGAGGGGGGTTGTCGCAAATACGGGCACGGCATTCCCGCGGCGTCTCCCGACCGGAGGCAGCAGCGTCCCCACAGTATTCCTTCAGGAGACCCTGCGATCGAAACCACGGCGCAATATGGATGTCGCTGTGGACGCTGCACATATCCAGGAACTCCTGGTATCCAAACTGCGCGAGCTCGCAGCTTTCACGGCGCTGCTCGAGCTGCATGACGAGCGTCCGGAATCGCCGGATCCGCTCCCTCTTGACGCGCGCCTCGAGGACCGCCACCCGCTCCGCCTGCGCTCCCACCCGATCCGCGCAGATGTCCTCGGTGACGGCGGGCCCTTCGACGACGCCGGCCTCCGCCTCCATCGTCGTATCGTTCTCGCTCTCCGCGATCGGATCGGTCTCAAGGAGAGCGTGATCCGTTCCGACCACCGCTCCCACGGCGATGAGGTCTTCGGTCGACTCCGACGCATGGATCGTCCCCGCCGCGAACAACAGCATCACCGCCGCACCGACTGCAAAGATCGTTCTCATAGAAAACCTCCCGGAAAAAAGAATTGTGTCTTCCTTCCTCTTTTCGGAGGCGGGCATACGGCGAGTTGCTCTTCTGGGGCATATTCC
>CAYPII010000056.1:12196-13527 GCA_964410765.1 uncultured Myxococcales bacterium | reverse complement strand
CCGATTGCATCGTCACTCCTTGCCTCTCCTGCACGATCATATCGTGACTACTACATATAAGCTTTATCGTACTTCGGGTTTTTCAGGAGGATCGTTCTGACATCCTCGAGATCGCGCGGGCGGCCGGCAAAGATCTTGTGGATGACGACATCCTCGAGCGTGGCGAACTTCACAAAGACATGTCCAATTTTGATTCTCTTCGCCCTCTTGATGGCCTGTCTTTCAAAGGGCGAGAAGGAGAAGACGAAGTCGACCCTGATCTTGCTCCTCTCATCCGACGCAGGAAGGACCATCGTCTTCCGCACGAACGCATCGGGATCATCGACGAGGACCTTGAGGCCAAGCTTCTTGGTGACACCCAGGATCGTCTCCAACCCTTCGACGCCGACGCCGAGCGTGAGGTCGATATCCTTCGTAAAGCGCGGCTCACCATAGATGAGGACCGCTTGGCCGCCGATGACCATGTAGGGGATATTGGCCTTTGCAAGGGCCGTGGAAAGTTTTTTAAGTGAAACACTGTTGATCACCTTCGCAATCGTGACGATGACGTCGAGGCCTTCGAGGGGATTCTCCATGGGGATGGCCCCCATCGCCCTGGCGTATTGGTAGAATTCCTCCATGAGTTTCAGCTTCATGTGAAGGGAAAGGTGTTCCCGTCGCATCAGATCATCTTCAAAGGATCTCCATTCTTCTTTATCTATCATAGAGTTATCCTACCACGGCCCCTTGGTTTTGACAATGAGCGACACAGGCCGCGTTCTTGTCGCAGGCCTACTGTCTACGGTCTGCCTCACCGCACTTTCCACTCCGTCGTGCCGTCGGGCTTGTCCTTGATCTCGACGCCCTTGGCACTGAGCTCGTCGCGGATCGCATCGGCGCGCTTGAAGTCCTTGGCCTGGCGGGCGGCCTTGCGCGCGGCGATGAGCTTCTCGATCTCGGCGGCATCGACGCCGCGCGAAGCAGTGGCGCGCGCCTGTGAACGCTCGCGGTAGGCATCCGCCTCGGCGGCGAAGAGACCCAGCGCATCGCTCACCTCGTGCTGCAGGTGCGTGAACTGCAACACCACCCAGCCGGTGAAGTTGGTGGGACAGTCGCCGACCCCGTCGAGGTAGCGGTTGACCGCGCGCACCGTCTCGAAGAGGACGCCGATCGCCTGCGCGGTGTTGAAGTCATCGTTCATCGCCGCAGTGAAGCGCGCGTCAAACTGCGAGAGCGCCTCCTTGACGGCAGCCGCCGCATCGCCCTCGTCGGGCGTCTCGTCGCTCGCCTTGCCCGGGTGGATGCGGTGCACGCGCTCGGCGGTCTCGTAGAAGCGATCGACCATCCCCCCC
>CAYPII010000056.1:0-12186 GCA_964410765.1 uncultured Myxococcales bacterium | reverse complement strand
CGGCGATCGCCTGCTGCGTGTAGTCGATCGGCGAGCGGTAATGGTTGGAGAGGAGGAAGAGCTTCACCGCGTCCGGGTCGTGGTGCTTGAGCACCTCGCGGATCGCCGTGATGTTGCCCAGCGACTTGCTCATCTTCTCGGCGTTGATGTTGATGAAACCGTTGTGCAGCCAGTAGCGCGCGAAATCGCAACCGCACGCCCCCTCGGCCTGCGCGATCTCGTTCTCGTGGTGCGGGAAGACCAGATCCCGCCCGCCCCCGTGGATGTCGAAGGGCTGGCCCAGGTACTTCGTGCTCATCGCCGAGCACTCGATGTGCCAGCCGGGGCGCCCCTCCCCCCAGGGGGAGGGCCACTTCGGTTCGTCCGGCTTCGCCGCCTTCCAGAGGGCGAAGTCGAGCGGATCGTCCTTGTGCTCGTCGACGTCGACGCGCGCGCCGCTCTCCAGCTCCTCGATATTCTTGCCCGAGAGTTTGCCGTAGTTCGGAAACTGGCGCACCGCGAAGTAGACGCTGCCGTTTCGCTCATAGGCGAGGCCGTCCGCGATCAGCTTCTCGATCGTGGCGATCATCTCGGGGATATGCTCGGTCGCCTTCGGCTTCACATCCGGGTCGAGGAGCCCCAGGGCCGCCATGTCCTCCTCGTACTCGCGCATGTACTGCCCGGCGATCTCGTCGCAGGAGCGGTTCTCCTGTTTCGAGCGCTTGATGATCTTGTCGTCGACGTCGGTGTAGTTGCGGACGAAGGTCACCTCGAAACCCGACTTCTTCAGCCAGCGATAGAAGACGTCGGAGACGACGGCGGCGCGCGCATGGCCGAGGTGACAGGAGTCGTAGGCGGTGATCCCGCAGATGTACATGCCGACCTTGGGCGGTTGGAGGGGCTCGAAGGGCTCCTTCTTGCGCGTCAGCGTGTTGTAGACAACCAGGGCCATGACCTCTCCTCTCGCTCACGCATGCGCGAGCAGCACGATCGCTTGGCAGACGATCGCTTCGCCGCGTCCGACGGAATCCATCTCCTCGTTCGTGCGCGCCTTCACACTCACCGCATCCAGCGGGAGGGCGAGCAGCGCGCTCAACCGATCGCGCATCGCCTCGATGTGCGGCGCCATCTTCGGCTCCTGGGCGACGATATTCGCATCGACGTTGACCGGCCGCCACCCCTCCCGGGCCACCAGCCCCACCACCGCCTCGAGGAGCTTCGCGCTCTCCGCCCCCGCGAAGGCGGGGTCGGCGTCGGGGAAGTGCCGGCCGATATCGCCCAATGCGGCGGCGCCCAGCAGCGCATCGCTCACCGCGTGCAGGAGCGCGTCGCCGTCGGAGTGCCCGGCAAGCCCCTTTTCGAATGGGACGGTCACGCCGCCGAGGACGAGCGGACGACCCTCGACCAGTCGGTGGATGTCGTAGCCGATGCCGATGCGGTTGGTCATCTCCACTCCTCCGCAATCGCCTCTCCGATGATGATATCCTCGGGAGTCGTGATCTTGATGTTGCGCCCGTCGCCCTCGATGACGCGGACGACCTCGCCCAGGCGCTCCACGAAACTCGCTTCGTCGGTGCCGACGAAGCCATCGCGCGTCGCCGCCGCCATCGCCTTTCGCAGGAGCTCCGTGCGAAAGGCCTGCGGCGTCTGCACCCCCCAGAGCTGCGCGCGGTCGACCGTCTCCACAACGCGCCCCTCGGCGACGCGCTTGATCGTCTCCTTCACGGGGGCGGCGAGGATCGCCGCGCCCGACTCCTCAGCCGCCGCGATGCAGGCGGCGATCTGCCCGTCGGTGACGAAGGGGCGCACGCCGTCATGGACGAGGACGCTCTCGCACTCCTTGCCGACGAGGGCAAGTCCATTGGCGACCGACTCCTGGCGGAGCGCCCCGCCGGGAACAACGCCCCACTCCGCCGGATAGTCCCCCGCGCGGAGGATATCGTCGCGTACCCCCTCCTCGCGCCCCGGCTCGACGACGACGACGAGCTGGGCAAGCCCCGGCAGGAAGCGGAAGCGGTCGAGGGTGTGGCAGAGGATGGGACGCCCCCCGAGCTCGAGGTACTGCTTCGGGGTCGTCCCCCCCATGCGCCGGCCGATGCCGGCAGCGGCGATGATCGCGGCGAATGCCATAGGGGCAGGGAGTTAGACCAAGGCGCTGGTGTCGACAAGGCAAAAAAAAGGCCCGTTCCGGCGCGGAACGGGCCCGATCGGTCACGAAGCAATTCAGCACTCGAAGATCTCGTCGATCTCGTCGGAGATGACGTCCTCGGTCATATCCTGTGCGACGGCGAGCTCCTTCATGATGAGGCTGCGCGCGGTGTCGAGCATCTTGCGCTCGCCGAAGGAGAGCTCCTTCTCGTAGCGCAGCAGCATGAGATCCCGCAGGACCTCGGCGATCTCGTAGATCGAGCCGGTCTTGATCTTGTCCATGTATTCGCGATAGCGGCGGTTCCAGGTCTGCTCGTTGATGGAGATGTCGCGCTCGCGCAGGATCTCGTAGACGATGTCGATCTCGCTGGGGTTGATGACCTCGCGCAATCCCACGCTACGGACGTTGCCGGTGGGGACCATGATCGTCATGCCGGTGTCGAGTATCTTGAGGATGTAGAACTTGTGGGTGTTGCCGGCGATCTCGCGCTCCTCGATGGAATGGACGCGCCCCACCCCGTGCGCCGGATAGACCGCCACGTCGCCAACCTTGAACTCCCGATTCAGTACCGAACGCGTCTCAGTCATGACCCCTCCCTTTTCAGACCCGCGAAGCTCCCCCGGCGGGGAGCAATGCTTTTTTTAATAATTTCAATGACTTCTTATCTTATCCCCCCATCGTGGGAGATGCTTTATACCACACGGCCCAGAGGACCGTCAACCGCAACACCTGGATTTTTAAAATCTTTTTCTGCCTTGACCCCTTGGCGGCACTCCATCAGCCAGCGCTTTGAGTTATCCACAGCACCACCTGAAATATATGACGAAATCCATTTTCGATCGGTCGCCCTTGACACCGGTTTTCCGATCGTCTATCGTGCCGCGCTGCTTCATAAGCACCTTGTTTTTAAAGAGCTTTTTCATTCTCCCGGGGCAGGTAGCTCAGTCGGTAGAGCAGAAGACTGAAAATCTTCGTGTCGGCGGTTCGATTCCGTCCCTGCCCACAGGAAGGCGAAATTCCTCAGGAATTTCGCCTTTTTTCTTTTGTTGTCGTTGGGATGTATCGCGAGATCGGCTCCCCAACCCTCCCGCGAACCCCATAAATCCTTATAATTACTACAAAAATAGGGGAACGACGACCGTCGCTCCCCCATCATGCCCCTGTAAAGATGCCCTGTGCCATTCACTTTCAGTATCGGCACAGGGCGTCTTTTGTTGCGTGCTTTTTCGTCAAATCGGGCCGAAACCCGAAATATCATCGAATTACGCTACTTCAATCCCCAATTTCTCGGCCATCTTGAGCATCGCCGCCGCCGCGTTGTCGTAGAGCTCGGGACGGTGCGGAGACTTGTCGATTTGTGCCCAAACATCCGCATCTTCCATGCCCGTCGGGTCAAAATCGACGGTCCGATAGGCGATATTGCCGTTCGCCTCGCGAATCAACTGATTGACGAGGAGATTCGTGTCGCGGTCGAGGCGCTGCCGGAAACGCGGATGACTCACGACCGGTGATCCCTGCTCGTTGAGCATCTCGAAGACGCGGATGAGCTCCTCCTTTGAGATCGGCGCTCGCTCCGGGCCCTCCATATGGGCGTGCAGCGCCTTGATCAGCGGGCTGAAGTTGCCGCTCGCCGCCGCAAAGGTCAGGGCGTAGGCGCGCTCGGTATTCCCGCGAATCGGACGGCCCTCCTGCGCATCTCGCTGGAAGAGCCCTTCCATACCGCGCGTCCGGCGCGTCGCCGACCCGGAGAACTTTCGCGCGAAGCGCGCATCGGCCTTCGTATAGAGCGACTGCGCCTTCGCGCTTCCCTCTTCGGCGGTCAGCGGCTTCGTGTCCATCCGCCGGATCTCGTCGAGCGTGATGCCGCGTGCACGGCTGACATCGCCTTCTACCCTCTTTCCTCCACTCCTCATGACCTCCTCCTTTCGTACCCCACCCCTCTTTATGCAATAACGCTGCCATCCGGCCGTTTTTTAAACATCTGAAATCATTCACAATTTTTAGGCACGTCCGCGAGAAGGGGTTGAAAATGTTGAGAAAATCCCCCTCCCGTCGGGGTCTTGACACCCCAAGCGTCAAAATATTGAAGGATTGAACTCCGGAAGAGGAGGGCCTATTGAAAGGCATGGCCTACAAGCGCAAGGACCACTTCTACAAACGGGCAAAGCGGGAGGGAAAGGCCTCTCGCGCGGTCTACAAGCTGAGCGAGCTGCAAAAACGCTTCGAGCTCGTCCGCCGAGGCGATACCGTCCTCGATCTCGGCTGCGCGCCGGGGGGCTGGATGCAGGAGCTCGCGGCCTTCGTGGGGCCGAAGGGGCGCGTCGTCGGCATCGATCTGCTCGATCTCGCCATCGCCCTCCCCCCACAGTGCACCTTCATCAAGGGGGACCTGGGCGATGGGGAGGCACGCACGCAACTCGCAAACGCCCTCGGCGGAAAGGCAAACGCCGTCGTCTCCGACATGGCACCGAACCTCTCCGGCGTCGCCTTCGCCGACGCCTATCGCTCCTACGAGCTCGCGATGCTCGCACTCGATCTCTGCGCGGAACTGCTCGCGGAGGGGGGACATTTCGTCGTGAAGATTTTCCCCGGCGAGGAGTTTCACGACTACGTGCGCGAGCTGAAACGGCGCTTCGCGACGGTGAAGACGGTCACCCCCGAGGCGACGCGCAAGGGCTCCTCGGAGCGCTACCTCATCGCAAAGGGCTACAAAGACGAACACCTACGTGGAAAAGGTCCGCCTGCAGAAGACCTGCAAGCGCCTGACGACACCGATGCCGGCGCCGACGGAGAAGCCGGGGAGTGAAGAGGGCGTCGTGCAGGAGAACTGAGGGACGATCACGACAGGCGAGCAGAAAAAAACCCGCGGGCTCCGAAGAACCCGCGGGCTTTTTATTGGGGAAAGGAGATGGGGGATTGAGGTGGCGGGGACTATCTCCTTCCCCCTGTCCCCGCCAAACTCTCATGCGGCGTTGACAGCGGTCATACTCTCCCCTACCTTGCTCCGATTATCGCGCGCGCGACGAAAAGGTTGCGGACTTTTTCATGCAAAAAATCACTTTATATATCAAACACTTGGTGCCATGGTGCGTGGCCGCCGGCATCTTCGTCTACCTCTTCCACCGCTATCCCCCCGCACAGGTCTGGCATGCGCTGACCTTCGTCAACCTCCCGGCCTTCGCGGGCTTTGCCCTCTTCTACTTCTTCTTCATCTTCACCGTCGACGCGGGGGTCATGCAATACGTCATGGGGCGCTTCTCGCACCGCGTGCGCTACGTCGACCTGCTGCGCGGACGCGGGGTGACCTACCTCATCATGGTCCTCTCCTATCCAGCGAGCCAGGCGGCATTCGCCTACTATCTCAAGCGTCGCTGCGGCGTCCCGATCTTCGAGGCGCTGGGCGTCTTCCTCTTCATCGTCGTCATCGATCTGCTCTGGATCATCTCGCTGGCGTTGGCCGGTTCCTTCTTCCAGGACTACGTCGTCGCGGGGATCGACATCGGATCGCTCGTACGCCACGTCGCCATCGGCGCCTACATCGGCGCGCTCATTTGGATCGGCTTTTGGAACCGCTGGCCGGAGCGCCTCACCGGACACCGCCTCCGCTCGCCGTGGCTCGAACGCTTCCGCGCGCGCCGCGTCTTTCACATCTTCAACCAGGCCGGCCTGCTCGACTACGTGAAGGTGGCGTTGCTGCGTACGCCGATCCACCTCACGATCATCCTCTCGATGTGGGTGGTCCTGCACACCTTCGGCGCCGAGATCCCCTTCGGAAAGATTTTGGGCAACATCCCGATCGTCTTCTTCGTCGGCACGCTGCCGATCGCACCCGGAGGGCTGGGGACAACGAATGCGATGATGGTGGAGATGCTCTCGCCCTATCTCTCCGGCAGCGTCTTCGCCGGCGGCCGGGTCTCGCCGGAGGAGCTGCTGTTGGCCGCCACGCTGCTCTGGATGTTCGCCAACTATCTGCTCAAGGTCTGCACCGGCGTCTTCCTGATGCGTCGCACCTCCCGCGAGCTCTTCAAGCCCACCGCGGATGTCCCCGAGGCAGTGGCCGAGGAGGAGGCCGCTCCCATCGGCGGCAACGTCTAGCCCTCCCTGGCACGGGAAATGCATATTTTCAGCCATGGTGAGCACTATGGGACGGGCGTCGATCATCCACGGGGCGAAGCTCCAGGAGGAGCTCCGCCGCAGCATCCAGGCGGCGATCGCCGAGCAGGAGCTCGAGGCGAGCGAAATGCTCGAGTTCTACCTCGTCCAGCTCCTGCGCGACTTTCAGCACCGCGGCTGGCTCTTCGACGGCATCGACGCGCACAACGGCGACATCCCGCTGGCCATTCTCCTGATGGAGGCGATGAACAAGCAGCCGCGCGAACGCCACCGCTCGCTGCGCAAGGTGGGCGACCAAGCACTGATCATCTCCGGCTTCTTCGGCGACAGCGTCCACCGCGGCACGCTCGACCTCTCCTATTACATCTCCATCGGCGGCTCGGCCTATCTCACCCTCGCGGATATCATGGAAGGACACGCCGCATTCGCCACCCTCTACGCGGAGATGGGAGAGCACTTCGCCGACCTCGTCGATGTGCTCGCGCAGATCGCCCCCTGGAATCGGCCCGAGACGAACGCCGAACTGCTGCAGCTCTACAAGCGCTGGCTCACCACCGGCGACGAGAACCTCAAGGAGCAGCTCGAACGCCGTGGGATATTCACCGACGACATCCCCGGCATCCCCGAGGACGCATGACGATCGACGAACTCTACAGCTTGCTCTGCGATCTCTATGGCGTCACGACGCGCCTGCCGATCGAGCGCTACCTCACGCTCGTAGAGGAGCGGGCCGACTGCGCGATCGGCAATCGTCTCCCGCACCGCGAGGCGCTCTTCATCCGCCAGCCCGGCGACGGGATCGAACTCGGCCTCTTCATCGATCCCGGCGTGATCGCACACCTCGCCGAGGGCGACGCCCTCGACCGCCTCGACGACCTCGCCTGCGCCACCGAGGGGGTGAGCCACTTCCTCGCCGTCGTCGAACGCATCCACGAGGGGCGCCCCATCTCTGCGCTCGAACTCGAGCTGCAGGGAGAGGTCGACAAGTTTCTCGTCATCCACCTGCTCGCCGCGCGGCGCGACGGCGCGGTCGACCCCCAACTCTTCCGGCGCCTCTTCGAACACCACGACTTCCTCCCGCAGCTGAGCGCGGCGGAGCGGGAGCGCTACGAAACCGCCGACCACCTCGCCGCGAAGTACTGCGCCTGGCTGCGCGACCGCTTCTTCAACCCGCTGCGGCTCTCAGAACTCGTCAACCACGCCCGCGACTTCTTCCGGCGGGGGCTCGCCGAGAAGGTCGCTCTCCTCGTCCCCTAGGACACTTCGAAGGCCCTTGCGTCGGCGCCCCTTTTCCCCTATCCAGATCGCGATGCGCACACTCCCCACAGCGATCCTCCTCGCCGCCCTCCTCACCGCCGGCTGCGGCAGCGGGGCCTTTCCGGGCGACGTCCCCAGCGACTCGCCGCCGATCGTCTCACGCATCGAACCGAACACGGGAGCCCCGGGCGAAGCGATCACGCTCTACGGCGTCGGCTACTCCTACGTCCCGCCGAACAATATCGTCATCATCGGCGGCGCGGCCTCGACCGCGACCGATTACCGCCTGCTCGACAATCCCACCGAGGGGGAGGTCGAGGCGATCGACGCCACCGTCCCCGCGGAGGCGGCGGGGGGCGAGGAGGGGGTAGTCGTCATGGTCGGCGACAACGTCAGCAACTCGAACATCACCTTCACGGTGACCCCATGAACGAAAAGCTCCAGGCGATTCTGAAGACCGACCTACGAATCGAGACGCCGATCGCCTCGATCGAGAAGCTCCACGGCGACGCCTCCTATCGCACCTACTATCGCTTTGCACTCGAGGACGACCGCACGATGATCGTCATGCAGCTGCCCCAGGGAAAGGCGAGCGCCTCGGAGGAGATCACCAACTACGAGGGCCCCAGCGACGAGCTCCCCTTCCTCAACGTTCAGCGCTACCTCGCCGGGCGCGGCGTGCCGGTCCCGGCGGTGCTGCACTACGACGCGGTCGACGGACTCGTGCTGCTCCAGGACCTCGGCGATGAGCTCCTCTTCGGGGAGCTCGCGGGGGCGGCGGACGACCGCACCGAGGCGCTCGCCCGCGAGGCAGTCGAGGCGCTCATCGCACTCAAGCGCGCGACCGCCGATGGGAGCCCAAGCGACTGCATCGCATTCGCGCGTTCATTTGACGCCACGCTGCTTAACTGGGAGTTCGACCACTTCGCGGAGTTCGGCATCGTCGAGCGGCTGGGCAAAGCGATCGCCCCCGCCGACCGCGCCGCCTTCGAGCGCGAGACGCGCGCGATCACCAAACGGATCGAGGCGATGCCCTTCGTCTTCACCCACCGCGACTTTCAGAGCAAGAACCTCATCCGCCACGACGGGCGTCTCTTCGTCATCGACTTCCAGGACGCCCTCATGGGCCCGCGCGCCTACGACCTCGTCTCGCTCCTGCGCGACTCCTACGTCGCCTTCGACGCGAAGACGCTCGGCCGCCTCCTGGACGAGACGGCCGCCGCGATGGAGGTCGAGCGCGGCGTGCTGCAGCGCGAGTTCGATCTCGTCACCGTGCAGCGCAAGCTCAAGGACGCGGGGCGCTTCGTCTACATCGACCGGATCAAGGGCAATCCCGACTATTTACAGTACATCCCGCGCTCGCTCGGCTACGTGCGCGAGGCGCTCACCCGCCTCCCGGAGCACGCAACACTCGGCGAGCTGTTGACGAAGTATATCCCGGAGTGGAGCGCATGACGCGACCGATCACCACCGCGATGGTGTTGGCCGCCGGACTCGGCACGCGACTGCGGCCGCTGACGAATACGACGCCCAAGCCGCTGCTGCCGCTAAACGGCACCACCATCCTCGAGCACCAGCTCGCCTACCTGCGCCGCGGCGGCGTCGAGGAGGTCGTCCTCAACCTCCACCACCTGGGGGAGCAGATCCGCGCGCGCATCGGCGACGGCAGCGCGCACGGCCTCTCGATCCGCTATTCCGAGGAGCCGACGATCCTGGGCACCGGCGGCGGCATCAAGCAGGCAATGGCCGATGCGATGGAGCCCTTCTTCGTCCTCAACGGCGACGCACTGATCGACGCGGACGTAAAGACGCTCGCCGCGCGCCACCGAAAATCGAACGCCGCCGCGACGATGGTCGTGAAGGCGCTCGTCGGCAACGACCATACGCCGGTGGCGGTAAGCGACGCAGAGCGCGTCGTCGGCTTCGGCGAGGGAAACCACTACTACACGGGGCTGCAGGTCGTCGGCCCCGCGCTGCTGGCCGCCCTCCCCCCGGCGGGCGAGGCCTCCTGCCTCATCCGCGACGGCTACCGCACGCTGCTGCAGGAAAAGACGGCGGTCGCCGCCTTCGTCCACGAGGGATACGCGCTGGATGTGGGAACCCTGGAGCGCTACGAGGAGGCGCGCTGCGACGTCGCCGCCGGACGCCTCTCGCCCTAGGGATCCTGTCGGAGTACCCTTCGACAGGCTCCTCGCTACTGGGAGATCGCGTAGATCTCGATCCCGCTCGCGATCGAACTCGCCAATAGATAATTCGGAAAGCTCGCGAAGATGTCGACGTCGAGGAAGGCGCACTGCGGGCAGCCGCCCGCGAGCGTCGGACTCGTCCCCGAGGCCGTGTAGACGAGCAGCGGCATCTCCACGCCGTAGGGGGCGGCCAGCATGATGCGGTTGCCGGCGAAGGCGAGCCGCGCGCCGATGGGCTTGGTCATCGTCGAGCCCTCGCGCCGCGGGATGCCGGCCGCGCCGCCGGCCGCAATCAGGTTGTCGGCGTCCTTCATCAGCAGGCTGTAGCCGGAGACGAGCGCCACGCGATCACCGCCCTGCGCATCGATCGCCGCATCGATGAGGTTTGCGACCGAAAGCGAGCGCGTCAGCGTCCCCTCCGCCGGCGAGCTCGCCGACCCCGGCGTCACCGTCCACGTGTAGATCCCGTCGGCCGCCGAGAGGAGGATCGCATACTGCGTCCCCGTCTTGCGCACGCGCAGGATATTGCCCCGATGCGCGGAGGAGGAGGCGGTGACGGCTTTCGTCTTCGAGATGCCGACGAGCGAGGTCGTGTAGCGCTCCTCGGAGACGCCGTAGGAGAAGAGCGCCGCCTGGTGATAGGCCCGCCCTTCCTTGGAGCCCGAGAGGAGGAGCACGATCTTCTTGTGGTCGGAATCGAGGAGGAGATCGCCCACGCCGCGCACGATCGCCGGGTCCTCGCCCGCATCGATCTCCGGAAAGCTCTTGAAGTAGACCGCCTCGCCCTGGCGCGAGATGAAGGTGAAGGCACCGCGCGTCTCCACGTCGGTCCCCTGTTGGACCGCCAGCCGGAAACCCTGCTGCGTCCCGGCGTCCTCCGTCGTCCCCGTCGCGGTCCAGACGAAGGCCAGCAGCGATCCGTCGTAGTCGGCGTGCGCCACCTTCGCGGTGGCATAGCCGAGATCGGTGATGTGGTCGCGCGTCGTCGCGTTCTCGATGTAGAGCTCGCCGCCGGCGCTGCCGGCCATCTCGATCGCAGCGACCTTCGTGCCGCCGCCCCCCTCGACCTTCACCCAGATCGCCCCCGTATCGACGATTGCGAAGCTGCCGTCCTCGGCCATCGCCTCGAGCGCTGAGGCGCCGGAGCCGTCCTCCTGGCGCACCGCCGTGAAGCTCGCCGCAGCGCCCCCGGCGTAGGGGATGATCTCGTTGGGGATCCCGGCGATGAGTCCCGCGCGGCTGTCGACCTCCGCGTCGAAGATCCAGTCCTCGCCGCCGGAGGCGGTGGACTCCTTGCTCATCCGGATAAGGAAGTTCGGGCCGCGCACGAAGCCGCGGTCGCCGGAGACGGCGATGCGATAAACGAAGGGAGGCGCGTTCTCGTCGTGCCGGAAGGCGGCAAGCGGAATGCTCTCGAAGTGTGCCGCCTTCGAGAGGTCGTCGCCATCGCGGTAGACGAAGAAGCCGCCGTTGAAGGCGAAGACGCCGTTCTCCTCGTAGGTCGTGAGCGTCCCGTCGCGCGCCGCCTCGCGCATGCAGGCGGTGAGCTCCCGCACGCCCGGGCCATCGCAGCGCTGTGCGAGGAAGCTCTGCACCGATTCCTTCTGGTAGGCGATGCCGACGACGTAGAGGTGGTCGCCGTCGGCGGCGATGTCGGTCGGCAGGAAGCTGTCCCAGAAGTGAAAGGAGTCGTCGGCGGCGTCAAAACCCACCTCGTGCACCTCGTGGTCGTCGAACTCCACGCCGCGCACGACCGCCGTCTGCACGTCGGCGGCGAGTCCCGCGAAGAGCGCGTCGTAGACCTCCTCCAGCGTCGGTGCAACCGAGGGGATCGTCGAGTCGATGCGCGCCAGGACGAAGGCCTTCTCGTCGGTGAGCGCCACCTTCGTCGGGACATAGGTGTAGTCCCCGCTCACCAGCACGCGCTCGCTCGAGAGGATCTCGCTGCACTCCTCGCTCCCGGCGAGATCGTCGAAGTCCATCTGCTGCAGGTAGCCGTCGCCGCTGGCGAAGACGATGCGCGATCCGCCAGCATCGGCGGCAACCGAGAGGACCCCCGCCGGCACCGGGCGATAGGCGCCGCGCGGCGCGCGGTCCTCGAAGGCGCCCTCGTCGGTGAGCCCCACCAGCCCCACGCCACGCTCGGTCCCGTAGACCATCCAGGGGCGATCGTCGTTCTGCAGGGCCGCGAGCCCCGTGACCGCGCCGGGGAAGCGCAGCGGCACCGTCGCCAGGATGACATCCGGAGCGCCGTAGCGGATCGCCGCGCCGCTGCTCCAGATGAGGACGTCATTGCGCTCCTGGCCGGCGACCGCGATGTTCATCGCGGCGACGCCGCGGATCTGGCCGCCGATGTTGCCCTGGTAGGCCACGGCGAGCGGATCGGCCTCCGCCTCGAAGGAGCGGACATCGAGCGACTCCTCGCGCACCTCGTAGGCGTTCTCGCCGGTGATGCAGATCTCCCCGCTGGAGCCGGGCTGGCCCGAGACATCCTCCTCGCCA
>CAYPII010000055.1:0-13820 GCA_964410765.1 uncultured Myxococcales bacterium | reverse complement strand
GTGGTGTGAGAGGACGGCCCCGGTCACTCACCATGACCGGGGCCTCCTACTCGATCGATGTGCCGTCGTGTTCAGCTGCCGTAGCGAACGTGCAGGCGGTTGACGAGTTCGAGGAGGTCGATCGTTCCGTCGATCGATTCGATCGCGACCTCCCCCCCCTCCTGTTCGAAATCCTCGGGGCGACCGAACTTCACGCCGTAGGCGAGCCCCGTCTCGGTCGGGATCTCATAGAGGACCTGGCCGGGGAGCGCATAGGCATGGATGGCATCGTCCAGCTCGACTTCAAACTGAAAGGTGTAGAGCTGCTCCGGCGAGAGCTCTTCGCGTGTCTCCACGCGCAGGCCGCCGGCGCTGATGTTGTCGATCTTGCCGACGAGCGTTCGGCCGCGCTGCTCCGGGACGATGGCGACCTCGATGGGAGGGGCGAAGTGAAAGCGCGGAAAGAGCCGTCGCTGCACGCGCTTGACGGAGGCGGGGTCGACGACGATGCGGATGGTGTTGTCCATCTGCTCGCGCGTGCGCTTCGGTTCCAGGCGCCCCTCGATCTCGTAGATCGCATCTCCATCGAGCGTGGGGATATAGCCGAGCACCGTCTTCCAGAGCGGAGCGCCGCGCGGGCAGTCGATGACGAGCGCGTCGGCGGTGATCTCCCAGAGCCGCAGGCGTTTCGCCTCGCCCCCCTTCAGCAGGTAGAAGCTGGCATGGGCCTCGTCCAGGATCTCGCGCAGGTCCTTTTTCATCGTTACGCTCCTTACGCTCCTTCAAAGAAGATGCGCCACTTCTCCTCCGGCGGCCGTTTCCCTGCGAGCGAGACGACGATGAGCAGCAGGGCGGCGAGGCAGAAGGCCGGTATGATGATGTATTCGCCGAGTTCCGCGGGCGGGATATCGTAGTGCGTCTGGAAATATGCCTGGACCGCCGGGAGGTCGAAGACGATCTTCGCGCCGACCGTCCCCACGATGCCGCCGACGATCGAAGCGACGCCTCCGGCGGTGGTCACGCGCTTCCAGAAGAAGGCCGCGAGGATCGCCGGGGTGAGCCCCGCGCCGATCATCGTGTAGGCGGTGAGCGCCATCGTCAGGACGTTTCGGAAATAGGTCAGCAGGACGTAGGCCAGCAGTCCCAGTACGATGATCGCCAGGCGGTTGACGACGACGATTGCCCGCTGGCTCATGTTCGGCGCGAGGAAGCGCTGGATGATGTCGTGCGTGAGGTTCGTGGCCGGCGCGAGCAGGAAGGAGTTCGCCGTCGAGAAGACGATGGCGATGCCGGCGGCGAGCAGCAGGCATCCGGCCCAGGCCGGGAGGCCAAAGCGCGCGATGTCGAGGACGACGCGTTCCGCATGCCCCTGCGCCCCGAGCTCGGGGAATTTTACGCGCCCGAGGATCGCGAGCGTGACGATCAGGATATCGACGACGACGATGCCGATGATCCAGCCGACCACGGCGCGCCGCGCGGTGCGCTCGTCGCGCGCGGAGGAGAACTTCTGATACATCGAGGGCTCGCCGAGCAGGAGAAAGAAGACGGGGAAGAAGACCGCCGTCGCCCAGATCGCGTTGTGCCCGCCCAGCAGCGAGAAGTGCTCCGGCGGGAGAGCGTCGATCACCGCCTGCGGCCCGCCCAGATCCATGAGCAGGAGCGGGACGGCAATGACGATGCCCACCAGGATGAGGATGCCGTTGAGCAGATCGATCGAGACGATCGACTTCATCCCCGCAAGTGCGGTCAGCAGGATGACCATCCCCGCCATGATCAGGATGCCGTAGGAGGGGGGGATGCCGGCGGTGAGCTCCAGGACGAAGGCGCCCCCCTTGAACTGGTAACCGACGATCGTTGTCGCGCCGATGATGAGGGCGATGGAGCCGAAGACGCGCGCCGTGCCGTTGTAGCGCTTTTCGAGAATGTCCGGCAGCGTGAACTGCGCGATGTGGCGCACGCGTCCGGCCAGGAAGAAGATGACGAGGATCGCGATCCAGGCGCCGACCGCCATCCAGAGTTCCGAGTAGCCCTGGCGGTAGGCGAGCCCCGCGCCGCCCAGAAGACTCCCGGCGCCGGTCCAGGTGGCGACGAGCGTCGTAATCATCAGCAGCGTGGAGACCTGTCGTCCGCCGATCATGAAGTCCTGCTGGTCGCGCACGCGCAGCGAGCGGTAGACGCCGATGGCGACCATGATGACGAGGTAGGTGATGACGGCGACGAGGTAGACGTTCACGGTTTCTCCTTTCGGTGCGAAATCAACCGTTTATCGCACAGACGCCCCGCCGCTGCAACCGCCTAGCCCGTCTTGAGCAGGAGGAACTTGAGGACGAAGAGGATGCCCAGCAGGTAGACGATCCAGTTCGCTTCCCGCCAGCGCCCGGTGAGGAGCTTGACGACCGGATAGAGGACGAAGCCGAGCGCCAGCCCGTTGGAGATCGAATAGGTCAGCGGGATCGCGAGGCAGGCCACGACCGCCGGGATCGCCTCGGTATAGTCCTCCCAGACGATTCGCACGAGGCTGCGCAGCATGAAGACGCAGACGATGACGAGCACCGGCGCGGTCGCCTGCGGCGGAACTATACCGATGATCGGCGAGAAGAAGAGCATGACGAGGAAGCCGATGCCCACCACCACAGCGGTCAGTCCCGTGCGTCCCCCCGCCGCGATGCCGGCGGTCGACTCGATGTAGCTCGTCGTCGTGGAGGTGCCCAGTGCCGCGCCCGCAATCGTCGCGATCGCGTCGGCCGAGAGCGCCTGCTTCGCGCGCGGCAGGTGCAGGTGCCCGTCCTTTCCCTCCTTCAGCAGGTGGCCCTGGTCGGCGACGCCGATGAGCGTCGCGATCGTGTCGAAGAGGTCGACGAAGAAGAAGGCGAAGACCACCTGTACGAGGCCGAGACCGATCGCCGCCTTGAGGTCCATCGCAGCGAGGGTGGGGCCGAGCGACGGGGGCATCGCGACGATTCCCTCGGGCGGCTTCGCCACGCCGGCGGCGATGGCGATGGCGGTCGTGATCAGGATCCCCCAGAGCAGCGCGCCGCGCACGCGCCGCGCCATCAGCACGCCGGTGATCGCCAATCCGGCCAGCGCCACCGCCGCGCCCGGCGTGGTGATGTCGCCCATCGTGACGAGCACCTTCTTCTGGTCGACGACGATGCCGGCCTGCTGGAGCCCCACGAAGGCGATGAAGATGCCGATGCCGGCGGCGACGGCGTGCTTCATCGAGTCGGGGATGGCGTCGATGATCTTCTCGCGCAGCCCGGTGAGCGTGAGGATCAGGAAGAGGACGCCGGAGAGGAAGACGGCGCCCAATGCCGTCTGCCAGTTGATTCCCATGACACCACAGACGAAGAAGGCGAAGTAGGCGTTCGTCCCCATGCCCGGGGCGAGGCCCACCGGCAGGCGTGCCATGACGCCCATCAGGATCGAGCCGATCGCCGCCGAGAGGCAGGTGGCGGTCATCACCGCGCCCACCGGCATCCCTGCCGCCTTGAGGATCGTCGGGTTCACGAAGCAGATGTAGGCCATCGTGAGAAAGGTCGTGATCCCGGCGAGAATTTCGGTGCGGTAGTTCGTCTCGTGTTTCTGGAATTCGAAATAGGCGGCGATGCGGTTGTGCATGGATCCCCCCCGTGGCGAGCTGTGTCCGATCAGGTCGGGTCGGTGTATTCCGGATCGTCCTCCCGGCGGGAGATGAGCGGGATGACGTTCTGTATTTCAGTGGCGCCGAGCGTGGCGTCGAAGCAGGCGCGGCAGCGCGCCTCGTACTTGTCACCGGCGCCGACGGAGACCTGCATCGTCTCGGGGGTGAGCCGCTGCGAGCGCGTCGCCCACCCGCCGCAGACGGTGCAGACCGCCTTGAGCTTGAGGATCGATTCGGCGTGCGCCAGGAGCGTGGGCATCGGCCCGAAGGGGCGGCCGCAGTAGTCCTGGTCGAGCCCCGCGACGATCACGCGCAGCCCCCGGTTGGCGAGCTTGTCGCAGACGAGCGCGATCGCGTCGTCGAAGAACTGGGCCTCGTCGATGCCGACCACGCGCGTGGAGTCGTCGATCTCCTCGAGGATCTGCTCGGCGCGGGAGACCGGCGTGCAGCGGAAGCGCTGGTCGTTGTGCGAGACGATGTGGCACTCGCCGTAGCGGTTGTCGAGTGCGGGCTTGAAAATCTCGACGCGCTGTTTGGCGATGAGGGCCAGGCGCAGGCGGCGGATGAGCTCCTCGGTCTTGCCGGAGAACATGGGGCCGCAGACGACCTCGATCCAACCCGACTGCCGGCCGTGGAGTCCGTGGTGTACGTGCATGGTGACCTCCCCCTTCCGGGGGAGGAGTAGTATCAGCGGGGTATTTGGGCAACCCCTTTTTCAGGAAGCGTCGATCCACCAGCTGCCGTCGGCCTCGATCGTGACGGTGATGGGGTCGTCGGCGACGATCGGCGCGTCGTGTGTCAGCGCCCCGCGCTCGGTCTGATAGACGGCGACGCCGGCATGCAAGAGCCGATCGATGACCTCGGCGTGCGGATGATTGTGGTCGTTGCCGTTTCCCACCGAGATGATCGCCGCTTCGGGGGTGGTTGCCTCGAGGAAGGCGGCGTTCGTGCTCGTCCGGCTGCCATGGTGCGAGACCTTGAGGATGTCGATATCGCCGACCAGCGGCGCGAGCGCGCTCTCCACGTCGGGGCTCTCGGCGCCTCCGCCGGTGAGGTCGCCGCCCAGGAAGAGGCGCACGCCGGCGAACTCGATTACGAGGACGATGCCCGCGGCGTTCTCGTCGACGGGCTCTCCCAGGTCGACCGCCGTGCCGTCGGCGAGTTCGCCGTTTGACGCCACAACCGCCACAGCAACCGCCCCAAGGTCGAGGTGGTCACCGGAATGAGCGGTCTGCCGACGGCCAGCGGCCGCGGCCGCATACAGCGCAAAGCGATCAGGCGCAGTGTCGTCTTCGGGGTCGCCTCGGTCATGGAATCCTCCTCTCGGGACGAGGTCGTCCTCGGTGTCGGGTTCGCCGTCGGGTCCGGCGATGAGCGCCGGGACGCCGCCGATGTGATCGGCGTGGTAGTGCGTGATGACGATGCGCTCGAGCGCGTCGATCGCCATCTCGGCGAACAGCGGCAGCAGTCGGTCGCGCGCGCCCTCCTCGGTGCCGGCGTCGACGAGCATCGCGCGGCCGTCGGGGGCGACGATCAGGATCGCATCGCCCTGGCCGACGTTGGCGAAGACGATGCGCGCCGTGCCGTCGCCCGCGAGTGTCTCCTGCGGATCGCGCTCCGGATGCAGCCGCGCGAGGAGGTCGCGGTCGGGGAGGGGGCCGCAGGCGGCGAGCATCGTCAGTACTGTGATGATGCCGATGAGGCGCGTCATGCCAACGGAGAGAGCAAGCGTCATGCCAACGGATGCGTGCGCGCATACGCAGCGCTCGGCGAGCAGCGCCGCCCCGTGGGGGGCAGGGTGTCGCCGAAGGGGCAGGCGCGGTCGCCGAGCGATGCGATCGGCCGTGACAGGATTCTGGCACGGCGCTTGCTTTGCATCCGCGCATGCATCTCGCGGCGATCATCCTCGCGCTCGCTCTGACGAGCGTCGGATCACCCGAACGATCGGCGGCCCCCCCCGTCGACATCGTCCAACGGCAGGCGATTGCCTACGCGCGCCTCGATCCAAAGGAGATATCTTCCTGGAAACGCCGCGCGCGTTCGGCTGCGCTCCTGCCGCGCCTGCAGATCGACTACGGCCATCGCTATCAGTACGACGTCGACGTTGGCCTCGACGAGTCGGTCTACGTCGGTTCCAGCGGTGTCGTCGTCGGCCCGGAGGAGGGGGACTACCAGCACACGCGAAACGGCCATCGCGAGATCGGTGTGAAAGCGATTTGGCAACTCAACGAAACGATCTTCAGCCCCGATCTGCTCAACGTTTCGGCCGAGTCGCGCCGGCTCGCCGCCTCTCGCCGCGCGCTGTTGGGCGACGTGACGAAGCACTACTACGACCGCGAGCGCGCCACCGGCGAGATCGCGCTCTTGCGCGAGGAGCTCCCCGGCGCCGCCGATCCACGCAAGGTGCGGCGCAAACTCTTGCTCCAGGAGGTGGCGCTGCGTGAGGCGACCGCCGGCCTCGACGCGATGACCGGGGGGTGGTTCAGCGCACAGCTGCGCCGGGCGCCGCAAACGAAGGGAGGAGAACGATGAAGCGATTCGTGATGGGATTGATCCTGCTGTTCCTGTCGGTTGCCTCGTGTGGTGCTCCGGGGCTGCCCCGATTCGATGCGCTCGTCGACCGGCAGCCCTATGTCGTGGCGGTCGAGCCGGCCGATGGCGCACAATTCACGACGCTCTCCGCGGTGACGATCGATTTCTCGCAGCCGCTCGAGGAGCGCTCGATCTCGGAGCGCACGCTCCCGATCCTGGCACTCGAGGAGGAGGACGAGGCGGCGACCGTCGAGGAGGCGATCGACGGCGAGCTTCCGGGTATTGCCGGACACTATCGTCTGGAGGAGGAGGGGAGGCGCATCCGCTTCGAGGCGGAGGGGGCCTTCGCGGCGGGACGCGAGTACCTCATCATCGCGACGCCGGCGATTCTCAGCCGCGATCGCATTCCGCTCAGTCAGGAGCCGGGCTTCGCGGCGACACCCTTCGTCAGCCGCTTCCGCGTCGGCGCCGCCAGCGGTGGCGGCGGAAGTGGAAGCGATGGTGGAACGGGCGGGAGCGGCGGCGGTGGTTCCGGGTCGGGTGGAGACGCGGCGCCGGTCGTCCGCAACCGCCCACAGCATCTCTGGCTCAACGAGCTCCTCTACGACGTTCCCGGCTCCGACAGCGACGGCGATGTCTTCGTCGAGCTCGCCGGCGATATGGGGGGCGACATCACGGGATTCCGGGTCGTCCTGGTCAACGGGGACGACGGCGTTATCAAGGACACGATCACGCTTCCGGAGGACGCGATCATCCCCGACAACGGTGTTTATCTCATCGCCGATGCGCGCACCGGTGCGCCGGGGGAGACGAACGTTCCGGGGGCCGACTTCGTCGACACCTTCGATCCGCAGAACGGGCCGGACTGCGTGCAGCTGCTCGACGCGAACGGGGCGCTGCTCGACGCGCTGGGCTATGGCGAGCCGCTCGTCGCCGTCGCGGAGAACGGTTTGGCCTGCCACGAGGGGACGCCGGCGCAGAAGACCGTCTCCGGGCAGAGCCTCTCGCGCGTCGAGGGTTTTGATTCCGACGACAACTTCATCGACTTCACCTTCCTCGATATCCCAACACCTGGTTTTTTCTGACGTTTATTCCTTTCTCGGTTTCATCCCGATGGTGTGGATTCGAGGGAGGGGAGGGCAAAAAACCCCTTGCCCTACGGGGCGTTTTATATATATTGCGGCCGCTTTTCACACTCGTGTCGTATGTTTCGAGTGGGCCCGTCGGAGCCCGCTTTTTTTTTCCGAGGACGCGATGGATCGCGACGTGATGCTGCAGCAGGTCGATGAGCTCGTCACCCCGGTTCTCCAGAACCTGGGTTACGAGCTCATCGAGCGTGAATTCGCCCAGGAGGGGGGGCGGACGATCCTGCGCCTCTACATCGACAAGCCGGATGGCGTGACGGTCGATGACTGCGAGCGTGCCTCGCGCGGGATCGAAGACGTCATTGAGGTCGAGGGGCTCATTCCGCAGGCCTATAGCCTGGAGCTCTCCTCCCCCGGCATCGACCGACCGCTGCGGCGTCGCGTGGACTTCGAACGCTTTCGCGGGAGCACGGTGCGGCTCAAGACCGCCGAACCGGTGGCGGGGCGGAGCAACTACAAGGGAACCCTCGAAGGGATCGAGGGAGACGATATCCTCATGGTGGTCGACGGCTCGCGCTACCGCGTGCCCTACGCGAAGCTCGCGAAGGCACGGCTGGTGCCGGAGGACGACGCGCCACGAAATAACGAGCGGAGGTAGCGGGTTATGGCATCGGGAATGTTTCAGAACCTCGGGCGGGTGCTCGAGCAGGTGAGCCGCGACAAGGGCATCCCGCTGGAGATGCTGATCGAGGCAGTCGAGTCGGCCTTCCTCACGGCGGCGCGCAAGAAGTGGGGGCACCTCGGTGACCTCGAAGCGCAGTATAACGACGAGGCGGGCGAGATCGAGCTCTTCCAGTTCAAGACCGCTGTCGAGACCATCGAGGACGACAACATCGAGATGGTGCTCGAGGAAGCGCGCAAGCTCGACCCCGAGTGCGAGGTCGGCGACAGCATCGGCGTCAAGATGGATCCCTCCGTCTTCGGGCGCATCGCCGCGCAGACCGCGAAACAGGTGATCATCCAGAAGGTGCGCGAGGCGGAGCGTTCGATCGTCTACGAGGAGTTCAAGGATCGCCTGGGCGAGCTGATCACCGGCATCGTGCGGCGCTTCGAGAAGGGCGACATGATCGTCGATCTCGGTCGCACCGAGGCGGTGGTCCCGCGCAGCGAGCAGGTGCCGGCGGAAAACTATCGCGCCGGCGAACGGCTGCAGGGCTTCTTCCTCCGCATCGACCGCGAGGGGCGCGGCCCGGCGGTCGTCCTCTCGCGTCGCAACATCGGCCTGCTCATTGGCCTCTTCGCCATGGAGGTGCCGGAGATCGCCGAGGGGATCGTCGAGATCAAGGCGGCGGCGCGCGAACCGGGCGTGCGGTCGAAGATCGCCGTCGATTCGCGCGACTCCGACGTCGATCCGGTCGGCGCCTGCGTTGGCATCAAGGGCTCCCGCGTGCAGAGCGTCGTGGGCGAGCTCAAGGGCGAGAAGATCGACATCGTCGCCTGGGACAACGAGCCGGCGCGATTCGTCTGCAACGCGCTGGCGCCGGCGGAGGTCGTCAAGGTGATCATCCGCGACCGCGAGAAGGCGATGGAGGTCGTCGTCCCGGATGATCAGCTCTCGCTCGCCATCGGGCGCCGCGGACAGAACGTACGTCTTGCCGCGCAGCTCACCGGCTGGAACATCGACGTCTATAGCGAGACGAAGATCGAGCAGGTGGCTACGCGCGCGCGCAAGGTCCTCTGCGATGTCCTGGGCATCGACGACAGCACGGCCGTCATGCTCTATTCGCATTCCTTCCGCAGCTTCGAGGACATCGCCACGGCCGAGCTCGAGGAGTTTCTCCAGGTGCCGGGCGTTGGCGCCGAGGCACTGACGGCGATCCACGGGAAGGCGAAGGCGGCCGTCGAGGCGGGGACGCAGACGCACGCCCTCATCGAGGCGATCATCCGCGTCGAGGAGGAGGAGGAGCGCCAGCGCCGTGAGACCGAGGCGGCCATGGCGGCGGAAGCAGCGGCGCAGGCCGAAGCGGAGGCAGCGGCTGCTGCGGAGGCCGAAGCGGCGGCAGCGGAGGGCGATGAGGAGGCGAAGCCGGAGGGCGATGAGGAGGCGAAGCCGGAGGGCGATGAGGAACCGGCCGAGACCATCCCCGAGGCAAACGCCGAGGAGACGACGTTGGACGAGAACACCGAGAAGGATGCCTGATCGTTGATGAGTGCAGACATGAGTGCCCATCGCTTTTGAGACAGCAGGCGTGGATGAAGGAAGGGGTCGGATGACTGACGAGACGAGAAACGAAGCGACGGAAAACAACGTGCAGGTCGTCGAAAAGCGCGTGAAGAAGAACGTCATCCGTCGGCGCCGGAAGACGGTGGAGACGGCGCCGGAGACGACGGAGGCCGCGCCGGAGACGACCGCAGCGGCGCCGGAGCGGCCGGCCGTCAGAATGCCCAAGGGCGCGGCGCCGGCGGTGGTCCCGCCGAAGCGGACCGGGGTGACGGCGGAGGCCGCTCAGAAGCCGGCGGTGGATGCACCGGAGCAGCAGGATCCGGAGAATCCTCCTACCGTCGCCAGCGGTGTCACGCTCGCGAAGCCGACCGAGGCTGAGCGCAAGATCGGCGTCGTCGGTCACATCGATCTCGACACGGTCAAACCCTCCGAGCCGAGCGCTCCGGCGCGCGAGCGCGAGGAATGGCGCGAGCGCCAGCAGCAGCAGCGCGGGACGCGCCGACGCAAGAGCCGCGCAGAGTTGGAGATGGAGGCGATCCAACGCGCCGGTGGACTCAAGCAGTACGCGGGCATGTTCGGACGCGAGGAGCCGGGCGGCGGGACGGGCGGCGCCGATCGCGTCTTCCGCCCCGGCCCCAGCGGCAAGCGCCGCCGCGTGCGCAAGGAGGGAGGGAAGAAGCCCCGCATCACCGAGCCGAAGGCGATCAAGAAGATCATCCGCGTCGATGAGGCGATCACCGTCGGCGATCTCTCCCAGGCGCTCGGCGTCAAGGCGAACGAGCTCATCCGGAAGCTGATGGGCATGGAGGTCATGGCCACGATCAACAAGGCCGTCGATGTCGATACAGCATCGCTGCTCGCCGAGGAGTACGGCTTTACCGTCGAGCACACCGGCTTCAAGGAGGAGGACATCCTGGTCGAGCCGGAGGCGCACGCCTCGTCGGAGAACATCGCGCCGCGCGCCCCGGTCGTCACCGTCATGGGGCATGTCGACCACGGCAAGACCTCTATTCTCGATGTCATTCGCAAGAGCGACGTCGCCTCGGGCGAGGCGGGCGGCATCACGCAGCACATCGGCGCCTACGAGGTGACGATGCCCAACGGCAAGATCACCTTTATCGACACGCCGGGGCACGAAGCGTTCACCACGATGCGCGCTCGCGGGGCGCAGGTCACCGACCTCGTCATCATCGTCGTGGCGGCGGACGACGGCGTCATGCCGCAGACGATCGAAGCGATCGACCACGCGAAGGCAGCGGGCGTACCGATCATCGTCGCGGTCAACAAGATCGACAAGGCCGACGCGCAGCCCGACCGGGTGAAACAGGCGCTCACCGAACACGGCCTCGTTCCCGAGGAGTGGGGTGGCGACATCATCTGTGTGAACACCTCCGCCAAGTCGGGGGAGGGCATCGATCAACTCCTCGAGATGATCCTGCTGCAGTCCGAGATGCTCGAGCTCGAGGCCGACCCGACCATCCGCCCGAAGGGCGTCGTCGTCGAGGCGAAGCTCGAACGCGGTCGCGGACCGGTGGCGACGGTGCTCATCCAGGAGGGAACGCTGCGCAAGGGCGACTACCTCGTCTGCGGCACCTACGAGGGCAAGGTGCGCACGATGTTCGCCGCGGACGGCACCGAGGTGAAGGAGGCGGGCCTCTCCAAGCCGGTCGGGATTCTGGGGCTCTCCGGCGTGCCGGAGGCGGGCGACGAGATGGTGGGCGTGGAGGATGAACGCGCAGCGCGCCTCGTGGCCGAGCAGCGCCGCGAGAAGGAACGCGAGCGACAGCTTCACCGGCCCGTGCATGCCTCGCTCGACGACCTCGCCGCGCAGCTCGAAGCCGCCGAGGCCAAGGAGCTCAAAGTCATCATCAAGGGCGACGTCCACGGTTCCGTGGAGGCAGTGCGCGAGGCGCTCGAGAAGCTCTCGACGGAGAAGGTCAAGCTCACCGTCCTGCACACGCAGGTGGGCGGCGTCACCGAGAGCGACGTGATGCTCGCCTCGGCCTCCGACGCGATCATCGTCGGCTTCAACGTGCAGCCCGACGGCAAGGCGCGCCGCGCCGCCGAGAACGAGGGCGTGGAGATTCGCACCTATCGCATCATCTACGAGATGCTCGACGAGATGCGCAAGGCGATGGAGGGGCTGCTGGCGCCCATCGAGAAGGAGGCGGCGTTGGGGCAGGCCGAGGTGCGCGAGGTCTTCCGCGTTTCGAAGGTGGGCACGATCGCCGGCTGCCACGTCGTCGACGGCATCATCCGCCGCAACGCGCGGGCGCGCCTGCTGCGCGACCAGGTCGTCGTCTTCGACGGCGAGATTTCGTCGCTCAAGCGCTTCAAGGAAGATGCCCGCGAGGTCGCCGAGGGCTATGAGTGCGGCATCGGGCTGGCAAACTTCAACGACGTCAAAGTCGGCGATCTGATCGAGGCCTACATCATCGAGCAGACGGCGGCCACGCTTTAAAAAACGTGATTCGTTATTCGTGATCCGTTATTCGAACGCAGTTGGTTGTATTTCGCCAAAGGTGTTTTGAGTTGCGAATCATGAATGACGAATCACGAGTCACGAAATGGTTGTCGGCATCTGCAAGCTCGCGATCCTCATCCCCGGCTGCGGGAATCTCAAGGAGAAGCGGGGCGTGCTGCGGCGGCTGAAGGATCGGACGGCGAACCGCTTTCACCTCCCGGTCGCCGAGGTCGGCGATCAAAACCTCTGGCAACGCGCCGAGCTCGGCTTCGCAGCCGTCGGCAACGACCGACACGTTATCGAAGGGTTGCTCCGGAAGATGATCAACTTCATCGAGCTTTTGGGCGACGCACAGATCATTGATGAGACAATCGAATTGTTGAATGTCTAGGAGGGTGCCAGCAACGCCAGCAACGCGAAAAACGCCAGCAACGATATGTCGGTTGTGCGTTGCTTACGTTGCTTGCGTTGCTTGCGAGTTATATGAATCGACAGCTTCCCTATGACAGAGCGGAGCGCGTGGCGAACGAGGTCCTGCACTTCGTCTCGAGGGCGCTCATCCACGAGCTCTCCGATCCACGGATTCGCGGCGTCCGGATCACGCGCGTGCGGATGACGCCCGACCTGCGCATTGCCCGCATCTCCTTCCATCTCCGCGAGCAGGGGGGAGCGAAGCGCGCGGAGGCGGAGGCGGGCCTCGCGAGTGCGCGTGGCTTCGTCCGGCGTCGCATCGGCGAGGAGATCCAACTGCGTTACGTGCCGGAGGTGCAGTTCTATTACGACGAGGGGGTCGATGCGCAGGAGCGCATCGAGGAGCTCCTCGACGATCTTCAGGGGGACGACGATGCAGGACTATGAGACGCTCATCGGTCTCCTGCGCGAGGGGCAGCGCTTCCTCATCGTTTCGCACGCCAATCCCGACGGCGACGGCATCGGTTCATCGCTCGCACTCGCGACGGCGCTGGAGGGGATGGGCAAAGCGGTTGTCGTCTACAACCGCGACAGCGTGCCGGCCAACATCGCCTTCCTGCCGGGCGTGGAGCGCGTGACGACGAAGATCGATGCACAGGAGCGCTTCGACCTCACGATCATGCTCGACTGCGCGGAGCGGGTGCGCGTCTCCGACGACTTCGCCGCCTTCGGTGGGGCGGGGCGCGTCGTCTGCATCGACCACCACCTCCTCAAGGAGAGCGACGCCGACATCGAGTTCATCGACAGCGCGGCCGCCTCCACCGGCGAGGTCGTCTACCGCTTCATGGAGCACGCGGGACTCCCGATCGGAGTGGATGTCGCTCAGTGCGTCTACACGACGCTGGTCGTCGATACCGGTTTCTTCCGCTATTCGAACACGACCGCGAAGGTCCTCGGGCTTGCCGCATGCCTGGTCGAGAAGGGCGCGGAGCCGTGGACGGTGGCGAAGGAGCTGGAGGAGTCGCACCCGGCCGAGCGCCTGCAGCTGCTGGCCCACTCGCTCGCGACGCTGGCCTTTGCGGCAGAGGGGCAGATCGCGACGATGGCGGTCACACGAGAGATGCTCGCCGAGACCGGAGCGACGCTGGAGCTCTCCGACGAGTTTGCCGGCTATCCGCGCGCGATCGCCGGGGTGGAGGTCGCCGCGCTCTTCCGCGAGACCGATGAAGGGGTCGTCAAGGTGAGTTTGCGTTCGAAGGATCGCGTCGACGTCGCCGCGATCGCCCGTGCCCTGGGGGGCGGGGGGCATGCGCGTGCCGCCGGCGTGCGCATCCGGGGCACACTGGACGAGGCCAAGGCGAAGATTATGAAAGCATTGGAGAAGGCACTTACGTTGTAAGAAGTGATGAGTTCATAGAGTTTCACTCATCACTCACAGCTGTCCCAACGTTAGTTGAATAGATTCAGCTGGTTAGCGATGTTGGT
>CAYPII010000054.1:0-13831 GCA_964410765.1 uncultured Myxococcales bacterium | reverse complement strand
GCCGAGCGCGCGGGATATCTTCTCGAGGTTGCCGAGGTGGAGGTTGGCGCCCTTCAGGAAGGCCATGATGCTCTGCCGCCGTACGCCGCTCTTCTCCGCGAGTTGGCGGATGGAGAGCCCCTCGCGCTCGATCAGCTCCTCGATGTGATGCCGGATGTTCACAGAAATATGGTACTATATATAGCACCATTATGCAATAATAAATTTGTAAGGGTGCTATATATAGAACCATAGAAAAAGGGAGGCCGTGCGGCCTCCCGTTCGTCGAAGGAGGGGAAACCCCTCGACTAGATGCGTTCGAAGCGCGCCTGGAAGAAGCGCAGCGCCTCCGGCTCGAAGACCATCTTGAGCCCCTTGATCTCCTTGCGGCGCTTCCAGACCTGCTTGATCCCCTCGGCGACGACGTCCATGTGCGAGTTCGTATAGGCACGCCGCGGGATCGTGATACGGACGAGCTCGAGCTTCGGCTTGCGGTGCTCGCCGGTGGCCGAATCGCGGCCGGCGGAGACGATGCCGCGCTCCATCGTGCGCACGCCGCTGGCGATGTATATCTCGGCCGCGAGCGTCTGCGCGGGGAACTGCTCCTGTGCGATGTCGGGCAGGAAGGCCTTGGCGTCGAGGAAGACGGCATGCCCGCCGATCGGGCGAACGATCGGGATGTCGGCCTCGATCAACTTGTTGCCGAGGTACTCGACCTGCCGCACGCGCCAGCTGACGATACAGTCGTTCTCCGCCGCCTCCTTGAAGCCGCGCGCGACCGCCTCCATGTCGCGGCCGGCCATGCCGCCGTAGGTGTGCAGCCCCTCGTACATGACGACCAGTTTCTTCGCCTCGACGAAGAAGTCGTCGTCGTTCATCGCCAGCCACCCGCCGATGTTCACATACGCATCCTTCTTTGCCGACATCGTGCAGGCGTCCGTATAGGAGCAGAGCTCCTGGCATATCTCCTTGAGCGACTTGTCGGCGTAGCCCTCCTCGCGCTGCTGGATGAAGAAAGAGTTCTCCAGGACGCGCGCGGCGTCGAGGACGACGACGATGTTGCGCTTGCGGCAGAAGTGCGCGACGTCGCGCATGTTCGCCATCGAGACCGGCTGTCCGCCGGCCATGTTCACCGGGGCACCGACGGTGATGTAGGGGACCTTGTCCGCGCCGACCTCGTCGACGAGCTTCTCGAGCTTGATCAGGTCGACGTTCCCCTTGAACGGGAGCTCCGCGCTGGGGTCGTGCGCTTCGTCGATGATCACGTCGTGGAAGGTGGCACCGGCGAGCTCCTGGTGCAGGCGCGTGGTCGTGAAGTACATATTGCCGGGGACATGATCGCCCTCGCGGATCAGGCAGCGCGAGAGGATGTGCTCGGCGCCGCGCCCCTGGTGCGTGGGGACGACGTGCTTGTAGCCCATGATGTCGCGGACGACCTCGCAGAGGAAGTCGAAGTTCCGGCTGCCGGCGTAGGCCTCGTCGCCCAGCATCATGCCGGCCCACTGATAGTCGCTCATCGCGGCGGTGCCGGAATCGGTGAGTAGGTCGATCCAGACCTTCTCGCTGGGGAGCAGGAAGGTGTTATAGCCCGCCTCGGCGATCGCCGCCTCGCGCTCATCGCTCGTGGTCATCTTGATCGGCTCCACCATCTTGATCTTGTAGGGTTCGGCCATCAGGCTTAAGTCGGTCATCGCAACCTCCTCTATCTTCATGATATCATTGATCCTTACAATAATTTCCCCCGCCGGGGGGAGGCCTATATAGCTGCCGATACCGCCAGGTGCAAGCGAAATGCGGCGGGTGCGGAAAGGCGCAAGAAGCGATAAATTGGGCGTTTACGGGCGAAGGACGCGCTGTTCGCGCAGGTGGTCGGCCAGCGCGTTCGAGAGGGGGATGTTCGTGTCGTAGGCGTTGGGGAGTTCTTTGAGCATCTCGTAGCCGTCGCCGCCATCGACGAGGAAGTCGACGGTCACGGCGCGATAGGTGCGCTTCCCTTCGAGCGGCCGGCCGTCGATTGTGATCTTCGTCGGCCGATCGTCGACGATCTCGTAGTCGATCCCCGCGACCTGGGGGAAGGCGCCGCCGCCGTGCTCGATGCCGTGGGCGAGGATCGTTTCGAGTTGGGCGCCGGTGACGTCGAAGATGATCAGTTGGTTTCGGAAGGGGAGGATCGTGAGCACGTCGCGGATGCGCACCGGGCCGCTCCTCAGCGGCGCACGGATGCCGCCGCTGTTGACGAAGGCGATCTGGGCGCCGGCCTTGGTGCGCATCGCCTCGGCGACCAACGTGCCGAGGCGCGTGCGTTTTTTGCGGGAGGGGGTGAGCGTCTCGGCCGAGCGTGCGATGACGCGATCGAAGCTTCGGGAGAGCTGCCGCGTATAACCGGCGATCATTCGTTTGACCGCCCTCTCCTCGGCGATGTCGGCGGTGATCGGGATCAACTGCGAGCCGAGATAGTCGATGCGCTTCCCGTCGACGGTGAAGTCGAGTCGGCCGAGGTACTGTCCGTCGGCGGGGGTCTGGCAGACTGGCACCTTGCGCACCAGGCGGCAATGTTCATCCGGTTCGACGTGATCGTGGCCTCCGATCACCGCACTGAATCCGCGCACCTTCTTGGCGAGTCGAACGTCGCCCTCGACGCCCAGGTGCGTGAGCGCGATGCGAAAGGGGGAAAGCTTCTTTAAGCGCCGCATCTCGCGCTTCGCCTCCTTGATCGGATCGCTGAAGCGCAGGTCGGTGACGTTGGAGGGGTGCGTCGATACGGCGGTCTCCTCGGTGGTGAGGCCCAGGAGGGCGAGCTTGACGCCATCCTCCTCGAGCAGCGCGGTCGCTGGCGTCAGGCGCTCGTCGTTCGCGCGCCAATAGATGTTGGCGGAGACGATGGGATACTTCGCTTTGGCGATGAGCTTCTGGAAGCGCGGAATGCCGTTGTCGAACTCGTGGTTGCCAACGACGAAGGCGTCGATCCCCAGCATGCCCAGGAAGTCGAATTCGGCAGCGCCGCTGAACTCCGAGGAGATCAGCGGCCCGGTGAAGGCGTCGCCGCCGAAGAGGACGAAGGTCTCCCATCCGCGCGCACTGTTCTCCGCCTCGATATCGGAGACGATCGTTGCGATCCGCGCCGCCCCGCCATGGGCAAGGCCGTCATCGACATCCGGTTCGAGGTGTCCGTGGAAGTCGTTGAAGTGCAGGATCGTGACGTGCTTCGGCGCGGCGAGCGCTGCGGTCGGAAGGAGGAGGGCGAACCACAGAAACCACACGAACACGCGGTGCTGTCCCATGATGCGCCCCCTTCCGTCTCGTCTCCTACTTACACAACGCGATCGCTTCGATCTCGACGTCGACGTTCTTGGGCAGCGTCTTCACCGCCACGCAGGCGCGCGCGGGCTTGTGATCGCCGAAGGCGGTCGCATAGACCTCGTTGACCTTCCCGAAGTTCTCCATGTCGGAGAGAAAGATCGTCGTCTTGATCACGTCGTTGAAGGTGAGTCCCTCGGCCGCCAGCACCGCGCGGAGATTCGAAAGAACCAGCTCCGCCTGCTTCGCTGCATCGCCATCGAAGAGCTTGAGCTCGCCCGTGGCCGGCTCCAGCGGGATCTGCCCCGAGCAGAGCAGCAGATCGCCCGCGCGCACTGCCTGTGAATAGGGGCCGACCGCCGCGGGGGCCTTCTCCGTGTTGACCATCTTGAGCGTCATCTGCCTCTCCTTTCATTGCTTTTGTCGTGGCTGATAGCTGAAAGCTAGTGTGATTTTTCCACCCAGACATCCATCAGGTTGAGGATCGTCTCCGAGGCCTTCTCCATCCACTCCAGCGGTACCCACTCGCGCTTCGAGTGGAAGTTCATGCTGCCGTCGAAGATGTTCGGCGTGGGGAGCCCCATGAAGGAGAGGCGCGCGCCGTCGGTCCCGCCGCGGATCGCCGCCTTCTTGAGCTCGATCCCCGCGCGTCGCACCGCCTCCTCCGCGTACTCCACCACCTGCGGGTGGTCGTTGAGGACGAACTTCATGTTGCGATAGGACTCGGAGATCTCCACAGCGATCTTCGCGCCCGGGTAGCGCCCCTCGATCTCCTTCGCCGTCGTGCGCAACAGCTCCTCGAGTTCGTAGAGCCCGTCGACGGTGAAGTCGCGGACGAGAAAGGTGATCTTCGTCTCGCTCACATTCCCCGCCATGTTGATCGGGTGCAGATAGCCCTGGCGCTTCTCGGTCGTCTCCGGCGTGCGGTCCTGCGGGAGCGCCATGACGAGCGCGGCCGCCACGCGGCCGGCGTTGATCATCTTGTCCTTCGCATAGCCCGGATGGACGTCGGCGCCGGTCACGGTGACGTTCGCCGTGTCCGCGCAGAAGGTCTCGTCCTCGATCTCGCCGACGCCCGAACCGTCGATCGTATAGGCGTACTTCGCGTTGAAGCGCTCGACGTCGAAGTGCTTCGTCCCCTGGCCGATCTCCTCGTCGGGGGTGAAGCCGACGCGGATATCGCCGTGCAGCCGGTCGGGATTGGCCTTGTAGAAGGCGAGCACCGCCATAATCTCGGCGACCCCGGCCTTGTCGTCAGCACCCAGCAGCGTCGTCCCGTCGGAGGTGATGATCGTCATCCCCTTACAGGCGGTGAGTTCCGGTTCCTCCGCCGCGACGATCGTCAGGCTCGTGTCACCGGGGAGGACGATATCCCCGCCGTCGTAATTTTTGTGCAGCTGCGGCTTGACGTCCTTGCCGGGGACCTCGTGGTAGGTGTCGACGTGGGCGAGCAGGCCGATCGTCGGGACCTTCCCCTCGGCCGCGTGTCCCTTCGGAAGATCGGCGGGCAGCGTCGCAAAGACGTAGCCATGCTCGTCCATGGCGGCGTCGGAGAGCCCGAGCTCCTTGAGTTCGCCGACGAGCAGCCCCAAAAGATCCTTTTGCTTCTCCGTGGAGGGGAAGCTCTCGGAGCCGTCCTCGCTCTGGGTGTCGATCCCAACATAGCGCAAAAAGCGCTGCAGCAGGTCGTCGCGGTCGATCATCGGGGCCTCCTCGTTCTGAAATGCGGTGCAGATACTCTATAGTCGGCCCTCCGCTGGCTGTCCACCGTCAAAAAAAGGCGTTGTCGCTGCGTTCGCGATGGGCGCTGTGGATCTCAAAAATGTCGCGCGGTGTGACGGGGCTCTCGGGCCTGTCCCGCTCGGAACGGCGGCTCGGCTCACACGCCGCCTCCGCCGCCTGACCCCCATCGCCCGTCGCGAACGCAAGACAATCGAAGGCAGCCCCCTATGGGGGTCCGTCCCTTCGGTGCAATCGCTTTTCCGTCTTACTGTAAAAAAAAGGGCCCGGCGGATGCCGGGCCCGGGATACGACTCCCCCATCTCGCGTCAGATCGTGAAGGTACCCTTCTCCATGATCGTCGTGCCGTCGACGACGATCGTGGGTTCTCGCATCACGCCGTCGTTATGCGCCTTGCTCGTCCACTCCGCACCGGTCTTGTCCTGATAGGCGTCGCCCAGCGCGATGTGGACGCCCGGGAACTTCTCGTCCTGCAGGAGGTTCCCGATGAGCTTGGTGAGCCCGATGTTCGTCCCGATGGCGAACTCGCCGACGCGGTTGGAGTTCTCGTCGGTGTCGAAGGTATACGTGAGAAACTCGTTCTTGAGATTCTCGTTCGGGCAGGTCACGCTCTCCTTCTTCGCGCGGCCGTTCTCCAGCGTATAGGTCACCGGCGTTTGCTGCAGGTCACCGTACTTCTCGGTGAAGAAGTCGCCGAGGCAGCCGTCGATGACGACCGTGCCGTTGGCATTCGTCGGGACGGTGAAGACTTCGCCGTCCGGAAGATTCGACCAGTGGCCCGCCTTGATGTCGCCGTCGCAGATCACCCACTTGTACTTCGGGTCGATCGTCACGGTGACGTCGGAGCCGGCGGGCGTCGTGACGCGGATCTCGCTGGCCTTCGAGACGATGTCGTAGACCTTGCGCGAGAGCGCCTGAATTTTCGCGTAGTCGGCCGACATTCCCTGGCTCATCATCTCCTCGGTGAAGCCGGGCATGTGACCGTGGCGGAGGTTGTGCTTCTCCACGTAGCCGATCATCGGCATGCGGAAGCTCTGCAGCTCGCCGGGCTTGCCGGCGGCGATGTAGAAGCTCACCTGTGCGTTGGCCAGCGCGTTGCCGATCTCCGCCGGGAAGGCGAGCGGGGTCTTCCCGTCCGCCGGACGCGTGCCGTAGTCCTCCATGACGAACTGCTGCACCTCCGCGCCGACGTTCTCGACCTGGGACTTCAGCGCATCGGCGAGCTTCTTCGTCTCGCGGTCGGTGACGATGACCACGCGCTCGCCCTTCTGCACCTTGAGACAGTTGACCACCGCCTGTTTTGCTCCGAATTCGATCGGGTTCATGAGTATTCCTCCTTTGTTATGCCTTCTTCGCCCGCTTCGCATCGACATAGACATAGATGCAGAGCAGAGCGAGCATCACGAGCCCCAGCCAGTTGGCGCCCGGGCCCTCGAAGGCGAAGTCGGGGAGGATCGTCGCCCCCGTCTCCGATTCGATGTATTTGAGAACTGCGCCGATGACCCCCATCAGCGCGCCGCCGGCGATGAAGCCGCTGGCGATCAATGTGCCGCGCTCGCGCCGCGCGTTGGCGAGCTCCTCGTCACCCTTTGCGCTCTTGCGCACGTAGTGGGCGACCAGCGCGCCGATGAGGATCGGCGTGTTGAGCGAGAGCGGGATGTACATGCCCAGTGCAAAGGCGAGCGGGGCGATGCCCAGCATCTCCATGAGGATGGCGATGACCGCGCCGATGCCGTAGAGCAACCACGGCGCGGACTTGGCCGCCATGATCCCCTTGATGACCGCCGCCATGGCGTTGGCCTGCGGCGCCGGGAGCGGCTTCGGATGCTCCGCGCTCGGCACGAAGCCGTAGACCTTGTTGAGCATGATGATGACCGCCGCCACCGTGATGGCCGCGAAGAGCGTCCCGAGAATCTTCGACCACTCCTGCCGCGCCGGGGTCGAGCCGATCCAGTAGCCGACCTTGAGATCCGTGATCAGGCCGCCGGCCATCGAGAGCGAGGTGCAGACGACGCCGCCGATCAGCAGCGCTGCCATCATTCCGTATGGACCGGAGAGGCCCGCCGCCACGAGGATGAGGCACGATATGATGAGCGTCATCAGCGTCATCCCCGAGACCGGGTTGATGCCGACGATGGCGATCGCCTGTGCGGCGACTGTGGTGAAGAGAAACGAGATGATGAAGACCACCGCCAGCGCGATCAAGCTGATCTCGCCGGGGTTGGCCTGCGTGGCGAGGATCGAGTAGCGGAAGAAGAGCCAGGTGACCGCGATGAGCAGGAAGATGCCGACGATCACGAGCGGCATCGAAATGTCGCGTTGCGTGCGTTCTATTGCCCCATCGCCTTCGTGCTTCTTGCGCGAGGCGAAGATGCCGCGGAAGCCCTTCGTGAAGGCCTGCAGGATGATCGGGCTCGACTTGATGATCCCGATGAGGCCCGCCGCGAAGATCGCGCCGATGCCGATGTAGCGCACGTAATAGACGAAGATCTCGTGCGCCGACATGTTCTGGATGAGCGCCGTTCCCTCCGCGGGCGGAATGACCGTGCCGATGAACCCGCCCATGTGGTTGAAGAGCGGGATGAAGACGAACCAGGAGAGGAACGAGCCGCAGGCGATGATCATCGCGTAGCGGAGTCCCACGATGTAACCCAGGCCCATGACCGCGGCGCCGGTGTTGATCGAGAGGACCGCCTTGACCTTGTTGGTGAGCGGGGCGAGGACGCCGACCATCGACGTCGTGAACTCCTCCGCCCAGGCGTGCAGGGCGATCGAGAGGAAGTCGTAGATGCCGCCGATGATCGCAGCGACCGCCAGGACCTTCGCCTGGTTGCCGCCCTTGTCGCCGGCGACCAGCACCTCGGTGGTGGCCGTCGCCTCCGGGAAGGGGAGCTTCCCGTGCATGTCGGCGACAAAGTAGCGCCTGAGCGGCACCAGGAAGATCACGCCGATGATACCGCCCAGCACCGAGGCGACGAAGAGCTGGAAGATGTTCACGTGCTGGTCGAGCCCCAGGATGAAGAGCGCCGGCAGCGTGAAGATCGCGCCCGCCACGACGAGCCCCGAGGCCGCGCCGATCGACTGGATGATGACGTTCTCCAGGATCGTCGACTTCCGGCGGAAGATCGAGCCCAGGCCGACTGCGAGGATGGCGATCGGGATCGCCGCCTCGAAGACCTGCGCGATCTTCAGCCCCAGAAAGGCCGCCGCGCCCGAGAAGAGGATCGCCATGATGATGCCGGTGAAGATCGAGCGGAAGGTGAGCTCCTTCATCCGCTTCCCGGCGGGGACGATCGGCTCATACACCTCGCCCTTCTTCAGCACGGTGTAGGCGTTTGCCGGCAGTCCCGATGCGCCCGTGTGTTCCATGATGCCTCCTTCGGAAAACGAAAAAGGGCACCCGGCTTATGACCGAGTGCCCCGCGTTGTGACGTCAGATGAAAATCAGCATCGACCGTCCGTTTGTGATGGCGGCATGCGCCGCGCGTGTTGTAGAGGTGTTAGTGAATCGCGCTTTCTTTGTCAACAAGCGGAACTCATTACGGAATCCGCCCGCGGCGTTTTCCGTTCTCCGTGGAGTTCGCCGCAGCGATCTGCTAGAACGAGGGCATGCGACTCGGAATCGACGTGCTGCTCGCCGATCGGCGCGACCTGCTCGCGGGAAAGCGCGTGGGGGTGCTTGCGCACGAGGCGAGCCGGGGGGCGGCGGGGGAACACACGATCGACCGGCTGCTCCTGGGCGAGGGCTGGGAGGTGACCGCGCTCTTTGGCCCGGAGCACGGCGTGCGCGGGAGCGCCGAGGACATGGAGCCGGTTGAGGGCGCCGTCGACCCGGCGAGCCGCATCCCGATCCACAGCCTCTACGGGACGACGCGCGCATCGCTCGTGCCGACGCCGGAGATGCTGGAGGGCATCGACCTGTTGGTGATCGACCTGCAGGACATCGGCAGCCGTTACTATACCTACGTCTGGACGGCGGTGTTAGCTCTGGAAGCGTGCGCCAAGGCGGGCAAGCCGGTGATCGTCTGCGACCGCCCGAACCCGCTCGGGGGGCTCATGGTCGAAGGGGGCGCGGTGGAGGAGGGCTTCGAGTCCTTCGTGGGGCTCCACTCCGTCCCGGTCCGCCACGGGATGACGATCGGCGAGATCGTTCACTGGATGAACGTTCGTGAGCGCTTCGGCGGGGAACTGACCGTCGTCCCGATGGAGGGATGGCAGCGCGCCTTCAATTGGCCGGAAACCGGCGTTTCGTGGACGAACCCCTCCCCGAACATGCGCTCCTACACCGCAGCACTCGTCTATCCGGGGATGTGCCTGCTGGAGGGGACCAACCTCTCGGAGGGGCGCGGGACCGAGACCCCCTTCGAGATCGTCGGCGCCCCCTACATCGATCTGGATGATTTCCTCGCCGCCTTCGAGGCGCTGGGCCTTTCGGGGGTGACCGCCGCGCCGACGACCTTCGTCCCGACGCGGCGCAAGTGGGCGGGGAAGATGTGTCAGGGGGTGCGCTGGGTCGTCTCCGATTCGGCGGCCTTCCGGCCCTATCGCACGGGGCTGGCCTTCGTCTGGCTCGTGGCGAAGATGTACGGCGACGCGGGCTTTGCCTGGAACCACGATCCCTATGAGTTCGTCACCGACCGGCCGGCGATCGACCTGCTCACCGGCTCGGCCGCCTTCCGCGAGCGGATCGCGGAGCTCACCTTGGACGACCTCGAGAAAATGGCTGCGACGCCGAAGATCCTCGCCGACGACCGCGCCGAACACCTCTTGTATTGATTGCATCTATGCCCGTCACCGAACAGCTTCCATCGTATCGTTCCCTCGCAGAGAGCGGCGAGCTCGCGCGGCGCGCGGGCGTTGCCTCTCGAATGATGCGGGAGTGCCGCCTCTGTCCGCGCGATTGCGGTGTCGACCGCCTGCATGGCGAGCTCGGCGTCTGTCGGACGGGGAAGGTCGCGAGGATCGCCTCCGCGAACCTCCACAGGGGGGAGGAGCCGCCGATCACCGGGACGCGCGGGTCGGGGACGATCTTCTTCGCGCAGTGCAACCTCCGCTGCCGCTTCTGCCAAAACTATCCGATCAGCCAGATGGGACACGGCGAACCCACGTCGCCGAAGGTCCTGGCGCAAAAGATGCTGAACCTGCAAAAGCGCGGCGCGCACAACATCAACCTCGTCACCCCCTCGCACGTCGTCCCGCAATTTTTGGCGGGACTCGCTATCGCCGCGAAGGAGGGACTCCGGATCCCCATCGTCTACAACTGCTCGGGGTACGATGGGTTCAAAGCGCTCGAACTCTTGGGCGGCGTCGTCGACATCTACATGCCCGACATCAAGTATGCGACGCGCGACGCGGCGGCGCGCTGCTCCGACGCGCCCGATTACTGGGATCATGTCCGACCGGCGGTCAAAGAGATGTATCGGCAGGTGGGGCCGCTCGTCTGCGACGAAGAGGGCATCGGCGTCCGCGGGATGCTCATCCGCCATCTGGTGTTGCCGGGGGGTCTGCAATCATCGGAGAAGGTTTTCGAGTTCATCGCGACCGAACTCTCGCGCGAGGTCCCGGTCAATCTGATGAGCCAGTACTTCCCCGCCGACCGCGCCGTCGACGACCCACTCCTGGGAAGACGCATCACGAAGGAAGAATTCGCCGAGGCCGAAGCCGCACTTCACCGGTGGGGCCTCGACGAGGGCTGGATCCAGCGGATGGGGTGATGTCCCGATCGTGATTATTCTACCCCTGGCGATGTCGGATGGATCCGAAAGCTGCTCTAACGCTGTGCAGGTGCCGTGAAGGTCTCCTCGACGCCCTGGGCATCGATCTCGATGATCGCCGTGCCGTCCCGATAGCGGGTGATGACGTCCAGGCGCTGGGGATCGTTCGCCAGGTTGAAGGCCTGCATGAGCGGGCTCTCCGCTCCGGCGATCGACCATCCCTGTGCAATCGAGGCGAGCCCCCGGCCGCGGAACTTGCCGATGCCCATCCGCGCCATCGGCATCCCCAGCTCCTTCGCGGCCTCCTCCAGGAGATTCGAGCGCGCGGTCATCTCGAGCGTGAGATCGGGGCAGTGCTCGGGACCGAAGCGCTCGCGGGTGAAGGCGCTCCCCAGCGGAGCCAGCTTCTGGCGTGCGGAGCAGCGGGTTTGAAACTGAAAGAGGTCGTCGCGCGTCTTGTCGACGAAGACGATGTAGCCGCCGCGGACGAGCGCGCCGGAGGAGATCTGCCGGAGACGGCGCTGTGCCACCTGCATGTCGATCGCCGTCGCGGCCGACTGTTCCTGCAGCTCGGCGCCCATCTGTGCAATGCGCGCCTCCGCCTGGGGCGAGACCGGGATGATCATCCGCAGGATACCGTCGCTGTGCAGGGTGCACTGTTCGACCTTCGCCCGCACCTGTTGCGGACTGCCGGCGACCGTCTTGAGCCGACAGGCGACGTCGAGTCCCGAGGGACGATGAATGTCGACGATCGATTCCGAGGTGGGTTGTGCTCTTCCCCCCGGCGCAGCGTGAGGGAGCAGGATCAGCGTTCGGATCCGTGCGCCGTCGAGAAACGCGGCGTTGCGAAAGTCGAGCTTCTTCGCCTGAACCCGTGGTTGCCGGGAGCGGAGAGCGACATCGCTCCACCCGCGCCGGGCGATGCGCTTGGCAAAGCGCAGGCAGCTCCCCAGACTCTTGGCGGTGAAGAGCTCCTTGGCGCCCTTGGTGAAGACGGCTTGTGCGGCACCGCCTGCGAAAGCGCTGCCGCAGTCGCGGACGAGCCGTTCGCACTGTGTGCGTTTCGAAACACCCGGCTCTCGCCGACAATCGGCGAGCGCATCGCCGGTCAGTCGATTTGTCCTCGTGATCGGATCGCCCATGTTCTCCTCCTCGCCCTCTTTTCGCCGCCGCGTCGAGAAGGTTTCGCTGCGGCGGGCAAAAAGCGTGGACCGCTGTCCACGCCCCCTTCTTATCGGAGGGAGCGGGGGTACGTTGCGGGGGGGATGGGGGAAAACGAAGACAGCTGTCCACAATCGCAGAAGGGGGTAGATTTTTAGTAAATCCCCGATTTCAAAGAAATTCTTGCCTCAACCGGGGGTGATCTGATAGGGGGATCGCTTGCCGATGCCCATCTGGCGGCATCGGGAGGGACTCATGGCCTTCGATCTCACAGCGCTTCTCGACGAACATGGCGGCCGGCAGCACGAGCTCTACGCCCGCCACGTCAACCCGCAATTCGTTCGGGTGTTGCGCACGATCGGCTTCGACCGCGACTACGTCCGCGCCGAGGGGCCGCTGCTCTACGACCGCGAGGGGAACGACTACCTCGATCTGCTCGCCGGCTACGGTGTCTTCGCCCTCGGGCGCTCGCATCCCAAGGTCCGTGCGGCACTGCACCAGGCGCTCGACCTGGGCTATCCCAACATGGTCCAGATGGACGCGCCGCTCGTCGGCGGCCTGCTCGCGGAGAAGCTCCTCGCGCATATGCCCGAGGGGGTCGACACCTGCTTCTTCACCAACTCCGGCGCGGAGGCGAACGAGGGCGCGATCAAGTTCGCGCGGAAGAGTACGGGCCGCAGCCGCATCCTCTACTGGGATCACGCCTTTCACGGCCTCACCAACGGATGCCTCTCCTACAACGGTGGCGAGGAATTTCGGCGTGGCTTCGGCGACCTGCTGCCGGGGACGAAGCTGCCGATGGGCGACCTCGATGCGCTCGAGCGCGAACTCAAGAAGGGGGACGTCGCCGCCTTCCTCTTCGAACCGATGCAGGGCAAGGGGGTGTATGTTGCCGACCCGGACTTCTACGCCGAGGCGCAGGCGCTCTGCCGCAAGCACGGGGCGCTCACGATCTGCGACGAGGTCCAGACCGGCTTCGGACGCACGGGGCGGATGTTCGCGCATCAGCACTGGAACCTCGCCCCCGACATCGTCACGGTCGCCAAGGCCCTCTCCGGCGGCTTCGTGCCGATCGGCGTCATCTGCTATCGGCGCTGGATCTACGACAAGGTCTTCACCGACATGGAGCACGCGGTCGTGCACTCCAACACCTTCGGACGGAACGTGCTCGCCTGCGCGGCGGGGCTCGCCACGCTCGAGGCGATCGAGGAGGAGGATCTCGTCGGCAACGCGCAGCGGATGGGAAACCTCCTGCAGGAGGGGATCCGCGCGTTGGCGGAGCGCTACGAGATGCTCGCGGAGGTGCGCGGGCTGGGGCTGATGATCGGCATCCAGTTCGCCGAGCCGCGCTCGCTCAAGCTCCGCGCCGGGTGGAAGCTCGTGCACGCGCTCAACCGGAGTCTCTTCTGCCAGATGCTCACCGTCCCGCTGATGAAGGAGCATCGGATCCTCACGCAGGTGGCGGGGCACGGCCTCGATGTGATCAAACTGTTGCCGCCGCTGGTGATCGACGAGACGCACGTCGAGCGGTTTCTGTCCGCCTTCGAGCGGGTCGTCGCCGATTGCCACACCTTTCCGGGGAGCGCCTGGCAGGTGACGAAGGACCTGGCCGCCGCCGCCTCGCGCTCGGGAAAGCAGGCGAAGGAAGAAGCGGCCGCGTACACGTAGTCATCTCTCCGGGGGGGAGCCATGACCATCGTCCGTTCGATCAGCGTCGTCCTGTTTCTCGCTGTCGTTGCATGTGCGCTTTCCGCCGAGGCGCGGCGCGTGCAGCGCGCCGAACCGAAGGATGTGAAGGCGACGGCCTCCGAGGTCGTTGCGGCGGAGGAGGACTTTGAGTACGCCCCCCCTGCCGCGGAATCGGAGCACATCGCCGAGGAGCAGAGCGTCGGCGAACACGGCGGGGCCTGCTGCACCAGCTCCAACGCCGATCGGGCTCT
>CAYPII010000053.1:0-13964 GCA_964410765.1 uncultured Myxococcales bacterium | reverse complement strand
ACAACAAGCATTGCAACCAATTGATTTTATTCAGTAGTTAACCGGACACTAGTGGCTCAGGATGACAGACACATGATCTATTTTTCCGCGCTGGCGGTATTGCCGCCCCGCGCCGCGGCGACCGCGGCGATCGCCTCGTCCAGCAGCGCCTGGCTGTAGAGCTTGCCCACGAGCGCCGCCCAGACCTGCTGGCTCGTCGTGCGGATCTGTTCCGCCTCGGCGGGCGGGACCGTCACCACCTCGACGCCGGCGCGCTTGAGCGCCTCGAAGGCCTTCTCGTTCTCGCGGCGCGTGCGCTCCACGAGCTGGCGGGCGTATTTGCGCGCCGTCTCCTTGAGGATCGCCTGATCGCTGGGCGAGAGCTTGGCCAGCGCCTGCTTCGTGATGAGGATCCCGCCGGTCGAATCGGCGAGTTTGAGATCGGTCATGTACTTCGTCTGCGTATGCCACTGCAGCGCGATCGCCCCCAGCGGCGGCGCGTAGACGGCGTCCAGCAGATTGGTCTGCAGCGAGGTGAGCACGTCGGTCAGCGGCAGCGGCGTCGGCACGATCTTGAAAACGCGGTACATCTCCTCCACCAGCGGGTCGCCCTCCCAGGCCCACATCTTCATCCGCTCCATATCCTTTCGCGAACGGATCGGCTTCTTCGCCGAGAGGATGTTGACGAAACCGGTCTCCGCCCAGCCGAGCAGGACGAAGCCCTTCTGTTCGAAACCCTTCTCGAGCTTCGGCTGCAGCGCGGTGGCGAGCGCATCCGCTTCGGCGTAGCTGCCGACCAGCATCGGGAGCTCCAGGACGCGCACCGACGGGTTGACGAGCCCCAGCCCCAGGCCGGTGAAGCCGGCGGCATGGACCTGGCCGATGCGCATCTTGCGGATGACATCCTTCTCGTCGCCGAGCACGCCCCCCGCATAGGTCTTCAGCCCTACGCGACCGTTCGTCTTCTGCTTGAGCTCCGCGTTCCAGGCGGTCATCACCTTGTGCCAGGTCGACCCCTCGGGGGCGAGGATCGCAAGCTTGATCTCGGTGGCGGCCGACGCTACCGAGGTTAAACCGAGCAGGGCCATCGTCAGGAGAAACACGAACATTCTCTTCATGATTCACTCCTACTGGATGCTGGATGCGAGGTTCAGAAGTAGTCCTTCTCCCGTTCGAGCAGGATCTTCGCCCGCCGCTTTGCGAGCGCGTTGGCCAGCGCCTGTTCCTCCAGCTCGTTCTCCGCGTCGTCGACGACTTCGCCCAGGAGCCGCTGGAAGAGCGCGCGGTCGTTCGTCGCCCGGGCGTAGTAGAGCGCGTAGAGGACCTTCGTCATCAGGTAGTCCGGTTCGATCGCGAGCGCGGCCTCAAACTCCGTCCGGGCGAGCGCCGGATCGCCGCCGAGCCCCTGTGGGCGCGCCACCGCCAGCACCCCCTTGAAGGCATGCGGGATGCCATAGAAGTAGTCGGGCTCGAGCGCGATCACGCGGTCGATCATCGCCTCGATGCGCGGCAGATCGACGATGGCGAGCGGATCGTCGCGATTGAGGTTGATCCAGCTCGCCCAGTTCATCGCCGTCCAGAAGAGCGCCGGGACGTGGCGGCGCGAGCTCTTCGCCAGCGCCTTCTGGAAGACCGAGAAGTGCGACTGAAAGCCCTTCTTCAGCGGCCCGTGCTCGGTCAGCGCCGCGATGCCATACTCGCGCCCGCGGCGGTAGAAGTCCTCAGCGCGCGCGAAGGCCGCCGCATGTTCGGGGGAGCCGGGTTTCGTCTCCAGCAGCTCCTCCTCGACGAAGCCGAAGGTGAAGGCGGCGTAGGAGCGAGAGAGTAGGGTGAGCGCCGTCGCGTCGTGCGTGTTGCCGTGGCGCAGGACCTCGAGCGTCTTGATCAGCGCCGGGGCGGACTCGCGCGCGAAGGCGACATCGCTTTCCCCCTCCAGCGCCACCATCCCGGTGGTGGATATCTTCGCGACGGTGTTCGTCGTGAGCTTCTGCATGCTGCAGCCGCTGCTCACGAGCAGCACGGCAGAGCACAGGAATGGGGCGAGGATCCGCTTCATGACGAGGAGCCCTACCAACTCCAAAAACGGAAATCAACAAAGGGGACGGGGGGTTATGACGCGGTGCGGCGGGGCTTCCCCACATAAAATTCGATCGTCTCGATGAGCTCGTCCATGTCGATGACCGTGTTCTTGCAGGGCCCATCGGGGCGGTCGTTCGGGATGCCGATGACCGAGAAGCGGTTGCCCACATCACGAATCCCCGAGACGAGGTCGCGCTCGCAGGCCACGCCGATGACGGCGGTGGGGCGCACCTCGCGTACCTTCTTGCGCGCGAGCTCGCCGCCCGAGACGGTGGCAACGGTGAGCGGATAGCGGTCCTTGAGCGCGTTGATCGCCTTGAGCTGCTCCTTCGTGAGACAGCGCGGCAGGAGGATGAGCAGGCGTTCCTCGTCGACGCCGCGCGAGCCCTTCGTCGCCCGCGCCACCGCGTTGGAGACGCGCACGAAGGAGTGCCCCATCCGGTCGCGCGAGATGCCGGCGAGCTGCGCCAGGCGAAAGATATGCTCGAGGGCGAAGGAGAAGATGGCGAAGATCCCGCCACGCGTGACGAAGGCGTTGCGCCCGCTCGTCGCGGTGAAGAGGAGCTGAATGAACCAGGCGGTGGAGAAAAGGACGAAGAGGATCGCCGCGATCCAAGCGGCGGTCGGCAGCCACGCCGCCCACCCCGCCAGCCGCGGGCTGATCATATAGACGATGCCGACGACGAGGGCGTCGAGGAGCAGCGCGAAGATCGCCGCGGTGACGAGGAAGGGAGTTTTGCCCGCGCGCGACGAACCGCCCCCTTCGCCGTCCCAGTTCGCCCACTCGTCGCCGAGCGAGCGCCCATCCTCGGCGGTGCGCGATTGTTGCATGTCGGTGAAGTGACTCATCGTTCTCCTGATCTTCATTGCAAGGGCATTTCCCGCCCCCACCTTTTGCAGATGCTATTTATAGCACTCTTTGCGAGCGTCGATCGCTTTAAATGCCGATGTGACGGAGAATGCATCGAACAGACATTTTGCTCCCCGCATGCCCCCCCGCTCCCGTCGACTCGCGAAGAGTCCCCTACTATCGGTATTTTGGATGGAGGGGCAAGAGAATTTCCCGGCGTCCCCATTTTTTGTTTGACCGTACAACATGTTGTGGTTACACCTAGAGAGTATATACAATATATTGTGGATAACGGGGTGGAAAAGTTTGGGCGAATTCGCATAAGTCTTTGAGAAAACAGATTTTATTTCGATTTTCAACTTATCCACAGGGCTAAAGCGATCAGGATCGATGGGCGGTGTTGGTGTGACTTCATTATACGACTAAAAAACCCCCCTCCACGGAGGGGTTTGCCTGAGACACTGCGGTCGAGATCGGGAGGAGGAGCGATGGGCGCAAAGGCGGCGGAACGGGTGACGAAGGCGCGTGGACGGAAGAATGCCTCGCCGAAGGCGGTGCAGCGGGGGGTGGCCGTGTCGCGCCGATATACGCGTTCGGGCAAGGATCCGCTGGACGAGGTCGCCTACACCAAGCGCGCCAGCCTCATCACCAATCCCGATGGCTCCGTCGTCTTCCGCATGGAGGGGGCCGAGGTCCCGGAGAGCTGGTCGCAGCTGGCCACCGATATCCTCGTCTCGAAGTACTTCCGCAAGCGCGGCGTCCCCGGCGAGGGACACGAGCAGTCGGTGCGCCAGGTCGTCTCCCGCGTCGCCGGTACGATCCGGCGCGCCGGCGAGGCAGCGGGCGGCTACTTCGCCAGCGCGGCGGACGCCGACGCCTTCGAGGCCGAGCTCGCCCACATGCTCGTCACGCAGAAGGGGGCCTTCAACTCGCCGGTCTGGTTCAACTGCGGCCTCTTCCACTCCTACGGCATCGCCGGCAGCGGCGGCAGCTGGCGTTGGGATCCCGAGACGAACGAATACGAGGAGACGAAGAACTCCTACGAGCACCCGCAGTGCTCCGCCTGCTTCATCCAGTCGGTCGACGACGACCTCATGTCGATCTTCGAACTCGCCAAGAGCGAGGCGAAGCTCTTCAAATACGGCTCGGGCACCGGCACGAACTTCTCGGCGTTGCGCTCGAAGTACGAAAAGCTCTCCGGCGGCGGCACGAGCTCGGGGCTCATGAGCTTCCTCGAGGTCCTCGACCGGGGTGCGGGCGCCACGAAGTCGGGCGGCACCACGCGCCGCGCGGCGAAGATGGTCTGCCTCGACGTCGACCACCCCGAGATCGTCGACTTCATCGGCTGGAAGGTCAACGAGGAGCGCAAGGTCGCCGCGATGGTTGAAGCGGGCTACACCGCCGACTTCAACGGCGAGGCCTACAAGACCGTCTCGGGGCAGAACGCGAACAACTCGGTCCGCGTCTCCGACGACTTCCTCTACGCCTACCTCAACGACGAGCCGTGGGAGACGCGCCTGCGCACGATCGACGAGGTGCACCAGAAGATCCCCGCGCGTACGCTCCTGGGCAAGATCGCCGAGGCCACCTGGAGCTGCGCCGACCCGGGGCTGCAGTACGACAGCACGATCAACCGCTGGCACACCTGCAAGGAGAGCGGCCGGATCAACGCGTCGAATCCCTGTTCTGAATATATGTTCCTCGACAACAGCGCCTGCAACCTCGCTTCGATCAACCTGATGAAGTTCTACGACGAGGCCACGGGCGCCTTCGACGTCGAGGGCTTCCGGCACGCCTGCCGCGTCTTCATCATCGCGCAGGAGGTCCTCGTCGACTTCTCCTCCTACCCCACGCAGCCGATCGCCCAGAACTCGCACCGCTTCCGCCCGCTGGGGCTGGGTTACGCCAACCTCGGAACGATGCTGATGGTGAGCGGCCGGCCGTACGACTCCGACGAGGGGCGCGCGGTCTGCTCGGCGATCACGGCGCTCATGACCGGTGCTGGCTACCGCACCTCGGCGGAGCTCGCCGGCAGCGTCGGTGCCTTCGAGGAGTACGCGAAGAATAAGCGCTCGATGCTGGACGTCATGCGGATGCATCGCGACGCCGCCTACGAAATCTCCGAGGCGCACTGCCCGCGCGCGCTGCTCAAGGCCGCGCGCGACGAGTGGGACCGCTGCCTCGCCGACGGCGAGCGCTTCGGCTACCGCAACGCGCAGGTGACGGTGCTCGCGCCCACCGGCACGATCGGCCTGCTCATGGACTGCGACACCACCGGCATCGAGCCCGACTTTGCGCTCGTGAAGTTCAAGAAACTCGCCGGCGGCGGCTACTTCAAGATCGTCAACAACGCGGTCCCAAAGGCCTTGGCGCGCATGGGCTATACGCCGGAGCAGATCGAGGAGATCGTCGCCTTCATCAAGGGGACGGCGAAGCTCGCCGGCGCGCCGCACATCAACGAGCACAGTCTGCGCGACAAGGGCTTCACCGACGAGGACCTCGCGCGGGTCGAGCGCGCGCTGCCGAGCGTCTTCGAGCTCTCGAGCGCCTTCAACGTCCACACGCTGGGCAAGGAGGCGATGGCGCGCTTCGGCCTCGCCGAGGAGCGCTATGAGGCGCCGGGCTTCAACCTCCTCTCCGCGCTGGGCTATTCCGACGAGCAGATCGAGGAGGCGGGGCAGACCATCTGCGGACGGATGACGATCGAGGGGGCGCCGCACGTGAAGCCGAAGCACCTCCCCGTCTTCGACTGCGCGAACCGCTGCGGCAAGAACGGCCAGCGCTACCTCGCGCCGATGAGCCACCTCCGGATGATGGCGGCGGCGCAGCCCTTCCTCTCCGGCGCGATCTCGAAGACGGTCAACCTGCCCAACGAGGCAACCGTCGAGGAGATCGAACAGCTCTACGTCGAGGCGTGGCGGATGGGGCTCAAGGCGGTCGCCCTCTATCGCGACGGCTCGAAGATGGCGCAGCCGCTCTCCGCGAAGGCCGACAAGAAGCAGAAGGATGCGGATGCGGAGGCGAGCGACGAGGCCCCGGCCGCCGCGCAGCCGGTCCTCAAGCGTCGGCGCCTTCCGAAGAAGCGGCGCGGCTTCACGCAGGAGGCGCGTGTCGGCGGCCACAAGGTGTATCTCCGCACCGGCGAATACGAGGATGGCGGGCTCGGTGAGCTCTTCATCGACATGCACAAGGAGGGCGCCGCCTTCCGCAGCATGATGAACTGCTTCGCCATCGCGATCTCGCTGGGGCTGCAGTACGGCGTGCCGCTCGAGGAATACGTCGACTGCTTCACCTTCACGCGCTTCGAGCCGCAGGGGATCGTCGACCATCCGAACATCAAGATGGCGACCTCGGTGATCGACTACGTCTTCCGCGTGCTGGGCATGGAGTACATGGGGCGCACCGACTTCGTCCAGGTCAAGCCGACGAAGGACGACGACGTCAAGATGGAGATCGAGAACACCGCCGCGATCGAGCGCGACAGCGCCGCGGCAAAGACAACCACGACCCGAGAGGAGGGGGACGATGGCGCGAACGGGAGCAGCACGGTCACGACAGCGGCGCTTGCGGAAACTGTCCGGTCTGCTGGGGCGGGCCTCCAGGAGGCGTCAGCGTCGACGGGCGTGGTGGTTTCGCTTTCTGAGGCAAAGCGCCCCAACGCCTCCGGTGCGCACCAGCAACTCAGCGGGATGATGGGCGACGCCCCCTTCTGCGACCAGTGCGGCCACGTCACCGTCCGCAACGGCGCCTGTTACAAGTGCCTCAACTGCGGCAACTCGATGGGGTGTTCTTAAAGGCCGTGACCCGTGATCCGTGACCCGAAACAATACATCGGATCACGAATTGCGAATCAGGATATTCTATGAAAAACGAGCGTATTGTGACTGAACCCCGTGTCTACTTGGTAGGCCGGCAGAGCATTGATACAAAAATGGTCGAGGGTTTTCTCGACGACGAGGGGCTTGCCTGGAAGACCGACACCGACGTGCCGGCCGAGGTCCTCTGCGAGGCGGCGGGGCGCACCTGCTACATGTCCTTCGGCAAGGGGCGCAAGACCAATGCCGACTACCTCGACCGCATCATCTCGAGCCACCACGGCTCGGTCCTGGAACACGCCGTCTTCAATTTTTTGATCACCGGCATCTCGCGCTCGCTCACGCACGAGCTGATCCGACATCGTGCTGGTTGGGGCTATTCCCAGGCAAGTCAGCGGTACATCGACGAGGGGGATGCGCGCTACGTGATGCCCCCCTTCTACCGCGACCATCCCGATCTCGCCGCACGCTGGCTCGGCGCGATCGAGGGCGCGCACGCCGCCTACTGTGAGCTCGTCGAGGCGGCCGATCCGATCGTCGCCGACGAACACCCGGAGCTCACGAAGACCGATCGGCGCAAGATCGTGCGCCAGTCGGCGCGCTCGGTATTGCCCAACGCCACCGAGACGAAGCTCTTCGTCACCGCCAACGCGCGCGCGCTGCGCCACTTCTTCGAGATGCGCGGCTCGGTCCACGCCGACACCGAGATCCGCGAGCTCGCCGTCGCGATGTTCCGTTTGATGAAGGAGGAGGCCCCCAACCTCTTCGCCGATCTGGATGTCGTCTTGGAAGAGGGCATCGAGACGATCAGGGTCGAACACTCGAAGGTCTAAGCTACTTCACGATTTTCGTCGTGACCCAAAAGCACAATCCCGCGTTGACGAAGCCGGCGACGACGTCGGCGATGTAGTGTTGCTTCACGAGCACAACCGAGATCGCAACGACGAGCGCCATCGTGGCCAGAACCCAGCGCAGGCGCGAATGATGTCGCCAGACGAGGAGCGCCGCGAGCGTCGGATAGGTCACGTGCAGCGACGGGAAGCAGTTGTGCGGGAGGTCGATGGCGTAGTAGGCGCGCGTGAGTACCGCCGCCCAGCCGGGAACGCCGGCGAGCTCGGGCCGCAGTTTCATGCGCACGGGGAGGAGCAGGAAGAAGGCGTAGGCGACGGTCGTCGCCAAAAAGAAGCCGATCACCGTCCGGCGCCAGTCGGACGCGTCGTCGATGGCGAGAAAGACGATCAGAATGCTCCCGTAGACGAGCAGGTACCCCAGGATGAAGGGGGCGGCGAAGGGGATCGCGCGATCGACGGCGATCGAGACATCGACGAAGCGCGCACCACCCAAGGTGAGCCAATTGATGAGCAGATAGCCGACGACGAAGTAGGCGATCATCGCCAGAAACCAGGCGGTCTTGTGCGGAACGCGTGCGGCGGCCATCTCCTCCTCCAGGGTGGAGCGCGCACCCTAGCGGATTCGCAGTTCGCGTGCAACAGCGGGCCTTTTTGCGTTGCGCCGCTGCCCCAAATATGTTCCATTTTTGACCGTTTCCAAAGCGGTTCACATTTCACAAAGGGGGTCGATCCTATGAAGAAGACACATGTCATCCTGATGGTGGCGACAGTCTTCGTGGCAGCGCTTGTGCTTTCCACGGCCTATGCCGGTGGACACAAGTACCAGAAACGCGAGACGATGCGCGGCAAGTCTGCCGGCGCCAGCGGCGAGGCCACGATGAGCATGTCCGACTGCATGACCTTCTGCGCGGGCTTCTCCTGCGCGGGCGGTTCGAACAAGGCGAAGGCCGATTTCGAGCGTCAGTTCGGAGATCCGATCGATGTCACCGGCCGCGTCACGACCTACAGCTACGACAACTACACGAACGTCATCCTCGACTGCTCGGGGCGCTGCTACTGCCGGTGTCTGACGAAGTAGTCGTTCTTTCAGGAGGGACGCATGGATCGTGCAGCGGTGGAAAAGGTGCTGGAGGAACAGGTACGGCCGAAGCTTGCCGCCGACGGCGGCGGGATTGACCTGGTCGATGTGCGCGATGACAACACCGTCGTCGTCAAGCTCACCGGGGCGTGCGGCAGCTGCCCCTTCTCGCTGATGACGCTCAAAGCCGGCGTGGAGGCGGAGCTCAAGCGCGCCTTCCCCGATCTCAAGGAGGTCGTCTCGGCATAGGCGATATGATGGGAAGAGAGGAGCCGGGGGCTGCGAGGCCTTCGGCTCTTTTTTTATTCCGTGCGGGCGTAGGTTGCCTTCGCGGTCTCCGACTCCCAGACCTCCACCGCGACGACGGGGAGATCGAAGCGCTTCGCGCGTTCGAAGAGGAGCTTCGCGATGTTCTCTGCGGTGGGGTTGGAGGGCATGGCGTGGACGCGCTCGCCCGCGTCGTGCAGGAGTTTGACGAGCGGATCGTCCTTTCCGAGCAGGAGCGTGTGATCGAGGTTCTCCGCGATCCACCGCCCGATCGTCGCCTTGATCCGGTCGAAGTGCACCACCATCCCTTGATCGTCGAGTGACCCCGCGAAGGTGAAGGTCGCACGCGCCGTATGTCCGTGCAGGTGGCGGCACTTTCCCTCGTCGCCGGGCAGCCGATGTCCGTAACAGAACGAGAAGGTCTTCGAGACGCTGGTCATGCAGGCACTCCTTCCGACGGTGCGACGATGGTTCCGGTCAGCGAGGGATCCGCGGCGAGTTGTGCCACGAGCGCGGCGATCTCCTTGGGTGTCTCCACACGCCCGATCGGCGACTTGGCGACGAGCCGCTCCCAGCTCGCGTCGTCCATCCCCGCGGGACGCGTGACCAGATAGGGCGCAACGCCGTTGACGCGGATCGCCGGCGCGAGTGCGCGCGATAGGCCCTGTACCAGTGCCTCCACGCCCGCCTTGGCGATGCAGTAGGGGAGATAGGCCGAATAGGGCGAGCGCGCGGCCGTGTCAGAAAAGAGGATCATCGCCCCGCCCGTGTCGTTCATGACGCGCGCCGCAGTTTGCGCGACAAAGAAGGGGGCGGCGAGGTTCGCATCGATCGATGCGCGCCAGCGCTCCGGCGTCACCTCCGTGAAGGGGGTGCGCTCGAAGGTTGCCGCGCAGTGCACGAGCAGGTCGAGTCCCTCCAGTGCCCCGGCAGCCGCCTCCACCATCTCGATCGCCTCGGCGGCGCTCGTCAGATCGGCGGGCACGACGTGACAGTCGACATCGCCCGCCGAGAGTTCGTCCGCCAACGCCTTCGCCTCATCCACCCGCCGATGGCAGTGCAGGGCGATCGCGCTGCCCGGCAGCGCCAGCGTCCGGGCGACGGCCCGGCCGATCGTCCCGGTCGCCCCCGTGATCAGGATGCGTCGTTCATCTCCCATGGTCCCCTCCCCTAACGGAGAGCGAAGGGCACCGCCAGCGAAAAAGGGGCGCCCCCCGTTGTCCCCAGCGACGGCAGATGCATGGGGACTGCAGTCGCCATTTCTGGCGGGCAAGTCACCGTTTCGCCTGTCGAAGGAATATAAAACTCATTAATTGCAAATAGTTATCAATCTCCTCTTTGGCACTTCACTTGCATATTAGGGAGCCGCAGGAATCGATGCACTGATGAGGAGGTTTCTTATGATGAAGCGCATACTGATGATGCTCACCCTCTGCGGCGCGATCGCCCTGGCCCTGCCGGCCGCGGCCATCGACGTCTTCCCGTCCGTCTCCGTGAGTACGGCGGTCCAGCAGCGGCTCGACCTGGTGACGTCGGCGATCGGCTTCTCCGCGGACGTCGACGACTACCGCGTCATCTATCTCCAGGAAAAAGAGGATGGCGATGGCGACGTGACGATGGATGTCCAGATCACCGGCCCCGTCCCCACAACGATCGATGCGGTCGATCTCTACTATGCGATCGCGGTGGACGGAAGCTACACCAACTGGATCCTGGCGTTGGACATCGACTGTTCGGTGGAGGATGGGAGTTTCAACTGTCGGGGTGACTTTCCGGAGACCTTCTTCGACTGCGCAGCGAAGTTTCTCGTGACGGACTTTGCAGAGGACAAGAACGCCGATGAGGATAGGAACGGCCGCCTCGATCATTATGAGCACCTGCTGACGCGCCCGCATTCGCCGGAGATCCTCCTCTCGGAGGGGGTCTTCTCGCTGACCTTCATCGCCGAAGCCACCGCATCGCTCTTCAAGGATCCGGACGGAGACGGCGTGGAACGCGGCGAGGACAACTGCATTCTGACCGACAACCCGGAACAGGAGAACCTCGACGGCGATGCGCGCGGCGATGCCTGTGACAACGACATCGACCATGACGGCTTCGTCAATTTGCGCGACAACTGCCCGGCGGTCGCGAACCTCGACCAGGCGGATGCGGATGGCGACGGCACGGGCGACGCATGTGAGATTCAGATCGTCGGCGTCCTGCCCGACTGGAACGGCGGGATCTTTATCGATCCCTGCTTCATCGATCCGGATTCGGCCGCCTGCGTCGGCGACGATCCCGACGGCGACGGCCTCACGGGCGACGCCGACCAGTGCCCCGACGAGGCGGAGATCTACACCTGGAGTTCACTGACGCCGACCGACGGCGTCCTCGACGGCTGCCCCGGGAGCGTCGACACCACGGCGACGCTGGGCGAGGGCGAGACCCTGCCGGGCACTGCCCTCCCGGCTGACGGAAGCGATGGCGGTGGCTGCAGCATGAGCGCCTCCGCGACCGCGAATCCGATCGCCTGGATCGCGATGGCCTGTGGCTTCCTGCCGCTCGTCATCCGACGCCGGCGCCATGGATGACGGACTATTCAGAGAGGGAGAATGATATGAAACGCTGGGGGTTGTGGATCGGAATCATCCTGCTCGTCGTCGCTGTGACGACGAACGCGCGGGCGGCTTCGTTTTCACAGGAGCGCGCCGACTACCGGGCGAGCTTCGTCTCGGGGGCGAACGGGACCGACCTCGTCCTCTATGGGACGCTCGACGCCGGCGTGATCGCGGATTTTCCACAGATCACGGTCGACGACCTGCCGGACAGCACCGATCTGTCCGGCATTGACCTCGAAGGGAAGCAGCTGCTCGTCTGGCTGACGACGTCGATGCGCGTCAGTCCGTACATCGATCCGGTCTCGACCGACGCCCCCTTCGTCCACACCACCTGCGAGGAGCTCACGGCCTTTTCCGGCGCGATCCGCTGCACGGTCGACTTCGACGCCTATCGGGGCGATCCGGTCTTCGGCGAATTCGCCGCCTCGGATCCCGCGGAGGTACGCGATGCCTTCATCGCCTTCGATGAAACGAACGACCGGGTGAAGATGGGCTACAGCATCCGCTCGGCGAGCGGAGCCGCTTCGCCCACGACGAAGATGAGCGATCTGTTGACCGCGGGCGTCGACGCCGATGCGGACAGTGTTCCGGATGACTACGACAACTGTCCCGACACCGAGAACGTCGACCAGGCCGACACCGACGCAAACGGCGTCGGCGACGCCTGCGAGGAGCCGGCAGAGAACAACGCAAACGGCGATGGGACGATCGAGGGGAATGGCGAGGAAAACACCTCTTCGAACCTCCCGACCGATCTCGGCTTCGACGGCGGGGGGGCCTGTGCCCTCCTCCCCGATGCCGCACAGCCGCCGCTGGCGGGAATCGCCCTCCTCTTCGGCCTCGCGGCGCTCGCCGGATGGCGCGTCCGGCGCCCCTGAGGAATCTACTCGAGAGAACGAGAAACCGCCCGCAGGGGCGGTTTTTTTCGTCGAAACGCTCTTTGGCGTCAAAATATACTGAGTATTTTCATGAACTTAAAAGTTCATCCCCCCAAGACCATTTTTTCTCGCAACATTCGGCGATCCCTGCCGAAAATGGAAGTGGAGGGGGATACCCGCAGGCCGATGTCCGGCCATGGGGGAAAGAAGGATGGGGAGATGAAGAAACTGATCTTCACAGTCATGGTGCTGGCCGTCAGCGCACTCGCCCTGCCGGCGCACGCGATCGACGTGCGCCCGGTCGGCCAGGTCGACTGGATCGGCCAGCAGGATATGCAGGTTGGCCATCGGGCCGATCTGATGCTGCAGGGCGACGACAGCGACGGCGACGGCATCGACAACGACACCGACAACTGCCCGACCGTCCCGAACGGACGCTGCTATCCGGATACGGAGGCCTGCGATATCGACGGCGACGGCGTGCTCTCCCCTGCGGAGCGCTCGGCCGGCTATCAGAGGGATGTCGATCGCGACGGCACCGGCGACGCCTGCGACGACTCCGACCGCGACGGCGTGATGGACTACGACGACAGCTGCCCGCTCGTTCCCAATCCGGCCGATCCGGAGACCGGCGAGCAGGATGACAGCGCCTGCACGGACCGCGACGGCGACGGGAAGTCCGACAGCATCGACAACTGCATCGACCAGTACAACCCCGATCAGGACGATCGTGACGGCGATGGCGTCGGCGATCCCTGCGACAACTGCCCGTATCAGGAGAACGTCGATCAGATCGATAGCAACGAGGATGGCTTCGGCGATGCCTGTAGCGAGGACGCGGACGGCGACGGCGTGCCGGATCGTATCGATAACTGTCCGACGATCGCGAATCCCGATCAGGAGAACAGCGACCGCGACTTCTACGGCGACGCCTGCGATGTCGACACGCGCCCCTCCGAGTCGGGGATTCCCTCCGACGACGAGGATGACGGACAGGCCGAGCGCGCCTTCGGCGATGGCGGCTGTTCGCTGGCGGCGGGCGGCGGAGCGATGAAGGGGCAGCTGCTCTCGCTCTGCTTCCTCCTTGCCACGGTCGCCATTGCGTGCGACAGACGGCGGAGGTGCTCATGATGCGGACCCTCTGCCTCTCGGCGATCATCGCCTGCGCGACGCTCATCACCGCGATCCCCGTCGCGTCTGCGCACAACTGCGCGGAGGTTCCGGGCGCGGCCTGTCGCTGGACCGAGGAGGGCGTGAGCTGGCCCGACAGCGACTGCGATCATGTCTATGACCACGACGCGCTCTGCCTCGAGCGCGACAACTGCCCGAACTCACCCAACGGGGACTGCGACGCGTCGCCGCTCAACTGCGACGTCGATGGAGACCGCCTGGTGGACGAGCGCGAGCGCGCGGCCGGCAACCAGGCCAACTGGGACGACGATCGCTGGGGCGATGCCTGCGACGATTCCGACAGCGACGGCGTCCTCGACTATCTCGACAACTGCAAGACGGTCGCCAATCCGGATCAGGATCCGACCATCTGCACCGACAGCGACGGCGACTTCTT
>CAYPII010000052.1:0-14361 GCA_964410765.1 uncultured Myxococcales bacterium | reverse complement strand
ACCCTCCATCGTCGCGGGATCGAGCATCTCCCCCTCCGGCTGGATGACGACCGTGATGTCGAGCCGGTACTTCTTCGCGAACTCGAAGTCGCGCTGGTCGTGCGCCGGCACCGCCATCACCGCCCCCGTGCCGTATTCCATCAGGACGAAGTTGGCGGCGTAGATCGGCATCCGCCAGCCGGTGACGGGATTCGTGCAGTAGGCGCCGGTGAAAACGCCGTCCTTCTCGTAGGCCCCCTCGAGCCAGGCCTGGTGGTCGATCGTCGCGCTCTTGGCGATGAAGCGCTCGACCGCCTCCTCCTGCCCCGTCCCTTTCGCGAGCTCGCGCACGCGCGGGTGGGTGCAGGCCAAACTCATGAAGGTGGCGCCGAAGAGCGTGTCCGGGCGCGTGGTGAAGACGCAGATCGGTTCGTCGCTCCCCTCGACGGCGAAGTCAATGTGCGCACCGTGGCTCTTCCCGATCCATTCGCGCTGCATCGTACGCACGCGCTCGGGCCAGCCGCCCAGCTTGTCGTCGATATCGCGCAGGAGCTCCTCGGCGTAGTCGGTGATGCGCAGGTACCACTGCGCCATGAGCCGCGTCTCCACCTGCGAGTCACAGCGCCAGCACTGTCCTCCCTCGGCCTGTTCGTTGGCGAGCACCGTGTGGCAGGTGGGGCACCAGTTGACCGGCGACTCCTTTTTGTAGGCCTGTCCCTTCTCGAACATCCGCACGAAGACGAGCTGTTCCCAGCGATAGTAGTCGGGATCGCAGGTGGCGAACTCGCGCCCCCAGTCGTAGGAGAGGCCGAGGCGCTGGAGCTGTCCGCGCATGTAGTCGATGTTGTCATGCGTCCACTTCGCCGGATGGAGGTTGTGCTTGATCGCCGCGTTCTCCGCCGGCATGCCGAAGGCGTCCCACCCCATCGGGTGCAGGACCTTCTCCCCCTTCATCATCCGATAGCGTGCCGCCACATCGCCGATCGTGTAGTTACGCACGTGTCCCATGTGGATGCGCCCCGACGGATAGGGGAGCATCTCCAAGAGATAATACTTCTTCTCCCCCGGCTCCAGCCGGACGGTGAAGAGATCGGCATCCGCCCAGCGCTCCTGCCACTTGGGCTCGATCGCCTCCGGCCGATAACGAGCGTCGTCCATACGGCACTCCTTTTTCAGCGTCCCCATCGCTCGAGCCAACGCTCGAAGATGAAGAGCGTCCAGAGTTTCTTGCGGTTGTCCGCGCGGCCGTCGAAGTGGTCGCGCAGTAGCTTGCTCACCGCGCCCGGGCGAAAGTATCCTTCGCGCTTGATCCGGTCAACCGCGAGCGTCTCGCGGAAGAGCTCCTTGAGCGGCCCCTTCACCCACTTGGCAACCGGGATGCCGAAGCCCTTCTTCGCGCGCCCGGCGATTCTCTTCGGCAGCAGCGGGTCCATCGACTGCTTGAGGATATGCTTCATCGTGCGGCCGCGCAGCTTGAGCCGATACGGGAGCGCCGCCGCGAAGGCGACGAGCTCCGGGTCGAGAAACGGGGCACGCGCCTCGAGCGAAACCCCCATCGAGGCGCGGTCGACCTTCGTCAGGATGTCCTCGGCGAGGTAGAGCCGCTTGTATGTATAGAGCAGGCGGTTTCCCGGTGAGGCATCAGGGACCTCGGCGGCGTAGCGCGCGACATCCTCCAACGGATCGTCCTCCGGCCCCTCGAGCAGGAGGTCGCGCTGCTCGACCGGCGAGAAGGAGCCCATCCAGTGGATATGCCGCTCGATGCCGTCGATTGCGGCGCCCTTCAAAAACTGCTTCACCTTGAAGTCGAAACTGATGTTGTCATCGCTCACCGGCAACCGGCGCGCGAGCGGCTCGATGAGACCGCGGCGCAGGAAACCCGGCAGACGACGATATGAGCGCGCGGCCTCCTCCGCCAGGAAGGTGGGGTAGCCGGCGAAGAGCTCATCCCCCCCGTCGCCGCCGAGTGCGACCGTGACGTGCTCGCGCGTAAACTTCGAGAGCGCGTAGGTCGGGACGATCGAGGCGTCGCCGAGCGGCTCGTCGAGCAGATCGGTCACCGTCGGCAAGAGCGCCATGAGCTGCTCCGGCGTGCAGCGCTGCTCGCGGTGGTCGGTGCCGAAGCGCTCGGCCACTTGGCGCGCATAGCTCGACTCGTCGAAGGACTCCTCGGCGAAGGCGATCGAGAAGGTCTTGATCTGCTCCGGCGGACGGAGCTCGGCCATCATCGCGACGACCGACGACGAATCGATCCCGCCGGAGAGGAAGACCCCCAGCGGCACATCGGAGATCAGGCGCCGTTCGACCGAGCGCTTGAGCAACGCGCGCAGGCGTTCCGCCGCCTCATCCTCCGCGATCGGATCGGCGTCGTCCCCCATGGGCACCGACCAGTAGGGTTCGACGGTCACCGCACCGCGCTTCCAGACGAGGCGGTGTCCGGCCTCGAGTTTGTGCACCCCCGCGATGATCGCGTGCGGCGCCGGGACGTATTCGAAGGCGAGGTACTTCGCGAGCGCGGCGCGGTCGACGACCGGCGCGACCACCGGATGGGCGAGCAGCACCTTGAGCTCGGAGGCGAAGAGGAGCGCGCCGTCGCGCTGCGTCCAGTAGAGCGGCTTCTGCCCCATGCGGTCGCGTGCGAGCAGGAGCGTGCGCTCGCGCTCGTCCCAGACCGCCAGCCCGAACATCCCGTTGAGGCGCTCTGGGGTTGCGGCGCCGACCTCCCCATAGAGATGCGGGAGGATCTCCGCATCGGAGTGCGTTCGGAAGGCGTGGCCCCGCCCCTCCAGCTCGGATCGAATCTCGCGGAAGTTGTAGAGCTCGCCGTTGCAGACCGCGACGACGCTCCCCTCCTCCGAGAGCATCGGCTGGTGGCCGCCGGCGACGTCGATGATGGAGAGGCGGCGCATCGCCAGCCCCGCGCCGCGCCCGACGTAGCGCCCTTCGTCATCCGGGCCGCGGTGGACCATCGTCGCGTTCATCGCCGCCAGGATGTCGCGGTCGATCGGGCGATCGGGGTCGTCATGGATGATACCGCAGATGCCACACATAGATGCCGTCCGTCAGTCCGTTCGTCCGTCAGTCCGTTCGTCCGTCAGTCCGTCAGTTCAAATCGAGAGAATCTCTTCTGTCCCATCGGGCCGACGGACTATCGGACTATCGGACGTTTCCTCCAAATTCACCGTTTTCTTCACCAAGTAGATCGGTTTGTTCTGTGACTCGTGATAGGTGCGTGCGAGCAGCTCGGCGATCAGCCCCATCAGGATCATCTGCACGCCGAGGAAGAAGAGGAAGACGGCGAGCAACAGGAACGGATTTTTGTGTGCGAAGGTCCCCGCGGTGAACTTCTCGACGATCACCTCGATCGCGGAGAGCACGCCCGCCGCGCAGAGGACCGACCCGATCCCGCCGAAGAGATAGCCGGGCTTCGTCGCATAGCTCGAGAGGAACTTCACCGTCACGAGGTCGATGAGGACCTTGAAGATCCGAATCATCCCGTACTTCGAGCTCCCGCGCGTGCGCGCCCGGTGGTTGACCGGCAGCTCCACGACGCGCGCCCCCGCCATGTGCGCGTAGGCGGGAATGAAGCGGTGCATCTCGCCATAGAGCTCGATGGAATCGATGTACTCCGCGCGGTAGGCCTTGAGCGAACAGCCGTAGTCCTGCAGGCGCACGCCGGTCACCGTCGAGAGGAGCCGATTGGCGACCATCGACGGAATCCGCCGCGTGACGAGCTTGTCCTTGCGGTCCTTCCGCCAGCCGGAGACGACGTCGTAGCCCTCCTCCAGCTTCGCCAGCAGCGCCGGGATGTCGGCGGGGTCGTTCTGGTTGTCGGCGTCCATCGCCACGTAGATGCGCCCCGCGGCGTGGTGAAAGCCGGCGGCCATCGCCGCCGTCTGCCCGAAGTTGCGCATAAAGGCGACGAGCTTGACCCGCGCGTCCTTCGCGGCGAGCTCCTCGATGAAGGCCGCGCTCCCGTCGGAGGAGCCATCGTCGACGAAGACGATCTCGAAGGGCTTCTTCAGTGGCTCCAGCGCCGCCACGACCTCCTCGTAGACCTGTGGGAGGTTCTCGCGTTCATTATAGAAGGGGACGATGACGGAGACCTCGTAGGGCCGCCGGCGCATCTCCTGGGTGGTGTCCATCGCAGACTCCTTCGGCAGAAATTTTCGCGCGATTACCATAGGTTGGAGGAGGTGTCAACGCGCGCCCGACGCCATGCGCAGGGTTGACAAAGGGGGGCGCATCCCGTCAGATGCCGTCCACCATGACGCGCTCCCCCGCCGTGCGACCGGCGCTGCTCATCCTCCTCGTCGTCGTCCTCACGCGGCTCCCGGCACTCTGGACGCCGATCCTCGACGTCGACGAGTCGCAGTTCGCCGGTTACGCGAACGCGCTGCTGGACGGCGGCCTCCCCTACATCGCCAGCGTCGATACGAAGCCGCTGGGGATCTACTGGTTCTTCGTCGCCTGCTTCGCCCTCTTCGGCCAGAACAACATGATCGCCGTGCACGTCGCGACGATGTTCGTCGTCTTCGGCACGGCGATGCTCTGTCGGCGCATCGCCGCCACGCTCTTCTCGGAACGCGCGGGCTGGCTCGCCGCCCTCTTCTACGCGGTCTTCACCACGACCTACATCCCGAAGTTCATCTCGACCTCGATCACCATCGTCATGATGCTCCCGCTCACCGCGAGCATCTGGCTGCTGATCGACTGGGAGGAGCGCCGCCGAGACCGTTCCCTGCTGCTCGCCGGTCTCCTCTTCGGCGTCGCCTGCCTCTTCAAGTATCAGGCCGGGATCAACCTCATCCTCGTCGCCCTCTATTTTCTCTTCTTCGCGCCGCTCTACCTGCGCGACGAGGGGGCGCGGCCGACGTTCCGGCCGCTCCTGCTCTTCCTCGCGGGCGGCGTGGCGATCGGCGCCGCCTTCGCGCTCTATCTTGTCGCCATCGGCGTCTGGGAGGCCTTCCTCTTCTGGAGCATCGAGGGGTCGCAGGCCTATATCGAGGCGGGCGCGCACCACCAGGCCTTCCTCTGGAAATTGCTCGTTCGCGGCGGGGGCTTCGTCGCGTCGGGGCTCCTGCTCTGGCTCTTCGGCCTCCGCGAGATCAGCGGGCTGGCAAGGCACCTCTTCGTCTCGCGCGTGCACCACAAGCGCCGCCTGGAGGAGTACCTCATCCTCTTCTGGTTTCTCCTCTCGCTCGTGCCGGTGCTCACCGGCGGGCGCTTCTTCGGCCACTACTTCATCCAGCTGCTCCCCCCGCTCTGCATCATGGCCGCCGCCCCCGCCGCGCGGGCGCTGGAGCGCGTACGCCAGGCGAACCCCCGGGTACGCCGGCGAACGCGCACCGCCGTCGCCATCGGTCTGCTCCTCCCCGCCGTGGGCTTCTTCGTCGCCCGCCTCTTCGCGGGCAACATCTACGCCGCCATCGGCGAGGACGACCCCGGGCGCTATCGGCCGTTGGGGCAGTACGTGCAGGAGCGCACCGCGCCGGACGAAACCCTCTTCGTCTGGGGATTCGCGACACCCGTCTACTTCTTCGCCGATCGTCCCGCGGCGAGCCGCTTCCTCTGGTGCGATTGGCTCACCGGACGCATCCCCGGCTCGCCCACCGCGCGCGATCGCTTCTTCGACACCACCCCCTTCATCACGCGCGGGAGTTGGGAGATGCTCTTCACCGACCTCGAACGCAGCAAGCCGACCTACGTCGTCGACACCGCGGTGGGAAACTATCACGATTACGGAAAATACCCCGTGGACAAATACCCGCCGTTGGTCGAATATTTGAAGGAGCACTACACGCTGGAGGGGCGTCACGCAGACGCCGACTTCTATCGCCGCAAGACGAATGAAGGGGGAAGCTCATGAAGCGCATCACCACCATCATCGCATTGGCCGCCGCCCTGCTGGGCTCGGTGGGCATCGCGCACGCCGAGAAGAACATCGCCGAGATGCTCTTCCTCTACCCCGGCGAGGCGGGATCGACAATGGAGGCCCAGCCGATCCTCGACCTCTTCGAGGAGTACCTGGACGACCGCATCTCCCCCTACGACGTGGAGATGGTCTATTATAATGATCTGGAAAAGGGCCTCGCTTATCTGAAGGAGGAGATGCCGCAGCTGGGGATCGTCAGCTACGCCGCCTGGACGCAGCACCGCATCCGGATGGGCGATGCCATCCCCTGGCTCGCCACCCTTCCCCTGCCGGACGGACAGCAGTTCATCCGATATGCGCTCGTCGGGCGCGCGGGTTCCGTCGCCGGCTGCCACCAGATCATCTCCAGCGAGCCGATGACCGCCGACTTCGTCCGCTCGGAGCTCTTCACCGACCTCCCCGCCAAAGCGAACGTGTCCCAGAGCAATCAAGTCTTGCACCGATTGCGGCAGATGGGCGAGGGCAAGGGGAAGCCCGGCGAATGCGCGATCCTGACGCCGACCGAAGCCGCGACGTTGGCACGCCTCTCCGCCCCGTGGGCGAAGGCGCTCTCCGTCATCGCGCAGTCACAATACGTCCCCTCCGCGCGCGTCGTCATCTTCGATCCCGTCTGGAAGGGCTACGATAATCTCAAGAAGGCGTTGCTGCAGATGTCGAAGGACTCGGAGGCGAAGACGCTGCTTCAGGAACTGCGCCTGAAGGGTTTTTCCCGGATCAAGCAACCGGCGAAGAAGCGCTCACCCTGACGAACGATCGAGGGCTTCGAGCGCCGAACCGATGATCCCGGCGTCGTCGCCGAGCGCCGCCGGTTCGATTACCAGGCGATCGACATTCTGTTGGTAGGTGTGCTGAGCGATCGCCTCGCGCGCGGCCGGCACGAAGCGGTCCCACGAACGCGCGATTCCCCCGCCGAGGACGAAGGTCGACATGCCGAAGATGTTGATGAGCGAGGCCATCCCCACGCCGAGGTAGCGTCCGAACTCCTGCCACAGCGCAACCGCCTGCGCATCGCCGGCATCCGCGAGCTGCGCCACGCGCTCCGGCGTGAGGGCGCCGATCGCACACCCCGCGCGTTTCACAAAGGCTTCGCGCGGTCCCTCGGGCAGCCGAGCGGCGAGCGTGGCGAATCCGCGCGAAGCGGCGTAGTGCTCCCAGTCGCCCGGCCAGCCGATCCCCGGATCGACGCCCTCGGCCTCCACAACCATGTGTCCCACTTCACCCGCGAAGCCGCAGTCGCCGTGGAGGATATTCCCGTCGAGGATGATCCCGCCGCCGATGCCGGTGCCGAGTGTCAGCAGGATGAGGTTCGGCCTCCCGCGCCCAACGCCGCAGCGCTGCTCGCCCAGCGCGTACTGGTTCGCGTCGTTGTCGATGACCGCCGCGAGCCCGGTGACCCGGGCGAGCTCCGCGCCGATCGCCACATCCTCCCAGTCGGGAAAATTGGGCGAACGGATGACGATGCCGCGCTCGCTGTCGACGATGCCGGGGACGCCGCAGCCGAGCACCGCCGGTTTCTCCTTCGCTTCCTCGACCAGCTGCGTGACGAGCTGGGCGGTCAGGTCGATGACGGCGCGGTAGGTGCGGTCGTCGCCGACCGGCGCGCTGCTCCGCGCGAGCACCGCGCCGCGCTCGTCGACGAGGCCGCACTTGACATTCGTCCCGCCGATATCGATCCCGATGGCCGTTTTCATGATTCCCCCACAGGAATGGAACACGTCATACGTGACACGTGACCCGAGAAACAAAACCCGAAAAAAATGGAATAGAGATCACGTGTCACGAACCGGAGGTCGCGACGCCGGCAACGACCGCGCCAGCGATCGCCATCGCCAGCATCAGCCCCACACCACAGCAGACGATCAGCGGCAGGAAGACCGCCAGCGCGCTGCGGCCGTACGTCGTCGCGTGCGCCTCCTTCAGGCCGATGATCATCAGCGCTAACTGCCACCCCGCGGCGACGACGCCGCCGAGGATCGGGACGATCTGCAAGAGCTGCGGGCCGGAGCAGTAGCCCAAGACGCGGAAGGTCTTCTCGAATGTGCCTGAGCGCGCCGCGCCCAGCAGGAGCAGGCAGAGGTGATAGAGCGCGGACTGCAGGAGGAGGACCGCCGCCGTCGCCACCGGGACGAAGAGGATCGAGAGGACGATGAGCATCCAGAAGGGAACGACGGCGAGCATCGCGGTCATCGGAAAGAGGCCGACGCCCGCTTCCGCCATCTCGGCGCTGACGGCCAGCAGACTGAAGCCCGCCTGATAGGCCGCCGCGATCGCAAAGACGACGAACGAGATGAGGACGGAGTAGAGGTAGGCGCGCCACCATCCGGTGCCCGCGGCGACCTCGCGAAAGAAGACGTTCGGTGTGATGAGCGAGCGTTTCACCGTCTCGATGAAGGCGTTCATCCAATCGCCCCGCGCGAATCGATCCCACGGCGAGCCGACCGCCTCGACGCGCACGCGCACCTGGCAGGTCGGGCAGAACACCTCGCCGCTCTCCTCGTACCGAAAACGCGAACCGCACTCCGGACAGGTGTATTCCATGGCCTCGTCCTTCCGCTTGCGGGGCAAGCTAGCACATGATAGACGCCTCGGTCAATTGAGCCCGGGAGCGCATCCATGCAGACGAGCTGGCATACGGTCACCATCGTCGTCCCCGCCGAGGAGTCCGAGGACGCGGCGGCACTCCTCTCCGAAGCGGGATGCAACGGCGTGCTCGAGGAGGAGCGCGCCGACGGTGCGATCGTGCTGCGCGCTTCATTCGACGGCGCCGAATCGTCCGACGCGGTGCTCGCGCGCGTGCGCGACCGCCTGTCCGCCTTCCCGCCGCTGGCCGCGATGACGCCGACGATCGAAACCGAGGCGCGCGAGGACTGGTCGTGCGGCTGGAAGCAGCACTTCCGCCCCTTCGCGATCGTCCCCGGCATCGTCGTCGCACCGAGCTGGGAGCAGGTTTCGCCGGAGGATGAGGCGCGCCACATCACGCTCGACCCCGGCATGGCCTTCGGCACCGGCCTGCATCCGACCACCCGTCTCTGCGCCCAGGCGATCGCCGCCGTCGCGCGCGACGGGGCGAGTTTGCTCGACGTCGGGACCGGCAGCGGGTTGCTCGCGATCCTCGCGCGTCGCCTGGGCTTCGACCGCATCGCGGGTGTGGAGATCGACGCCGATGCACTCGCGGCCGCGCGCGCGAACTGCGAACGCAACGACGCCGGAGACATCGCCCTGCACGCCGAGATCGGCGAGGTCGACGAACGCTTCGACGTCGTCGTCGCCAACATTCTGCGCAACACGCTGCTCGACCTGCGCGACGAGCTGCTGGGCACGCTTGCCCCGGAGGGGACGCTGATCCTCTCGGGGATCACGACGGAGCAGGAGGAGGAACTCGTCCGCGCCTTCCCGCTCTCGCTCGTTCAGACGCAGCGCGACGGCGAGTGGAGTATGCTGCGCCTGCACCGGGAGCCACGCGATGCCGCACTTCTTCGTTGACCGGCCGCTCCTCCCCGGCCGCGAGGTGGAACTCGACGGGGAGGAGGCCCATCACATCGCGCGATCGCTGCGCCTGCGCGCCGGCGACTGGCTGCAGCTCTCCGACGGCGCGGGGCGCACCTATCGCGCGACGCTCACCGCGGTCTCGGCCAAGCACGTCGTCGCGCACGTGGAGGAGGAGATCGCGCAACGCGCGGCCGCACCCGCCCCAGCGCTGGCGCTCGCCCTCGCCAAACGGACCCGCTTCGAGTGGGCGCTGGAGAAGGCGGTCGAGCTGGGCTGTCCGCACATCCTCCCCTTCACCTCCGAACGCACCGTCGTCGCCCCGCGCGACGCCGCGGCAAAGCGACGGCGCTGGGAGGGGATCGCGCTGGCGGCGGCGAAGCAGTCGGGCCTGCCGGTGCGCCCGCGGGTCGATGCCCCCCGCCCCTTCGCGGAACTCCTCCCGGAATGCCCGCGCTTCACCCCCTGCGTCCTCCTCTACGAGGGGGAGCGCGACCGCGATCTCGGCGCAGCCCTGGCCGCGCCGCACGCGTCGGATGCGCCAGCGCTCCTCATCGTCGGGCCGGAGGGGGGCTTCGCCCCGAGCGAGGTCGCGGCAGCGCGGGAGGCAGGCGCGCTGACCGCCGGGCTGGGTTCCCAGATCCTGCGCGTGGAGACGGCCGCCATCGCGGCGGTCGCGATCTGGCAGTACGGTCGGGGCAACCTCGAGCCGGCACCGGCCTGAACACTTGCGCAAGTCGACACCTCCCATTCATTGTGCTATATCAAGGACATGGCGGACCCTGCGTATCAGTCCCTCACCGACGTCTCCGCGCCGCGTCGCCGGCCCGCGATCATTGCGCACCGCGGGGCGAGCCGTGAGGCGCCTGAGAACACGCTGCCCGCCCTGCGCCGCGCGATCGAGATCGGCGCCGACGGCGTCGAATTCGACGTCCTGCTCACGCGCGACAAGGTCCCGATCCTCGCGCACGACGACGACCTCTCGTGCATCAGCCACCACCGCGGCTACGCGCACGAGACCCCCTTCGCCACCGTTCGCTCGCTCGACGTCGGCAGCCGCTTCGGCCCCGGCTTCGCCGGCACCACCCCGCCGACGCTCGCCGAGGCGCTGGAGCTGCTCGGCGCGCACGAGCTGCTCACGATCGTGGAGATCAAGCCACAACCGGGAATGCTCGGCGCAGCCGCGCAGATCGTCGGCGGCGTGATCGAGGACGTCGCGATGCGCGGCCCGCTGCTGCTCTCCTCCGCGAGCATCCGCCTGCTGCGCGAGTGCCGCGCGCGCCATCCGCAGATCCCGCGCGCGCTGATCCTCAAGCGCCGCTCCTGCGCCTTCTTCTTCACCGGCCTCTCGCTGCACCTGGCGGGGGCCGCAGCGGTGCACCCGAGCCTGCGCGCGCTCAAGCCCGGGCTCGTCCAGGGACAGCACCGACACGAGCGCGCCGTGCACGCCTGGACCGCAAACGATCCGGAGGAGATCGATCAGTGCCTCTCGCTCGAGGTCGACGGCATCATCACGGACGACCCGCTCTTCGTCCGCAGCCGCCTCGAACAGATGCTCGGACTGGCCCGCCCCGGCGGGTCCCTCGCATGAGGAGATGCTATGGGCAGCGATGAACGCAACATTGTCGGCGGAACGGACCTCATCGATGTGGGCGACATCTCGCCCGACTTCGAGGAATCGCTCTCCGGAACCGAGATCGACGACCGCGCCGGCGGGAGCGCCATGCCGGGGCTCACGCCAGAGGCGGAGGCCGCCGGTCCGGCGATCGCCTCGCTCAAGGACCGCCTCGCCGCCCTCGTGATCGACGTGGCATTCCTCTATGGCCTCTACTGGGTAACGTTGGTCCTCTTCCGCGCGATCGCGCTCGGCAGCGCCGCCGGGCCGATCCCCGCCTCGGGGACGATGGGGCTGATCTTTCACGGCATCTTCCTGGGGATCGCCTTTCTCTGGTTCTTCCTCCCGGAGTTCGTCCTGGGTGCGAGCGTCGGCAAGCTCTGCACGCACCTCTCGGTGCGCGGCACCGACGGGGGCTCGCCGGGGCTCATCGGCTGTCTGGTGCGCAACGTGCTCCGGCCGATCGACCTGCTGCTCGCGCCGCTCGTCATCAGCGCCGCAGCGATGGAGTGGACCGGCTGGCACCAGCGGCTGGGCGACCTCGCCGGGCGGACGGTCGTCATCCGCAAGCTCTCGCACCCGACGCGCCAGTATGCGCTCACCCTCGCCATGATCGCCTCCGCCTCGCGACGCGCGATCGCCTTCGGCATCGACCTCGTCATCGGTGGCGCCTTCATCGTCGGCTACGCGCTCCTGCTCAACCCGGAGGAGCCGCTGCTGAGCATGTTCCTCGTCGTCCTCTTTCCGCTCCTCCTCATCGCGATCGTCACCGCCATCGAGGTCGCGACGGGGACGACGCCGGGCAAGTGGCTGCTGGGGATCGCGATCTGTCACGAAGAGGGAACGCCGCTGGATGTCGCCAGCGGCCTGATGCGCACGCTCTGGCGTCCGATCAGCGATACGCCGATCGGCTTCGTCGCCGCACTCGTCTCGCTGCGGCGGCAGACGCCAGGGGATCTCGCGGCCGGGACGGTCGGCGCCCGTGCGCCGCGCGAGTGGAGCGGTGCGGTCGGCCTCCTCGTCGCCCTGCTCCTGGCGGGGTCGGCGCTCTTCGGGGGGATGCAGAACCGCGACAGCTTTCTGCACAGCGGCTTCGAGATCAACTTCCTCCCCGCGATCGATTGGAGCGGCCGGGGGGCGGCGGCCCAGGCGGCGAAGCCGCAGTACTTAACGATCCAGGACTTCTTCTTCGCGGCGGGCGATCCCGAAACGAAGCGGCGCCCCTCGATCTTCGAGCCGGGCGAGCGCCTCTTCCTCATCTTCAACGTCGACGGCTACACGCAGCAGGAGGGAGCAGTCTGGCTCCAGGAGGACCTCGCCGTCCGCTATCCGGACGACTCGCTCGGCCTCAAGCTCGAGAATATCAATGATTTCAAACAGACGGTCGAGAACCCCGGCCCGATCCGCTTCGAGAACAACATCGCCCTCCCCGCGAGCGCCCAGCCGGGGCGCTACACGGTGACGATCACCCTGCGCGACGTCCACTCCCGCCGCGAGCTCAAGGAGCAGCGCTTCTTCTATATTACCCCACCGAAGGGGGAGGCGGATGCCAAAGGCGCATCCACGGAGGGGAAAGCGTCACAACCAATTGAAAATACAACAGAAACACCGCTCGCCCCCGAGGAGCGGTCTCCAGTCCCCGGTTCCTCCCTCTCGAACATCCCCTACGCCCCCGACGAGGGGGAGGAATAGCGGGAAATCGCCCTTCCGACGCAACTCTCCCCCTGCCCCGAACCGATAATAGGGACAGGAGGAGACCCTCCTGCGTGTTTCCCTATGGGGAGGGGGCAGACGATGAAAGAGACGACGGTCGACAAGGCACAGCTTCAGCGGATCGGCAACCGCTATGCCGAGTACCGCAAGAGCGTGGATCGGGGGCGCGAGGACTTCCTCGAGGAGCTCAACCGCAAGGCGGAGCTCAAGGAGGAGCGTCCGACGCGCCGCCAGAGCAAGCCGGCCCGCCTGGGCCCGCAGCGGAGTGCAAAGGGGACACTCGGCAAGGCCCGGAAGATCCACGAAAAGCACGCCAAGCGGCTCGCGCGCTACGCCCCCCTCATCCAGGAATCGGCAAAGCGCAATAACGTCCCGGTGGAGCTCATCTGCGGCGTCATGCTGCAGGAGTCGGGCGGCCGCGCGAAGGCGGTCTCGCACTGTGGCGCCAAGGGGCTGATGCAGCTGATGCCGGCGACCGCCCGTCGATTCGGCGTCCAGGACGTTTTCGATCCTCAGCAGAACATCGAGGGGGGTGCGCGCTATCTGCGCTGGCTCCTCGACCACTTCGACGGCAACGTGGAACTCGCCCTAGCGGGGTATAACGCCGGCGAGCACAATGTGAAGAAATACGGCAATAAAATCCCGCCCTTCCGTGAGACGCAGGCATACGTCCCCGCCGTCCTCGGCTACACGCAAACGATGATCGACATCTTCAGCGCGAAGCTCGCCTCCGCCAGCCTCCCCGGCTACGCCCGAAGGGCATAAAGGAATACATCATATACCAGCTCTATCTTACCATAATATAATAGTTTACAAGTCTCATCATTTTCTCATCCACGCCATCCCTTCGTCATTGACCCTCACGTGAACGTGAAGTATAAAGGGGGTATGGATGATAAGTTGACTACTTATTATATTGGCGATATCGCCAAGGCGCTCGGGCTCTCCCAGCGGGCGATCCGCTACTACGAGGAGCTCGGCTTCGTGCACCCCTCCCGGACGGAGGGGGGCTTCCGCCGCTACAGCGACCGCGACGTCGAGACACTGCGCATGGTCCTGCGCTTCAAGGACCTGGGGATGTCGCTCGAGGAGATCGGCACGCTCTTCTCCCTCGTGAGCGGCGAGGCCGACGGCGATTCGCTCCGGCAGTTGCGCGCGGCGCTGTTGTCCAAACGCCGCGAATTCGAGGCGCGGGTCGACCGCTACCGCGAGGGAATCGATCAGCTCAATCACGTGCTGCACATCCTCTCGGTCTGCGCCACCTGCGGGCGGTCGTGCGACTGTCAGGTCTGCGAGGCCTGCCTGCGCGAACGCCGCGACGAAGCTTCCCCCTTCCTCGAGTCGCTCCTTTCGCCGGGGACCCTCGAGGAGAAACAGCGCTGAAGAGGAGAACGCGTTATGTGGAACTATTCCGAACAGGTCGTGGAACACTTCCTCCACCCGCGCAACGTCGGGGAGATCGAGAATCCGGACGGCGTCGGCGAGGTGGGCTCGCTCGCCTGCGGCGACATGCTGCGCCTCACCTTCAAGCTGGACGACGAGGGCCGCATCGCCGAGGCGAAGTTCAAGACCTTCGGCTGCGCCAGCGCGATCGCCTCCAGCTCCGCGCTGACCGAGCTGCTCAAGGGCAAGA
>CAYPII010000051.1:0-14435 GCA_964410765.1 uncultured Myxococcales bacterium | reverse complement strand
ATCCACAAATGCCGGCGCGGGGCAACGAAAAATCCAAGGGGATCGATCGGGAGGAGCCCTCCGCAACGGGGGATCGGGGTTGCAGGAAAAGCAGAAAAAACATAGAAAGGGGATGCAGCTATTTGCCGTTGCTTCAACCAGCAAGGGGGAAGGGTATGAAGCATCGCATCTCGTTTTCCGGTCTACTTCTCATCGCCGCGGTCCTCACCACAGCGGTCGCCGCTGAGACGACGATCGCCCACGCGGAGCCGGTCGACGCGCTGGCGCAACTCCAGGCGGAGGATGCGCTGACGGTGGAGGAGGAGATCTATTTCTCCCCCGAGGAGCTCGTCACGGGGCCGACGAAGCGCGCGGTGAAGCTCGAGGAGGCGCCGGCGAATATAACCATCATCACGCACGAGGAGATCGCGCGCTCCGGCGTGCAGAACCTCGCCGATGTCTTTCGCCGCGTCGCCGGGATGGACGTGGTCACGATCAGCGCGGCCGACACGGAGGTCTCCGCGCGCGGCTTCGTCGGCAACATCCTCGAGACAAACCGCATGGCGGTGCTGTTAGACGGGCGCACCTTCTACCTGGAGTTCCTCGGCGGCACCATCTGGACGCAGTTTCCCGTCCCGCTCGACGACATCAAGCGCATCGAGGTCATCAAGGGGCCGCTCTCCTCGCTCTACGGCAACAAGGCGATGCTGGGGATCATCAACATCGTCACCTACGCGCCGGACGAGACGCGGACGCGCCTGAAGGGCGCCGGCGGACGCTACCGCTACGCCGAGGGGGACTTCATCAACGCGGGGGAATTCGCCGACGGGTACTGGTACAAGATCAGCGGCACCTACCACCGGGAGAACGAGTTCTCCAGCCAGCCGGGCGATGTCGGCGCGAAGGACCGCGAAGACTTCACCGCACTCGCGCAGTTCACCTTCGAGCCGCAGGAGGAGACGGAGCTGGGGCTCACCGGCGGCTTCACGCAGAGCACGGCGAAGCTGCAGTTCGGCGGCCTCTCCACCTGGGAGGATCGCCGCGGCCTGCTCGCCGGGCGGGCGGAGCACGACTTCGGGCGCTTCGGCACCCTCTTCTTCCAATCCTACTGGGAGCGCCACGATGCGACCAACCAGACCTTCAACCTCGATCCCGGAGACATCGATACGGTGGATGCGGAGCTGCGACACACGCTCGCCTTCGACATCGCGGAGCGGGTGGGCAACACGACGACCTACGGTTTCCAGTACCGCTACGTCGACGGGACGCTCGCCGGGGTCAACGCCGTGCACAACATCGCCGGCTACCTCCAGGACGAGCTGCGCCTCTACGACCTGCTGCTGATCACGGGAGGGGTGCGCGTCGACTACCAGAAGGACTATGCGGGGCTCAACACATCGGCGAACGGAAACCTCACCTTCCTCATCGATCCGAAGTACACGATGCGCCTGGGCATCGCCACCGCCTTCAACACGCCCACGCTCCTCTACTCCTTCAGCAACTTCAACGTCCCGGTGGGAACGCCGCCGATCACGAGCGTCGACTTCCGGGGAAATCAGAACCTCAAGGCCGAACGCATCCTCTACGTCGACATGGGGCACGTCATACACCCGATCGATGCGCTGCGCATCCGCGCCGACCTCTTTTACTACCGGCTCAACGACATGATCACGCCGACGCTGGGGCTCTCCAACCCGACCACCGGCCTCGTCTCCTTTGCGAACGACGGCGGCGCCGAAGCGATCGGCGGCGAGGTCGGACTGGAGGGGACGATCGTCTCCTGGCTCGACGGCTATGCGAACTACGCCTACGAGCAATTCCGCACGATCAACGGCAATGCGAACCCGACGCCCAACATGGGAAACCCCAAGCACAAGGTGAACGCCGGCCTGGCGGGCACCTGGTTCGAGGGGCGGCTGACGGCCAATGCCGATTTCCACTTCGTGCGGCGCCACCAGGCGCAGGCAGGGGCGCTCATCTTCGCGAATTCGCCGGTCGTGACGATCAACGACCTGACGCTGCTGAACCTGCGCGTCGGCGTCTGGCCGATCAAGGATCATCTGGAGGTCGCCGTGATGGCCAACAATGTGCTCAACGATCGTTCGCCACAGGTGCCGGCGTTCGATCCGACCCTGGGCCTCCCCCTCGCCGAACGGCCGGGGTGGAATATCTGGGGATCGCTGCAATACGTCTTCTGAGGTTGCCGTATGAAGAAATGGTGTCCAGCGATGACCGTCCTTCTGCTCGCCCTCCTCCTGCTCCCGACGGGGGAGGCCGCCGCGGAGACCTGCGCCCTCCTCTCACGGAACATCCCGCCGTATAACGAGGCGCTCGCCGGTTTCCGCGAGGCCTATCCCGGAAAGGTGCACCGCTTCGTTTTGGAGGAGGAGACGCAGGCCGCGCTCGCGGTGATCAACGCCGTGCGCCGCCATCCCTGTCCGCATCTGCTCGCGCTCGGGTCGCGCGCGCTCAAGATGCTCAAGATCCGCGTCAACGTGAAGCCCATCATCTATGCGATGATCCTCAATCCACAGGCCACAGTCGGCACCGCCCCCTCGATCACCGGGGTCCACCTGGAGCCCTCCGCCGCCGACGCCCTGGCGACGATCCGGCGCGTCCTGCCCACGGCCACGCGGGTGGGCATCCTCTACGCCCCCGCCCTGAGTGCCCCAATCGTCGCCGCGGCGAAGAAGGCCGCGAGATCGCTTCACCTGGAGGTGATCGCGATGCCGGCCGATTCGATCGGCGCCGCCATCCGCGCCCTCCCCGGCCTCGCCAATCGCATCGACGTCCTCTGGATGATCCCCGACGCCGTCACCTCGTCGCAGAAGATCTTCGAGGCGATGGTGGCGACCTCCTTCAAGCGCGGCATCCCCCTCTTCGCCCTCTCGCGCAAGCACGTCAGCCAGGGGGCGCTCGCCGCCCTCTTCACCGACTACCGGGAGAACGGACGTCAGGCGGCCGAAATCGTCCTCCAACTCGAAAAGGGAAAGAAGCCGAATCAGATACCGTCACAGCACGCGCGGGGAGCGGGCCTGGTGCTCAACCTTGGAACGGCAGAGAAGCTGGGGCTCTCCATCCCGGAGCCGGTCCAACGGGACGCAGTCGAACGCTACCGCTAGAGGAACGATGACGAACGAACAGAAGAGCAGACAACGCCATGAACGCTTTCGGCTGCGCATCGGCAACCGCATCCTCATCGCCGTCATCGCACTCATCTTCGTACTCACAGGGGGACTGCTCTCCTACTTCATTTTCTCCATCAACGACATCCTCGACGACGAACAGGAGTACCAGGGCCACGCCCTGGCGGAGAGCATCGCGCAGAGCAGCGAGCTGGGCATCCTCTCGGGGGAGGCGGTCTTTCTCGAGGCCCCCTTCACCGTGGCCATGGAGAATCCGACGACCGTCTTCGTCACCGCCTACGATGCCCAGGGGCGGCTGGTCGCGGAGCGATCGCGTGGCGCCGTCGAACCGCGCATCCTGAGCGACGAAGCGCACCGCGTTCTGATGGGCGGGGGGACGACGACCGAACGCGTCGAACTGCCGAGAGACGGAGAGGAGATCGACATCTTCTCCACCCCGGTGCGCGTGGGAACGACCGACGATGCGCTCACCGTGGAGATGCTGGAATCCCCCGGGACACCGACGCACGCGGAGGAGACGATCGGCCTCGTCCAGGTCGGACTCTCGCGCGAGCGCATCGCGGCGGTTCAGCTGCGCTCGATCTCGGTGACGATCGCAACATCGGCCATCGTCATGGCGATCGGCATCATCATCGCCATCCTGCTCAGCCGCCGCATCACGCGCCCTATCCAGCACCTCGAACGCGGCACGCGCCGTATCGCAGATGGAACGCTCGACGTCACCCTCCCGGTCGAGAGCGACGATGAAGTCGGCGCGCTCGCGCGCTCCTTCAACGTCATGGTCGAGGCGCTGCAGGAGACGACGGTCTCGCGCGACTACGTCGACGGCATCATCCGCTCGATCGTCGACATCCTCCTGGTCACTGATGCGGAGGGGACCATTCAGTTCGTCAACGAGGCGGCGGTCTCCACCTTCTGCTACAGCGAAGAAAAGATTTTGGGATCACCGATCACACGCTGTTTTCCCATCGATGAGGAACGCTTTCGCTCGGAAATCTGGACGCCGTTGCTCGAGGAAGGCGCGCTGGTGCAGTACGAGACAGAGGCACAGCGCTGCGACGGCACGCGCTTCGATGTGGCCATCTCCGGCGCACGTCTGAAACAGACGGTGGAAGGCAAAACGAACATTGTGCTCATCGCCCGCGACATCACGGAGAAGAAGCAGGCCGCGGAAGCGATGGCCGAGAAGCTGCGCTACATTCAGAAGATCAACGACCTGATGGTGGGCCGCGAGATGCGCATCGTCCAGATCAAGGAGGAGGTCAACACCCTCCTCGAGGAGCTCGGACGCCCTCGCAAGTACCTCTCCTGAGCGCTACGCCGGCAAGCCCTCCTCGTCGAGCTCGTGTCCCCGCTCGATGCGCCGCCCCACCGTGCGGTGGTAGAGGAAGAGCAACAGCGCGCAGACCACCGAGAAGAGCGCGAAGACGACCCACATGATGTCGGGGCGGCCGAGGTCGCGCGCGAGCCAGCCGTAGAGGCGGCCCGAGAGGATCCCGCCGAAGAGGTTCCCGAGCGCGGTGCACCACATGTAGTAGCCCATGTAGAGGCCGACCTTGTCGGGGGGTGCGACCGCGTGCGCGGTGTACTCCTTCGCCTTCGGGGAGGCCATCATCTCGCCGAAGGAGAAGACGACGACCGCGGCGACGACGATCCAGGGATCGACGCCGAAGGCGAGCATCACGAAGGAAACCGCCGTCACCGCGACACCCGCGATGATCGTCACGAGCGCCTTGAAGCGCGCCATGACGTGGGAGACGAGGATCATGAAGAAGATGATCGAGAGCGCGTTGAGGTTGATGATCTGCTCCGGCTTCACATGGCCGTTGGGCAGCCCGAAGATCTCGCGCACAGTCGCGATCGCCCCCGCCCCGACGCCGATGCGCGCCAGGAAGTCGGTCACGGACGTCAGCAGGTGCTGCGTCTGCGAGAAGTCGCGGATGTACTCCGGCAGCGTCAGGAATATCTGGTTGAAGGCGATCCAAAAGCTCGAGAGCAGCAACAGGAAGAGCAGGAAGCGCTTGTTCCCCACCCGCATGCACTGGCTGCGCTTCCCCGCCAATCGCAGGATGCCGTCGACGATGAGGTTGAAGGCCAACCAGATGCCGTTGTAGAGAAAGACCTCGCCGACCGAGAGCCACTTCGATCCCAGGACGAAGATGAAGAGCATCACGAAGATGAGCACGAAGAAGCGCCCGTTGCCGAGCACGTCCATCATATCGCGCATCACCTTGCCAAAGGTCCGCTTCGTACTGGAAGCGTGTTCCTGCGTCGGCTCCTTGTAGAAGATCAGCAGCAGCGGGATGTTGAGCGCGATCCAGATGGAGGACGCGATGAAGACGTACTGCCACCCCTGGTTGCGGGTGGCGCCGGCGATGAAGGGGCCCGCGAAGCCGCCGATGTTGACCATCATGTAGAAGATGCCGAAGCCCAAGCCCCCGCTCTCCTTCGTCGTGGTCTTGCCGATCGTGCCGACGATCAAGGGCTTGAAGATCGCCGCGCCGATGCCGACCAGGAAGAAGGCCATGAAGAAGGTCGGGAAGGTCTTGAGTTGCCCCAACAGGAAGTAGGCGGGCGAGAGGACGATATAGGAGATCAACAGCATCTTCTTGAAGCCGTAGCGATCGCCCAATGCACCGGTGAAGAAGGGGAAGAGGTAGATGAAGAAGGTCACCACCCCCTGGAGCAGACCGCGGTCCTCGGAGGAAAAACCCAGCCCCCCGCTCTCGACCGAGCCGGTGATGTAGAGCGAGGAAAGCGCGAAGAAGCCGTACCAGGACATGCGTTCGAAGATCTCCATCGTGTTGCCGACCCAGAAGGTGCCGGGAAATCTACGGAATACGGACGTCTTGCTCATGGGACCCCCCTAATACGGCGCTGTCTCTGCCAAGATGCGCTCATAGAGCGCCACGTAATCACGCGCCATCTTCTCGCGCGAGAAGTTCTCCTCCACATGCTGGCGACAGGCCTCGCGGCTTAAGCTCTCGACCTTCTTCGTCGCCTCGACCATCGCCTCCTCGCCATCGACGATGAAGCCAGTCTTGCCGTCGACGATCACCTCCGGCGCCGCACCGCGACCCAGCGCTAACACCGGCGTACCGCCCGCCATCGACTCGATCATCACGAGGCCAAAGGGCTCCTCCCACTGGCTGGTGAAGAGCGTGCCCTTCGCGCGCTTGAAGAGGTTGACCAGCATCGGCTTGGGCATGTCCTCATGTACCTCAAGGACGAGATTCTGGGGATGCTTTTCGATCCAGGGACGGACCTTCTCCTTGAAGAAGACCTTCTCGAAGTCCTCGCTCATCTTGATCGCCATCACGAGGCCGACGCCCGACTTGCAGGCGACGCGGATGGCCAGATCGAGCCCCTTCTCCCAGTTGGCGCGTCCGACGAAGACGAAGAAGTCCTCGCTCGTCGGGCTCCACTCGATGTCGGCGACATTGACCGCGTTGAAGACCGTGCCGGCGAAGCGGATCCGGCTGTTGAGCAAGAGGTAGAGCTCCTGCTGCCGCTTCGAGATCGAAACGAAGAAGTTGTTCCCCATCTCGGAGAGCTCCACGCAGCGCCTCACCGCGCCCTCCGTGGCCGGGCCGTGGAGCGTGTGCACCTTGGGGATCGGAATCGTCGACGGGGAGAGCGTGTGGTCATGGATGATGTCGACGCCGCGATAGGCCGAGGCCGCGTAGGCGAATTTGGCCGCCAATTCGCCGGCGAGCATCTTCGTCTCCTCCGTGGAATCGAGCCCGAGATAGGCCTCGCCCTCGATATAGGGAAGGCACTCGCACGAAACCTGGGACTCCTTCGGGGCGAAGAGGATCACCTCGTGCCCGAGCGCGGACAACCCCTCGACCAGGTTATAGATGACGAGTTCGATACCGCCGTAGGCCGGCGGGGGGATCTGGATCCAGGGAGGCGCGATCATGCCGATCTTCATTGCGGGGGCTCCTCCTCGTCCGATGGCCACCCACCATACTCAAACACACGATCGATGCAACCGCGTTGGCGATCAGCGGCAAGCCATCGCCTTTCCCGGGTGACAAACGCCGCGCGGCTGCTACAATAGGGCATTCACGGCGTTGGGGGACCTTCCGCACATGTCCGAACAACGGGGCAACCGGTGGATATTCGCCATCCTGATCTTGGCGACGGCCGCCCTCTTTCTCGAATACGGCGTGAAGGCCAAACCTTTCGTGCGCTGGGCGATCCACGCCCTCGACGTCAGCGTGCTCGCCCTCTTCATCATCGAGTACGTCGCGCGCCTGAGGGCCGCCCCCTTCAAGGGGACCTTCCTCAAACGCAACTGGTTCGACACCGGCTTCCTCGTCGTCTTCACCGGCCTCTTCCTCTACAGCAAGTACTACGCCTTTCGGATCGCCTTGGGGCAGATCGAGACGCTCTCCACGCAGCTCATCCTCCTGCGCAGCATCTTCGTCCTGCTCAAGATCTTCGGGCGCATCAAAAAGCTCAATGCCTTCCTGCGCGCCTTCTCCCGCAACCCGGCGCAGACGATCGTCCTGAGCTTCCTGCTGGTAATCCTCGTCGGCACGATCCTGTTGCTGATGCCCTTCACCACCGTCGGCGGCGCGCGGCTGGGGGTGTTGGGTGCCCTCTTCACCGCCACCTCCGCGGTCTGCGTGACGGGACTCATCGTCGTCGATACCGCGACCTTCTTCACGCCGACCGGGCAGGCGATCATCATGGCGCTCATCCAGTGCGGCGGGCTGGGGATCATGCTCTTCACCTTCTTCACCGCCTATCTGCTGGGCCGGCGCGTCTCGCTGCGCGAACGGCTGGAGGTCTCCTTCCTGATCGACGAATCGGACCTGCACAACCTCTCGCGCTCCGTCGCGCGCATCGTCATCCTCACCTTCCTGATCGAGGGGGCGGGATTCGCGGCGCTCCTGCCGATCTTCAGCGAGCGCTTTGGCTTCGGACCGCAGGCGATCTTCTTCTCGGCATTTCACGCCGTAAGCGCCTTCTGCAACGCCGGCTTCGCGCTCTTCTCCGACAACCTCGCCTCCTTCCGCACGAACGTGCCGATGAACCTCGTCATCGCCGCACTCATCGTCCTGGGCGGCATCAGCTTCGCGGTGCTGACGAACACCTGCCAGCACCTGCGCGATCGCCTGCGGCGGCGACTGCGGGGAGCCGGGCGCGTCGCCAAGCTCTCGCTCAACACCGTCGTCGTCCTGACGGTGACCGGCATCCTGCTGGCGGCCGGCACCCTGCTGCTCTACGGATTCGAGCACGGCCACGAGATGCTGCGCGATCCGCTGGGGGCGCAGTACCTGGAGGCCTTCTTTCAGTCGGTCACGCTTCGCACCGCCGGTTTCAACACGATCGACTTCGCGCGGCTGGCCACGCCCACGCTGCTGGTCATGATCCTCTTCATGTTCATCGGCGGGGCGGCTGGATCGACCGCCGGCGGCATCAAGGTCAACACCGTGGGCGTCATCTACGCCTACCTCAAGTCGCTCCTGCACGGGCGCTACAGCGTCCTGCTGCGGGGGTCCTTCCTGCAGAAGTATATCGTCAGCCGCGCGCTGCTGGTGGTCCTGCTCGGCGGACTGGTCGTCTTCGGCGGAACGCTCATCCTCTCGATCACCGAGGCCTTCCCGCTGCAGCAGATTCTCTTCGAGGTCACCTCGGCCTTCGGCACCGTGGGGCTCTCGACCGGTATCACCGGTGAGCTCTCGCCGCTGGGCCGGATCGTCATCACGATCATCATGTTCTTCGGACGACTCGGACCGCTGACGCTCATCACCGCTGTGGCGATGCAGGAGCAGCAGCGGGTCCGCTATCCGGAGGGGCACATCAGCGTGGGCTGATGGGCACGGAAAGGAAAGCACTATGGCACCGGAACGGGTCTTCATCGTCGTGGGACTGGGCACCTTCGGCTCCGAGGTCTGCCGCATCCTCTCCGACCAGGGCGGAAAGGTGATCGCGATCGACCGCTCGCCCGACCGCATCGAGCGGATGAAGGACATCGTCACCCAAGCGGTCCTCATGGACAGCACCGAGGAGGAGGCGCTGCGCAGTCTCCCGCTCGACACGGTCGACGTCGCCGTGGTGGCGATGGCCTCGAACCAGGAGGCGAGCATCCTGACGACGGCGCTGCTGAAAAAACTCGACGTCTCTTCGATCATCGCGCGCGCCGTCACCGATATCCACGCACAGGTGCTCCGCCAGGTCGGCGCGACGGAGGTGATCAACATCGAACTCGACGAGGGGCGCGAGATCGCTGATCGCCTCATCTCGCCCGACGTGCTCAAGCGCATCCCGCTCTCGAAGGACCAGATCCTCGCGGAGATCCACGCTCCGAAGTCCTTCGCCGGCAAGTCGCTCGTGGCGCTCGAGCTCCGCCGCCGGCACAACATCAACGTCGTCTCGATCAAACGCACCGAGACAGCGATTGACGACATGGGCAACCCGGTGCAGCACGAGGAAGTATTCTCGCCCGGCCCGCAGGAGATCATCCGGGCGGAGGACATCCTCGTCTGCATCGGCGGGAACGAGGAGATCAACGCCCTCCGGGAGGCGTAGGAGGAAACCATGCTGACACTGCGCAAGGGAACGCTCGTCGCCTTCACCGCCGCCGCCGTGGCCGCCGTGCTCGGCCTCGGCATCTATGGCTATCTCTCGCGCTCCTCGCTGTGGGCGAACGGCGGGCTCGCCGCGAAGGTCGGCGCCGAACAGCTCCTCTACGCGGCGGTGCTGCTGGCCATCGCCATGATCGTGCTCGCCCTCCTGCTCTTCCGTCGCGGAACGCGCGTGATACGGGAGCTCGACCGGATCCTCGCCCTCACACAGAACGGGCTCACCCATCCCGGCGAGGGACTCCGGCGGCTGGGTGATCTGGGCACACGCATCGCGCTTCTCGTCGACCGCCTGAGCGACCTGAACCGCAAACGGGCGCTCAAGATCAGCGGCCTCTCGCATCTGATCGACTTCCTCGTCGACAACATGGAGCGCAACGTCCTCATCCTGGATCGACGCGGCGAGATCAGCCGCTGCAGCAAGAAGGTGCTGCGCCAACTCGGCGTCGAGAAAGGGGCGCTCGCCGGACGGATGGCGAGCGATGTCATCGCGGGGCTCGACTACGACGACATCGTCGCGGAATTGGAAAAGCTGCGCACCCCCGCAACACGAAAGGGGCTGGAGGCCGAAAAGCGGCGCTATACGGGTGACGTGATCTTCGCCCCGATCTTCAACGCGGACGACATCCTCGTCTCCGTCGTCTGCCTGCTCGAGCCCGGCGCGCTGGTCGAGGAGATAGAGAAGACCGGCGAGCAGGTGACCGCCGAGGAGGTGACGCTCGGCCGCCGCCTCCTCAACGGCCTGCGCCAAAAAACGAATCGAGAAACGGAGAAGCGATGACGCCGCTCGCGGAACGGATCGCCCCGCTCTTCGATTTCCTGCGGGAGCACCGCCAGGGACTCACGCCGCTGCTCATCCTCACGCACGACTTCCCCGACCCGGACGCACTCGCGAGCGCCTTCGCCCTGCAGCACCTGGCCGAACGGATCGCCGGAATCCCGTCGTCGATCGCCTACGGCGGCATCATCGGCCGCGCGGAGAACCGCGCGATGATGCGCGAGTGTCACATCCCCGCGCGCAAACTGCGCGCCGCCGACCTCGCGCGCCACACCGCCGTGGCGCTGGTCGACACGCAGCCCGGCTTCGGCAACAACTCCTTTCCCGACGGCCGCCACGCGACGATCGTCATCGATCAGCACGAACCGGGCGAAGCGCCGCCGCAGGGGGAGTGCGTCATCCTCGACACCGATTGCGGCGCGACCAGCGCGCTGCTCGCGCGCGCGCTGATCGAAGCGAAGATCGACCTCCCCAAGCCGCTGGCGACCGCGCTCGCCTACGGGGTCCTCACCGACACGCAGTCCTTCTTTCGGACGAGCCGTCCCGATGTCGTCCACGCCTACACCGAGCTCCTCCCCCACTGCGACATGCGCGCGCTCGCGCGGATTCAGAATCCGCCACAGCGGCGCGCCTTCTTCATCACCGTCGCGCATGGCATCCGGCAGGCGGCCATGTACCGCTCGTTGCTGGTCTCACACCTCGGTGCGATCCCAGACCCGGACGTCGTCTCCCAGATGGCCGACCTGCTCCTCTCCTATGGAAGTGCGAAGTGGACGCTCTGCACCGGCAGGCACGGCAGCCGGCTGCGCGTCTCGCTGCGGGCGAAGCGCCGCGGAGCGAACGCGGCGGCGATCCTGCGCGACGTCTTCCCCAACCGCGGGGAGGCAGGGGGCCACGACACGATCGCCGGGGGCAGCATCACGGTGGGCCCACGGGCGACCGAGGAGCACTGGCGAAATGCGGAGGAACAGCTCGTCGCCTTACTGTTGCGGCAATTGCGCATCCCCGCGGAGAGCGAACACGCTCCCTTTCGGGAATAGAGGAGAATGACTATGCTCGCCGACATCGCACTCTCGGACGTCATCGACGTCGCCTTCATGGCCTTTCTCATCTACATCGTGCTCGTCTGGTTCAAGCGAACGCGCGCGGCGTTCGTCCTCACCGGCATCGTCATCATCGCCGCGATCTACCTGCTCGCACAACAGTTCAACCTCTTCCTCACCGCCGGCGTCCTGCAGGGCTTCTTCGCCGTCATCCTGCTGGCCCTCGTCATCATCTTTCAGGAGGAAATCCGGCGTTTCTTCGAACAAATCGCGCTCTGGAGCATGAACCCGCGCCTGCGCCCACGCGGGATTGCCGCCGCACGCCGCGAACAGGCCGCCCTGCTCGCGCGGACGCTCGCCAACCTTGCGCGCGACCGCATCGGCGCGCTCATCATCCTGGAGGGGCACAACATCGTTGCCGGCCACGCGCAGGGGGGGACGGAGCTGGAGGGCAAGCTCTCCGAACCGCTGCTCAAGAGCCTCTTCGACTCGCACTCCGAGGGACACGACGGCGCGGTCATCATCGCACACAACCGCCTGACGCGCTTCGGCACCCACCTCCCGCTCTCGAAGAACTTCCGCCGCCTCGAACACGAGGGGACGCGGCACGCCGCCGCGCTGGGGCTTGCCGAGGTCACCGACGCGCTCTGCCTGGTCGTCTCGGAGGAGCGCGGCACGATCTCCGCGGCGCGGCACGGACGGATTTTCACGGTGCCGGACGCCGAGGCGCTCGCCGCCCTCATCGAGCGCTTCGAACAGGAGATACGTCCGGAACGGGAGCGGCGTTCGTGGTCCGACTACGTCATCCGGAACTGGCGGGAGAAGGCGATCGCGCTCGGCCTCGCGCTGATGCTCTGGTTCGTCCACGTCTATGGTTCGGAGATCGTCTACAGGACCTTTTCCGTTCCAGTGCGCTACGCGCAGCTCCCGGCGGAGCTGGAGGTCGCCTCGGTCGAACCGGAGGAGGTCGATCTCACCTTCTCGGGGCCACGACGCGATCTCACTTTCCTCAACCGCAACCAGCTGACCCTCTTTCTCAAGACGCTCAACCTCAAGCCGGGGCGGCAGACCGTGCGCATCCAGCGCAGCAACGTCGGCTTCCCGAAGAACATCGTCCTGGAGACGATCGATCCGAACCGCGTCACGCTGCAGATCGAACGCGTGCCGACGGAAAAGAAAAAGGAGAAGGACGAGGAGCGCCCAGACCTCGCAACGATCCCCCGCTAAAAAAAAGGCGGGGAGTCACCCCGCCCATTCCATGCCCCATCGGCCCGGTCAGCTCAGGCGATCGCGGATCGCGGCGAGCTGCACCAGGTGTTGCTTCTCTTCGTCGATGATCTCGCGGACGAGATGCTGATGTTTGCCGGGCAATACCTTCGTGAGCTGCTGCTGGAAGAAGAGTGTATCCTTTTCGATCTGGAGTGCCAGCTGCGCGCCCTCCAGCGGGCTTCCGATCGCGCGCGCCTTCTCGGCCGCCTGCTCGGGATTGAGGAAGGGCCTCGTATCGTAGAGCGTCTTCAGGAACGCCTCGTACTGCCCCGCGTACTCCTCGCGCGGTGTGTAGTCGGCGACCTCACCCAGCATCCGGTTAAAGCGCTCCTTGTGCGTTCGCTCCTGGTCAGCGATACGGCGGAGCTCGTCGGCAACCTCGCGGTCATCGCTCTCCTCGGCGAGCGCCGTGTAGAAGGCGATGCCCGTCTCCTCGTCCTGAATGGCCATCTTGATGAATTCGTTTACCTGGATCAGCGCCATGGCCTGCCTCCTCTGCATCTGATGTTGGGGCGCCCCCATACCGCGGCGGACGAAGAAATGCATCCCCTTTTTCCGGGGCTATTCCACGACGTCGTGCGACTCGTGCTGCTCGGCCGGATCGCTTTGTCGTTCCTGGTCGACGACCTCGGCGTGTTCGGCGACCGCCTCCTGGTGCTCGAGGTCGCCGCTGACTCCCTTGCGTCGGCTGTCGATCTCGGCGAAGGCGGAGGAACGCCCATAGACGACGACCGTGTCGCCCGGCAGGATCTTCGTCTGCCCATTGGGCGCTCCGATGTAGGTACCCTTCGAGCGCGTGATGCCCAGGATGAGCACCCCCTCCCCCTCGAGGTTGATATCCTGGAGCATGCGGTCGGCGAGCCAGTCACCCGGCTTGATGTAGAGTTCCACGACCTTGTACTCGCCGGCGACGTGCAGCAGCCCCGCGTAGTCCTTGACGTCGATGTTCGTATAGCGCTTGAGCAGGTGGGTGATCAGATTGGAGAGGTGCGCATCGATCCAGCTGCTGGAGGCGAGCACCAGCAACACGACGAGGCCGCCAACCAGGGCAAACATGCGCCATGTCGGAGAGCCCGAGCCTTCGATCTTGATGAAGGTGAGCACCATCGAACCGATGACGGTGACGATCCCGACGTTCCCCGCAAGCATCAGGGTACGGATGATACGCCGTCGCACCGGGTGATTGACGATCATCTCCGATTCGGTCGTCGTGAAGCCGACGCCGGTGAAGGCGGAGCGCGCCTGGAAACGGGCCACCTCGCGCGAGATCCCGGTGTGCGTGAGGGCGACGGCGGCGATCTTCGTGATCAGCAACGAAACCAGGATGATGATGACGAGCGTGATCACCGGAATCATGAGTACTGGCCCCCCTGGGCGGTTCCGTGCAGACGTGCAGGGCATTCTCGTGTTCAACCGTAAAAATGCAATGGATTTCTAGGATTGGTCAGCGGCGGAGCATCTCATGCGCGTGGTGGATGTTGATCCCCTCCTGGACGACGCCGATGAGATAGGCCTCCTTCTTGGAGATCGCTTTCTCACGCGTCCGATCGTAGTGCGCGACGGTCACCAGGGCGATCGCCCCGATGAGGGTCGTGAGCAGGATGATCTCCAACAGCGTCCAGCC
>CAYPII010000050.1:0-14641 GCA_964410765.1 uncultured Myxococcales bacterium | reverse complement strand
GAGCGAGAGGCAGGAGAAGGCCTCGTCGCCGCGCACCGCCACCCCCTCCAAGAGGGCCGTGGCCACCGCCTCGGCGGAGCGCTGTCGTAGCGGCCGGTTGATGCAGCCGGCCTGACAGAAGCGGCAGCCGCGCGTGCAGCCGCGCGCGACCTCCACCGCCAGGCGATCCTGCACCGTCGCGTGCGGAACGAGCGGCGGCACCGTGAGTGCAACCGCATCGAGGTCGGCGAGCCGCGCCATCGCGCGCGACCGATCGCCCTCCCCCTCGGCGGCCGGGGCGTTGGTCAAAAAACAGCCCTCGATCGCCGCCAGCTCGCGGAGCGTCTCGGCGCGCGAGGCACCGCGCTCGCGCCCGCGGGCGATCGCCTCGCAGATCGCGACGATCGGCCCCTCGCCGTCGCCGACGACGACGGCATCGAAGAAGGGGGCGATCGGCTCCGGATTGAAAGTGCCGCTCCCCCCCGCGATGACGATCGGGGCTCCCTCGCCGCGCACCCGTGCGCGCAGTGGGATGCCGGCGAGCTCCAGCATCGCGAGGACGTTCGTCGCGCCCAGCTCATAGGCGAGGCTCACACCGATCGCGTCGAAGTCGGCCAACGGCCGCTGCGACTCGAGCGTGAAGAGCGGCATCCCCCGCTCGCGCAGGAGCGCTTCACAGTCGCCGGCGGGGGCATAGACCCGGTCGGCGAGGAAGTCGGGATGGGCGTTGACCAGGCGGTAGAGGAGGGAGAGGCCCAGATGACTCGTCCCGACCTCGTAGAGGTCCGGAAAGGAGAGGCATATCCGCGCACGCGCCGGCTCCCACGGCTTGGCCGCGCTACCGACCTCGCCCCCCGTATAGCGGAGGGGCTTGGCGACGGATGCCAGGATGTCGCGAATTTCCGGATGCATGGGCCGGCCTTCTATCAGCAGCAAAGCCGAAAAGGCAATCGGCAAGTACCCTGACGTTGAAATTATCAATACTGGAATATTTAGCACTCACTTTTCCACAGTATCGTCGGATAACGCTTGCCCTATTCCATTCTATTTTGTTAGCAACTCGCACCGCCGAAGGCCGATAAGCCGGTGATTCCCCGCGAGGGGATTCGCGGAGGACTATGAGCATCAAGGGCCCGAACAACAAGACTCCGCCCCCGCCCGGGGGCGACCCGCTGGCCGGGCTCCCGACGGATACATCGTCATCGCCCTCGACTGCACCGGAGCAGGGGGATCGCTTTCTGCTCGCGCAGGCGGGATCGTCAAACGGCTCGTCGTCGGGACCACGCGCCATGGACGACGCCGTCCCGCGCACGATCGACGGCCTGATCGAACGCCTCGTCCCGCGCGGGGGACTGAGCCATCACCGCAATGAGGTCGCCCTCCTCCTGCGCCGCGCACACGAGAATCTCGTCCCCCGCTGGAAACCGGAGTCGCACCCGGAGGGGAAGGGACCGACGGAGAAGCAGATCGCGAAACTTGCCGTCGACTGCCTGCGCTCCGCGTATCGGGAGGTCCACGACGAGAACGCCTCGCGGAGCAACTCCGAGATCAGCCAGTACATCAAACCGTTCGAGGCATTCATCACGGTAAACGCGACGGCGATCGGCCTGGTCGGCACGAAGCCGAAGCGTCCGCGGGTACAGGGACGAGCGGTGCGGACGAACGGCATCCCGCTGCCCGAGCGCACGGCGCTCGCCCAACGGATTCTCACGGCGCGCACGCAGACGGTCCCCGAGATGGAGCGACTCGCCGCGGTCATCCCCGACAGCTACATCGTCGGCTTCGTGAGCGCACAACACCTCCCCACGCCGGAGACGCTCATCGAGGAGGCGCAGCAACGCGCGAAAGCGCTCGCGGCGTACGGCGACGATGCGGAAGCGATTGCCGCGAAGCTGCGCGGTCCCCGCCAGATGGAGCGGGCACTCGCCCTCGTCGAGGAGCTGGAGGAAGTGCGCGACGACCTGCGCCTGATGCGACTGGAGTCGACCGTCCATCCCGACTGGAAGGCGGCACGACACTTTCTGGGTTACCTGCGCGGCGACATCGACGCGTGGATCGCCCAGAACCGTGATCCGGCGGTCGACGCCGACCTGCTCGTCCGCGTCGTCGAGAGCTACCTCGCCTACTGGTTCGTCGATCAGGCGGGCAACACCGCGGCGCGGCTGACGCACTCGCAGGAAATTCTCGAGAGCGCGCTGCTCAAGGTCACGCGCGACGCGCAGCTGGAGGAGCACCCGGCATATCTGCTCCGCGGCCTCGGCAACCGGCTCATCCACTACCTCATCCGCCTGGAGGCGCGCCGCAGCCGCCTGCGCCTCCCCGACGACGAGGCACCCCAGGAGGCGCCGCCGCTGGTGCGGACGATTGTCGATCCGGAAACCCTCGAGGCGGCGATCGGCGAAGAGTTCATCGCGAAGATCGAAACGGAGTACGAGGACATCCGCGACGGCGTGTTCCCCTCGATTCCACCGAGCATCAGGCAGAGCATCGCCGTGCAGTTCTTCGACCTCGTCTTCCACTACTTCCGCTACGCGGCCTACGCCTACGGCGAGCACCTCCACGAGGAGATCGCGGCGCGCGGTCTGGAGCCACACTTCGTCCAGGCGATCTACCGGCGCGTGGAAAACGCCCGCGACTATGACCGGCTGACGATCGAGCACTTCCGCCGCTTCTTCGGGCAGCAGATATCCGAAACGGTCCCGCCGGTCGAGGCGCTCCTCCCGCTCCCGACGACCGCGGAAACGCATGCGGCAAACGATGCGGGCGACGGCTTCCTCCCCTCCGTCGACGGGGGGATGCGCGATTACCTCGAACCGCTCGCCGTCAGCGCCAAACAGAAGGAGTCCTTCGCGAACGAGGCGGGGATCGGCTGGGAGAGCTTCCTGCAGTGGGGGACGGTGCGCGCCAATCCGAAACACCTCTCCGCCTACGACTGGGAGTCGTTCGTCAATCTGCTGGCGGAGGCCGATCGCGCGACTCAGGGATCGGAGTTGGAAGCGCTGCTGCGGCGAACGCCGCCGGCGGGGATAACGGCGGACCGCTGGCAGGCGCTCGTCGCGGAGGCGGCGGCGGAGGGCCGCCTCGTCGCCCTCGCCAAGGAGGGGGCCCATCGTCCCCCGGCGATCGCGCCCGAGGACTGGGCGCGCTACGTTGCCCTGCGCCGCGAACGCGGACAGCTCGAGGACGTGACGATCGAACCACGCATGGGGCGCTCGCTCGAGGCCATCCTGCCCGCCTATCACGTCCTTCGCCGCATCGCTCGTCAGGCCGGGCGGCGCATCGACTTCTTCGATTTTCTCTGCGCAATCTACCCGATCGCCCGCCGGATGCGCGCGCGCGCCGTGGAGGACGCGATCGACGTCACCGCCCCCTCCTTCATGCACGAGCAGTACCTCTACTGGAACTGGGGCTATTCCACCTGGGCGCAGCGCGTCGCGAAACTCGAGCTCCCCACGGAGGTCGTCCAGAGCACGATGAGCAGCCACCTGCGCGGCGACACCCCGGAGTACTGGGACGTGCGCCGCTACACGGGGCCGCTGGCGACCGCGACAATGGGGGGTGGCGCGGAACAAGCGGCGGCGCTCTATGAATTCGCGGCGGGCTTTCTGCGCTGGATGCCGCTCATCGACGTGATGCCGATCTTCGACGAGGACGGCGGGCTCCTGACCAACCACCGTCCGCAGGATATCGACACGCGCTATCACTTTCGCATCCTCTACGACGGCATCGACTATCGAAACGACGTCGAACGCGGCGTCGCCGCACGGCAGGCGATTTTAACGGACGCGCGGCTCGGCACCTACGAGAACCAGCTCGCCTTCATCGGCAACTATCTGGAAGCGCTCCGCCATCTCCCCGCGTCGCTGACGCTCACCTCAGCGCACGGGCGGTCGCTCTCCCTCGACGAACTCCTCGCGGAATATGCGGAGCTCGAGCAGCGGCAGCGCTATGCGCGCGCCGCCCTGCGGGACCCACAGGAAAACGCCGCCCTCCGCTCGCGTCAGCAGCTCGACGCGCATGTGGAGCTCTTTCGGCGCATCCGCGCCTTCACCGAGCGCGTCGCCCTCTTCACGCGCGTGCGCGGGCGGATAGAGACCCCGCGGGGTGCGATTTCCTTTCAGGCGATCCCGACGCTCTCGGGACACGTCATCGATCGCGATGCCGGCGCACAGATCCTCCTTCCGGTCGGCGGCGTCAACGGCGTCGCGAAGCGGGAGCAGTGGTCGCCCGCGCGCATCGCCGCACTCCTGCAGCTGCGCATCCTCCTCGCGTCCGCTGCGGCGGAGGGACGCCTTTCGAAGGAATCCTCGTTCACGAATGAGGCGATCGCCGCGGCGGTGGGCGAACGCTGGTCGGGCGACGACGCCGCGCTCGCTGCGGCAATCGTCGACCTGCAGCGGCTCCAAGGGGAGGGGGTGCTCGCCGATGCCCGCGCCCTGCAGGACACGATCAACCTCGTACGCCCGACGGGGGGACGGCGGACGCACAAGCGCGTGGAACCCTTCCTCCCCCGTCGCAGCAGCGTCGACTGGCGCGACCAGTTCGGACGGATGATGCAGGAGGAGGGATTCGAACCCGCCGCAATCCGCCGGGGCGTGAAGATCATCGAGGCCTACCTCGCCCGGGCGCACGCCTTCACCCGTCGCTTCTGGCCGAAGACGCTCGCACGCATCATCGAAGAACTCGCGCAGGATAGCGAGCAAGCGCAGCGGCTCACCGAACAGATCGTGCGCTTCCTGCCTGGCATCGGCGTGGCCAACGACGAGACACCGCTCCCCGAAAACGGACAGATTCGGATCGAACGGCAGCTCGCGCAGCAGGCGGCGGATGCCTACATCGAACTCTTCCCGACCGATCAGCAGCTGGAGCGCATCCCCGTCCCCATCGACCGGGCGCTCCTCGACGCGTTCGTGGTCCGCTTCGTCGACGAGCACATCGACCGCCGGCCGAACTACGGCCTCGTCCTCTCGAACGCGCAGCAGATCCTGGAGCGATACAACCAGTCCGCCGGCCCTGCACGCTGGGCGATCGCAGAGAACGGTTCCGCCCCGAGGGCGGCCGGCCTCGCACCGCTCCTCCTCCAGCAGGCGATCGCCGCAGCCCGTCGACAGCATCCAGGAGCGACGATCGATGCGGCGCGCATGCGAATCGCGAGCATCCTCCTCCTCCAGCAGCTGGAGCAGGGCACCGCGATCGGGCGCGTCGACATCGAACGCGTCCTCGCCAGAGCGGGCGAAGCACCGATCCGAACCGACGAGATCGATCTGCTCGATGGCTTCCTGAATTCGACTCGCCACAGCATCGACCTGCTGGTGCAGGACATCCACGACCCGGAGCAGGGCATCGTCGCCTTCGTGCGCAATAACTACCGCGCCGCCTACATCACCGACGAGGGCCTGCAGACGCTTGCGACGGCGGTCGTCGTCGGCCGCCTGACGGGGAACGAGCCGGTCGATCTCACCGCCCTCTCGCGCGACGTGGTGGGCGACGCATTCGCCCCCTACCGCGACATCGCCGACCGGATGGCCGCCTTCTACCGCGCCCTGCTCGGCCGCTGGTTCAAGGCGCGCGCCGGGCAGCTGCACGACGACCGACAGCTGGCGACCATGGCCCTCTCGGAGGCCGTCGATGCCGCCCTGGAACCGGCCGCGAGCTTCGAGGAATATCTCGCGCAGGTCGCCCAACAGATGCGGGTTCCCTCCTTCGCGGCGATGGAGGAGGAGGCGCAGCTCGGCCGCCTCTTCGCACAGATGACCGATCGCCCGGTCGAGACGACGACGATCCGGACGGCGGCCCGAATGGTCTACGACAAAACGGTGCAACCGGCGCGCGCGAAATACGAGCGGGAGCTCGACGAACTCCGGCGCGCGGAACAAACGGAGCTGCAGGAACACATCGATCGCATCACCGCGCTCGATTTCCAATCCGCGGAGCTCTTCGCCTCCTTCGACGAGAGCCCCGACGTGAAGGCGATGCTCGAGGAGGAGACGCACGCCTTTTTGCAGCGCGCGATGCAGGGGCTCGAGACGCTCCTGGGCTTGCAGGACGACCTCAGCGCGGTCACCGCGCTGCGCACACACAGCGAACGGATCCTGGCGGAGTTGTCGGACGATCCGCACACCTTCCCCCTCGACGACGGCAGCGAGGTGGGAACGCTCGGCTGGATGGACGATCGACTCGCGGCGGTCCGGAAGCGCCTCGATCCGCTCGACGCATCGCTCACGACCTGGATCGAGGCATCGGAAGCACGCCTGAAAGAAATTGCGGAAACGGAGCGACGCGAGCGCGAGGCAGCGGCGGTCGCAGAAGCAATCGCCCTGGCGGATGCACGACACGCGGCGATCGAGGAGACAATTGTTTCGTTCACGCAGGAGATGCTCCCGGCGCTCGAAGCGATGCGCGAGCGCCGCACCGCGCTGGAGGAGGCGGCCCCGACGTGGCACGACGGACACGAACGCTTTGCGGAGGCGGTCGCTGAGGCCGACGTTCTCCTCATTGAGCTGACGCGCATGGAAGAACAGCTCGATGAATACGAACGCGCGATCCTCGCTCAGCGCGATGGACGAGCGCTCGACGACGGCAAGGCCCCCTCGCTCCAAGCCATCGTCGATCGAACGAAGGAGTTACTGGAGACAGAGGCGGGAAAGACCTCCGAGGAACTCCTCTGGGCAAAGGAACGCGTCTGGAACGATACGGCGGGCATCGGCATCAACCTCGGCCTCATCGCCGGGGAGCGCACGTGGATCGCAGAGACGCGTGACGCGCTGGGCGCGCTCGTGCGCGAAGCGGAGAAGGCGCTCCCTCCCGCCGCTCCGTTGGGCATGCCCGCTGCCACGACGCTCGTCGACGGCGATATGATCCAGCAGGGCGAGATGCGCATCACATTCGCCCAGTGGCAGGCGCCACGCGGAACGGATCGGCGGGCACAGCAGTTCGTGGATCATTTCCTCTCGGCGCAAATGCTCAACACACCGGAGGGGAGCTGGCTCATTTCGACGCAGACGGCCTCCCGGGCGAAGGCCTGGCTTTCGAGAGCGCGCACAGAACCGTTCGAGGTCACCGATCTCTTCGGCAACCGCGTCCGTATCGAGGCACGGCAGCGGGGAATCAACGTCGTCGCCCCGCCGCTCTCGACGCTCTCGCATCCCTTTGCCCTCGGCATCACGCGCCTCGCCGGAACCGTCGCCAATCGCACATCGCAGATGGCGCTCGTCAAAGAGCTCCTCCAGGCCGCACGCCGCTCCGATCCCGCACGGGGGCTGATCGGACGTCTCTTCGCGACGCTGGCCGAGCCCCACGAGGAGATTCACTCGCATGCAGCGCTCTTCACCCGATGGGCGCTCGCCGAGTGCGATGCCATCGGCAGCGTCCTGAAACAGGATATCAAGCGCTTCTTCACCGTTCATATCGACCCCGAGCAGACCCCACACACGCCGGCCGAGCGGTTGGCCATCACCCTTCCGGAGAGCACGATCCTCACAGAGCGCGCGCTGGGCTCCTTCGAAGATTACTCGAAGCAACAACAGCGACGGGCCGATCTCTCGCTGACCGAATACGGCCTCTTCGCCTTCCTGAATCATTTTCCGGAGGTCCGCGGCGCAGTCGTCCTTGATCTCCTCCTGACGAGTTCAAACGGCGTCCACCTTCAGGAACTCGCGCGCTTCTACGACCACTACGGCGAGCTCCTCGCCGCCGGCGGCCGGGAGAACGTCCCGCGCGGGATGCTGCTGAAGGAATTTCATCGTCTCCATGCGAACGATGCGCATGTGGAACTGGTCCGGCGCTTTCTCTCCCGGCAGGTCGGCCGGCTCCTCCCCGAGGTGCGTTCGATGCTGGAGAAGATCGGGGGCGAGCGGAGGATGACCGTCGCGCGAGCGTTGACCGGCGTGGACGAGCCGTGGACCGTCGCACCGCTGCTGGCGCACCTGCGCCGCGCAATGCCGGAGTCGCTCCGAATCCGCCCCGAGATCGTCGAGCAGCAGCTCGAGATCTACGAGAAGCTCAAGCAGGTGCAGAACATCCCGGAAGAGGAGCGCGCCCGCCTGCTCGGACAGGCTCAGTTCTACCACGACTTCCGCCGCTTCCCCGAGGTCATCGGCGCATCGGTCCTGGACGCGAACATCCCGATGATTCGGGGAACGACGGAGGAGGTGCGCGACGTCCTGCGGGATTACGGCGAGGCCTCGGAGGAGGCACGCGCCCAGCACGCCTCCTGGGTCGAGCGCTTCGTCCGGGCCCATACGAACCAAAACTATCTCCGCTCGATTCGAATGGGATTGCGCAAGCGCGTCGTCAGTGCGGCAAGGAAGGGAGAGAAACTCAGCGCCGACGAGGTCGCGGTCCTCAGCGAGCCCATCAAATCGTTCGGCGCACAAGAGGGCGACACCTTCGCGAGCGTCTTCATGGGGGTGGAGACGCCGTGGGCGGTCGCCCGCGGGCCGCTCTTGCCATCATCGGATCGATCGCGGATTTCGGAGATGACCCTCGAGGAGATCGGGGAACGCCTCGACGCCCTGGACACCTTCGTCATGAGCGACGAGGAGGTGGCGGAAATCGTCGAGGAATGGCGTGCCTCGGAACTCCGGGCCCTGGAGGAGGGCACGATCCTCCAGGACATGGCCTCATCGCCGGCGGAGCGACGACGCAAGCGCAATATCGTCGTTCGCGGCCTCAATGCCTTCCCGGATATCTACGTTCGAGCGATGATCATCCTCCGTATTGCCGACCCCACCTCGGGCCTCACCGATCGCTTCCTCGAGGAATGCAGAACTGAATTCGATCAATTCATACACCATCCGGATTCGCAGGAGCTCTTCATCACGCAGATCGCCTACGCCTTCTTCCTCGATCACCGCGTCGAGATCCTGGAGATGCTCGGCCTCCCGACACAGCAGCCCAGCGCCGCGTCGGGCGGCGATCCCGAGGGGGGCAAAACGCCACCTGGCTCTGCAACGCCGTCGTCGAGCGGCGGCGCCACCCCCGCGCCGAACAACGGCGGCGAGCACTCCGCCGCACCAGCCGGCGACGAAACGATGCGGGGCGCCTCGCACTTTGCCGGCTTTGCCGATCCGATCGAGGAGGAAGAGGCCGAGCTCACCGAGGCCCAGCGCCGGCTCCTCCTCGAGGGCGAGGCCGATGCGCTCCTCGATCCCGCCGCGATGCCCGAGGCGGGAGGAGCGATCCTCGCCACACCGCCCGCGGCCGCGCCGACCGCGCGCCCGGCCGCCACCCCCGCGCGCTGATTCTGTCTCGTCCGCGTTTCTGCTCACAACTGTGAGCGGTTTTTGCAATGATCGCCCGCCTTTGCCTTCCCCATCGCCCATTCCGCCTGCTAAGGACCGGAAATACCGCGGCACTGCGGGGATCCGCGTAGACGACTCGGGAGGTGTGCGATGGCGAGCATCAACGGGACAGGGGGCAACGGGAAGGCTCCGCCAAGTAATCAGGGGCAAGACATCCCGACCGGCGATGAAGATCGGTCGATCGATCCGGACGACGCCGGCGCGGTTGGGGAACCGTCGGATGCATACGTCGCGGGCGATCCTTCCGACGGACTCCCTTCTACCGCGCAATCGTCGGAAGAGATCGACATCGAACGGACGATCAAGGCGCTCGACGAGTTGGTGTTGCGCCGAGGACTGTCCATCACCGCTGATTTGCGCACGGCAAAAGAGGAGCTTCGGACGGAGCTCACCGAAATGGAGAACGACCTCTTTCTAGAGGACGTCGATCGCGATCATGCGCTCGACGATGAGGTGGTCGATGGAAATCGCCTCCAGTCGCTGCAATGGATCCTCCGCCACATCGATACGGCGATCGACTTCTTCTCGCAGCCGGATATCGCCCTCGCCCGCACCAATATGAGCCTCGCCCCGGGAGAGATCGACGGGGAACCGTCGTTGGAGGAATACGCCCGCATTCGGAAGGTGGTCCAGTGGGTCTACGCCGACATGACCCGGCGCTCCCAGCAGACGCTCGTCCGGACAGGTCCCGTCCTCACGCGGCTCAACGCAATTGCCTCATCCGATGACAGCGCGCACAATGCGCTGCGGACGAGAGCGGAACGCATCCATGCGAATGCATCCGGGGTACCGCATACGCGGAGAAATGCGCTCGGCGTCCTCAACTCGACCCGATCGCTGCAATCGATCGAGCTGCTCCTGCTCCCCCAGGACGACCCCCGTTCAGCCTGGGAATATTTTGCACGCGCCGCAAACGACCTGCTGCGAAGCGTCCCGAAGGGCCCGGACCACGCGTTGATAGAGGAGCTGATCGACTCCACCCGGAAACCATCTGATACGACGGCGGAGCAGTGGCCCTTTCATGATGTCATCGTCCGGATGACCTTCGAGGAGGGAGCGCTCGTCGCGATCACGGTGCAAGCGCTGGAGCTGGACGAGGAGCGCATCGAGCGCAACCGCCACCTCCTGGTCGGGACGATCTCGCCGAACCGCGCGGGCATTCTCTGGAGCGCGCAGAGCACTCGCACGCTCAGCGATCCCGCCAGCACGCTCCTCCCCCTCATCGATTTTCTCCTTTCGGGAAACCAGCTCAGCTCCGACGGCCCCTTTCACTTCCTCCCCCACCCCAGCGGCGTCGAGGTGACGCGCGGACAGCACGCGGTGAAGCGCGAGGTGCAGAAATCGCTTCGCTGGCTTGAGGAGAGTGAATATCTCGCGAGCGTCAGGGCCGACACCCCCTCATCGGCCGAAGAGAAGGGGAGTGCGCTGAACCGAAGGATCGCCCGTCAGTTCGAACGACTGGAGGCGGAGAAGTTCACACCGCAGACGGCGCGCGATGCCTTCCACGCGCTGCTCGAAACCATTCGCCGATCGGAGGGGATCGACGGATTTCGCCCCGCCACAATGGAGACCATCGTCGAGGCGCTCGAGCGCATCGCCACAAAGCTCGGCATGCGTCAGGGCTATGTCGCGCTGATGACGTCATACGCCAACGTCCATCTGCTGCGCGCCATTGAGAAATTGCACTCCGCCGAGGAGGTCGTCGAACAACGATACCTCCTCGAACGGCTCCGCCCCTTCTATCAGCATGAATACTTCGATGGCCGCGAGTATTTCATCGACACGATGCTGCTGGGCGCACTCCAAACGCGCGCCGACGAACTCGGCTGCCGCGACCGCCTGGATCAAGTCTCCGCCGAGATCGGAAAGACGTCGACGGCTTCGGATTCGCCGCCCATCCGCTGGGAAGACGACCCCGCCATCTCCCGGCAGCTCGAACGCCTAACCGCGGACGACATCATGCTGCACGAGGCGCATACTCGCTTTCACGAGCTCCTCGACATGCTCCCATCGCCGGAACAGGGCGGCTTCGACAGCCGCTCCACGCTGCACATCATCGTCACGGCGCTCGACCGCATTGCGCAGCGCTGGCAACAGCAGTCCTCGGAGGCCTTCTTCTTCACATCAAACGTGAAGAGGCGATTGCTGCAGGCCATCGAGCAGATCTCGTCGAAAAGGGAGTTCGCCGACGCCCGGGAACTCCTGGGGCGCTTCGCGCCACATTACAAGAGGAAAGCCGGCATCAACACCGAACTCTTCGGTGCGCTCTGGAAGCGCGGTCACGAGCTCGGCATCAGCGATCTGCGACACGACGATCCCGACAAGGAGGAGGACCCGGAGGAGGGTTCCGGCAGCGCGTCGCCAGCGAGCGATCCCGGTTCCTCCTCGTCGGCCCCGGCCGGGGGCTCTGGGGGAGGGAAATCCTGTGCCTCGCTCTCCGAGCGTTTCCGGGGATTCGCCGATGACGCCCCGGAGGACCGGGTCCTGACAGAGGTCGAGGTTTTGCTCTCCTTCGGCGACGAGGACAGTGCGTTCCTCGATCCGACGAGGGCGATGGAAGCGAGTGACGCGCTCTTCCTCGACGCCGGCATCGTCAAAGCCGCCGAGGTACCACGCGCGACGCCCATGCGGTGACCCCACGCTCACAGCTGTGAGCGATTTTTCCCGGCGTTCTCATTTTTCGGCGTACAGAATCCGCACATCGCCGATACCAAACGCGCCCGCTCGACCAGCGGACGCGGAGGAGTCGCTATGAGCATCGAATTCAAAAATCAGCTGACCGGCGCCGGTGTCTGGGAGCACATTCGGCCGGAGGTGCAGAAGGCGATCGAAGAGGATGCCCCCTTCGATATGTGGGAGGTCTACGACGCCTACATGGAATACGGCCACGGACCGGATGCCCCTGAGGCCGATCGAGAGAGGATCCTCCGCCTGATCGATGGAAAAAACTCCCGGCCCGTCGAAGTGGACGCACGGCGCTTTCAACACCTTGTCTTCACCGCTGCCCCGTCGAGACTCTTCCAGTCGAAAGACATGCTTCACGGCGACCGATACGATTGGATCGTCAGCCTTCATCTGCAGGCCCTCGATGACGAAGCCCTCCCCGCCACAGAGCGCACGAAGATATACGAGCACCTCCTGCAGCTCCTGGAATATGCCGGCGCGGCGCGCTCCAAGAGACAGTATCATCCCAATCAACCTCCCCGCCTCGCCACCCTCATCATAGCACTCGAGACGCTCGAGCATCGCACCGGAACCGACGCGTTCTTCGCGGAGGGAGAGCGCGCGGACGCGTTGCGTGCCATCGTCGAGGAGGAGATCGCCGAATGCTGCCCGAAAAACATTCCCTCCGTTCGGCAGGCGATCGCACAGCTGTCGCAGCATCTCCCGGAGTGGGCGCCGTGGTTAAACGAGGCGCTTGCGGCTCGTGAAGCGGAGAGCATCTTCAGCGCCCCGCTCGAGATGGATATCCCGGATGATGCCCGCGCCCTCTTCAGAGGGCGTGCGCTCGGCATGAACGACTACCTCACCCGCGATCCGTACGAGCTCTTCGATCCGACACTGCGCGACGGCCTCTCGCCGCAGCAGTTCGCGCAACTCTTCCACTTCATCGTCGACCTGCACCTCGACGCGCTCGGCAACCGCGCGCTCGGCCCCGAGCGCGCCGCACGGCTCTTCACGCACCTGCTGGCGATCCTGCGCCATGCCGAACCCATGCTCCCCAGCGTCCTGGCGGGGAGCCCCTACGCCACCCGCCTCGATCTCGTCGTGACGGCACTCTACCTGCTGCGGCCGCATCTGGAGGAGGGCCCAACGGTGGCCATCAAGGCGGCGTGGGATCCCTCCGATTTCATCAACGCCGACCTCAAGGACTGCGTCCCGCCGCAGGGCATCGCGGCATACGACGAGCTCCTCCAGGAGCTGGGGGATTTCTATCCCCCCGACTTCGTCTCCTTCTGGCGGGATGCCCTTCGCTTGCGCGTGCGGCAGCGATTCGCAGTCACACCCGACACCGGTCGTCCGCAGCATCCCTTTCGTCAGGACGTGCTCACCGCCGAGCCGGCCGAGCTCGTCACAGCGGCGCCCCTGCAGGCGATCGTCGATGCCCACCTGGAGGGAATCCGGCAGGCGAGCGGCGACCTTGCGGAGGAAGGGCGCCTCTGCCGCCGGCTGTTCACCCTCCTGGCGGAGGCCATCGCCGCGGAGCAGCGAAAGGATGCCGACGACTCGCTGGACAGATCGATCGTCGACGTCATCGACTTCCCCCGCACCAACCGGGCGGGACGACGGCTCCTCGAACGCCACTTCCTGGCGGAGATCGCCCTCTTCGCCATCGGAAAGCTCGTAGCGCATTCGTCGCAATCGCCGCGGCGATCGCTCGCCGATTTCACGCGCGAACGCCACCCCCTCCGAGGGGCGGCTCGATTCGATTCACCGCCGCAAGGCAAAGCGATCCCATTCGTCGTCAACCTGCAGGAGATCGTCGCGTTCGACATCAACGCCATCACGACGCGCGATGAGCTCTCGCAGTATGAACGCCTGAACATCCAGTTCCGCGACCTCCTCGGCGGAGCCGCCCCCGATATCTCCACGCCGCTGCAGCAGCGCGCTGCCGCGCTCGGCATCACCGGCATTCCCTTCACCGCAACCTTTCCGGACGTCAGTCGGCCGGTGGACACATCACACTCGGGAGCGGAGGCGATCGTCGCGCACACCAGGAACCGGAAACCCGAGTGGGAGACGGAGCCGAAGGCAACGCTCCTCGACAAGCCGGAGGAGCTGCTCGACGTCGATCTGGGGCCGAACGACGAACGACTCTTCCTCACCATCCGTCGTTACCGGGAGATATTCGAGGACCACCGCGAGGCCTTCCGGAATCCGGCCTACGACGAACAGGATGTCCTCTTCCTCTTCGAACACCTCGTCGCAATGCTCAAGCACGCCGAGCCCTTCCTGAACGAGGCGTGGAAGCGGGCGAACGTCTCCCCCTTCCGGGGCGAGGCGATCTTCCTGGCCCTGCAGGATATCGCCCGCCGAAAGGACCGCGCCTGGTATCGCGTCGTGCCGCGAGGCCAGCAGTTCCTGCGGACGTTCGTCGCATCGGATGTCCGGAGCGCGACGTCCTCGAAGCAGATCGCGCACTACAATCAGTTCCTCAACGCGCTGCACGCGCGCTACCCGGCGGCCGCCCGCGAGGCACGATCGAAGCTGCGCGAAAATGCGGAGCGCATCGGACATCCCGAACTCGTCGACGACGATCCGGGCGACGAAGACGAGGAGCGTGGACGCAAGAACCGGGATGGCTAAGCGCGCCCTGGGCGACTGGCTGGCGCACCTCGAGCGCATTCATCCCGCGGAGA
>CAYPII010000049.1:0-14713 GCA_964410765.1 uncultured Myxococcales bacterium | reverse complement strand
TGAATAAAAAAACCGGGGTCGATGACCCCGGTTTTTTTCTGTCCGATCTTTATCAATAGTTGCCGTGCTCATCGGTCACGGCCAGACGACCGACGTGATCGGAGAATCCCACGAGCTCCTCGGCCTCGATAACGCCCCGTCCCTGTCCTCCCACTGAATAGAAGCTCTTCGCCTCTATCGCCGTGCCGAAGAAACCGCCGGTCAGGACCTCCGTGGCGCTCGCCTGCGTGATCAGATCCCATTCGAAGAAGGCCCTCCAGGCGGCGATCTCGAGGCCATCCCCCATCAGGACGAAGAGTGCCGGCGCAGCCACCTGCTCACCGTTGAGCTCCGAGAGAACGCCTGCAAATGCGCGGCACTCCCCCTCGGCGTCGGCATCGATGAGGAGGATGTTCTGGCCGAGCTCAACCGGCCCCGTCACCGGTATAATCTGGTCGTCCGTGGTGCCGGCGTCGTAGAGCGCGATGCCGCTCGTGGCGGCATCGCCACTGTTATCACGGATACCGATCGCTCCGTCGGCGACCGCGATGATATTCGTATCTTCCGCGAAGAAGACGGTGACCGCCTCGCCCGTGGGGAGATAGTCGTAGAGGAGGAAACCGATGTCCGCATTCCACTCCGGAGCGATCGGATCTCGCTGCAGCTCTATCTTGCAACCGAGCATGTTCGAGCTGATCGCGCTACAATCGATGCGATGCAAGACAATGTCGTCAAACCCGGTTTCCGTTTCCGCCGCATCGATCAACGCGGCGATCTGCGCGATTGTGTCACTGGTCAGCGGTGTCCAGGCCCGTTGTACAGAAAGCATCTCCGGATCGACCTGGAGGAGGAGCTGAAATGCCGTCTCACTCCCACCGTCGGCGATCAGCGTCACGATCAACTTCTCGACGCCCGAGACCTCCGTGACCGACGCGCGTGAAACGGTCGGAATCACACCGTCGTTGGAGACGGCTGCATGGAGATACTCCGATTCGACGTTATCGCTCGCCAATGCGCGATCGTAGTAGTTGCGGATCCGCAGGAAAGTCGTCTCCTCGATGCTGATCGCCCCCTCGGAGACACTGAATTTCGAGACGAAGGGATACTGCTCGCCATCATCGTTCGCGACGCCCGTTCCGACGGCAAAATAGCTTGAGCCGATTTGATCGATCGACATGACGGAGCCATAGAACTGATTGCCGCTCTCGTCGGTCAGCACAATGGGCGTGACCTCATAGCTGCTCTCCTGAACGGCGGAGGCAGGCATGATGTAGAGCGCGGCACGGCCGAGGGAAAAGAGCATGGATTCGGTCACCGAGCTGGCGTAGTGCGCCCCGCCCAGGACGATGGCATCTTCCACGGGGAGCACCGCCGCAAAGAAGTCCCCCGCTTGCTCGAAGAAGCCGTAGTAGGGGACATTGAAGCCGAAGCTCATGCTCTCCTCGCCGGCGGTGATATCGCACGAATAGCTCCCGCCGGGGAGTTCGCTCCCCTCCGCGACGGAAAAGGTCATCTGGCAGGCGTCGCCGACCACGGCCGCCGTCCCGACGCGCATCATGCTGTTGACGTCGACGGGGTCGTCCGCGTCCGTCACGTTCGCACAGTCCAGCGCGATCGTCTCGGGGCAGCTCTCCTGTTCGAACTGCACGGTGATGGAGGACTCCGGCGATATCGTCGGCGTGCTCGCCGAATCCGCATCGATCACCGTCGTCACACCGCAGGTCGAATCGGTCACGGTGATCTGCTGTGTGCTGAGGAGGTTGTCACCGCTCGACCCCGTCGAGGTCTGGATCTCTCCACCGCTCGTGCACCCGGCGAGTGCCAGTGCCAGCATGGCAAGGATTGGAATGGATGTATGGCGCAACATAACCGTCGCCCCCTTTCCCGATTTCTCCCATTAGATGAGCAAGTTGCGTGCCAGTTCGGAGGAGGGAGGCGACAATTCTACCATGCTGTATTTCTTGCTTTTTTTACACTTCGCTCGAAAGAAACAGAGAGGGATGGGTCAAATCACACCGCCAAAATGAGAAATTATCGGGATTTTGACGCCGGCCCCGCTACGCGCTAGGAGGGGGCATGCTCGCACTCCCCGCCTTCCTCCTCTCGGTCCTCGTCATCTCGCTCTCCGGCGCGCTGATGCCGGGGCCGCTGCTCGCCGTCGTGGTGAAGAACGCGCCGCGCAACCGATGGGCGGGGGCGGAGGCGGTGTTGGGACATGCGCTGATCGAGATCCCGCTCGTCATCCTGATCGCGGTCGGTTTCTCACACCTCTTCGCCTCGACGGCCGCGCGCCTGATCGTCGGCGGCGCGGGTGGTGTCGCGCTTATCTGGTTGGGGGTCGACAGCCTGCGTGCGCGCATCAGCTCGCCGGAGGAACTGCGCGGGCAACGTGCGCCGCGTTCGATCGGCGGGGGGCTCATCGCCTCGCTCAACCCTTACTTCTTCCTCTGGTGGGCGACCGCCGGTGCGGCACTCATCCTGGAGGCGATGCGCTTCTCATTCGGCATGGTGATACTCTACGGCGTCCACCTGCTCGTCGACCTCGCCTGGTACGCGATCGTCGCCTACGCCGCAGCACACGCGATGCGACTCGGCACCGGCTGGCAACGCTGGCTCCTGCGCCTCTGCGGCATCGCGATGATCGGATTCGGGGGATATTTTTTGTGGGGGGCGCTTCAGTCTTTCCTGAAAATGATCGTCGCGAGGTAGAAGATTCCGCCGCGTGAGACCTTCGCGCCCGGAAGAAAGGTGGTCGTCTGCTCGATGCCCTGCACCGCGTAGCCGGCGACCTCCGGATCGCCGATCGCCTCGTTGATCCGCTTCTCGAGCTCATAGGGGCTCGGCGCCTCGACGACCTTGACCTTGTAGTGCATGGCCCTCTCCTCAGCGCGCGATGCGCGTCATCCCGCCCAGGAAGGGCTGCAGGGCTTCGGGGATGCGCACGCTGCCGTCGGCCTGTTGGTGGTTTTCCAGCAGGGCGATCAGCGCGCGGCTGACCGCCACCGCCGTCCCGTTGAGCATGTGGACGAACTGCGGCTTCTTCTCGCCCTCCGCGCGGTAGCGGATCTTGAGGCGCCGCGCCTGGTAGTCGGTGCAGTTCGAGGTGCTGGTCACCTCGCCCCAGTCGCCGCCGTCGCCGCGGCCGGGCATCCACGCCTCCAGGTCGAACTTGCGGTAGGCGGGGCCGCCCAGATCACCGGTGCCGATGTCGACGACGCGATAGGGGATCTCCAGCCCCTGGAAGATCCTCTCCTCGAGTGCGACGAAGCGCTCGTGCATCGCCTCCGACTCCTCGGGTGTGACGAAGGCGAACATCTCGACCTTCGTGAACTGGTGGACGCGGTAGAGCCCCTTCGACTCGCGCCCGGCCGCACCCGCCTCGGTGCGAAAGCAGTGCGAGACGCCGGCGAACTGCAGCGGGAGCTGTGCCGCGTCGAGGATGGTGTCGCCGAGCATCCCGCCCAGCGTGATCTCCGCGGTGGCGATGAGGCACAGATCGGAGTTCGCGATGGAGTAGATCTGCGTCTCCTCGCCGCGCGGGTTGAAGCCGATGCCGTCGAGGATCGCCGCGCGCGCCAGATCGGGCGTCATGATCGGCGTGAAGCCCTCCGCGGTGAGGAGCGTGAGCGCGTAGTTGATCAGCGCTTGCTCGAGCAGGACCGCCTCGTTCTTGAGGTAGTAGAACTTCTGGCCGGCGACCTTCGCCCCCGCCTCGAAATCGATGAGGTCGAGCCGCTCGCCGAGCTGCACGTGGTCGAGCGGTTGGAAGTCGAACTGCGTCGGCTCGCCGAAGCGCCGCAGCTCGCGGTTGCCCTCCTCCCCCTTCGAGATCGGGGCATCCGGATGCGTGGTGTTCGGAACGCGGCGCAGCAGCTCGTCGAGTTCGCCCTGTGCCGCGCGCAACGCCTCGTCGGCCTCCTGCGCGCGTTCCTTGAGCTCCTTGCCCCGCGCGATGAGCGCTGCGCGCTCCGCGTCCGGGAGCTTGCCCTTCATCGCCTGCGCCGTCTCGTTCTGCTCGCGCCGGATCTCCTCGGCCGACTGGATGCGCGACCGGCGCTCCTCGTCGAGCGCCACGAGCCGATCGAGATCGACATCGACATTGCGGTTCGCGCAGTTCTCGCGCACCGCCTCCAGGTTCTCGCGGATGAATTTGATGTCGAGCATAGGTTCCCTCGAAAAGCGAACCCCCCGCCCGTCCTCTCACGAAGCCGGGACGAGCGGGGGAATCGGAATAATCCCTCGGCTTCGAACGAAGCTAGCGCTTCAGCTCCTCGACGACGATCTCCTCGAAGGCATCATAGGGCTGCGCGCCCGAGAGCATGATCCCGTTGATGAAGAAGGCCGGCGTGCCGGAGACGCCCGCGTTGACGCCACGCTGCATGAACTCGCCGACGCGATCCTTGTACTTCCCCTCGTCCAGGCACGCGTTGAACTGCTTCGTATCGAGGCCCAGCTCCTTCGCGTACTTCTTGAGATCGTCGACCTTCATCGCCTTCTGATTCGTGAAGAGTTTCTTGTTGAAGTCGAAGTACTTGCCCTGCTCGCCCGCGCAGTGCGCCGCCTCGTGCGCCTTCTGGGCATCGCGGTGGAAGGAGAGCGGGAAGTCCATGAAGATGTAGCCGACCTTGCCCTCGTGCTCGTCGAGCAGGCGCCAGATCGTGGGGCGCACCCGCTTGCAGAAGGGACATTGGTAGTCGGAGAACTCGACGATCACGACATCGGCATCCGCCGAGCCCATCACCGGCGCATCCTCCAAATCGATCTCGACGCGCGGGGGCTCCAGCTTCATCTGTACCGGCGCATCCTGCTTGAGCCGCGCGATGAGCTCGCCGCGAACCATCGCCTGCCGGTTGCGCTTCATGAAGGCGGCGAGCTGATCCTTCACCTCGTCGTAGCTCTTACCGATCCGGTCTTTGCGGGCATCGTAGAGGGCCTTCGTCTCCTTCTCCATCGGGTCCTTCGCTTTCGCGTCGATCTCCTGAGCGATGTACTCGTCGACGCTCATCCCCTGCTTCTTGGCCGCCTGCTCGAGCAGCTTCTGCTCGACGAGCTCGTCGAGCGCCCGCTTGCGGATCTTGTAGATCTCGGTCTGGACCTTCTGGAGCTGGTTCTTCGCCGCCGCGTCGAGCTCGATCATCGTGATCGGCTCGCCGCCGACGACCGCGACGACCGTATCGCCGTCCGCCCCCGGAACCGCGGCCTGTTTCCCCTTCCCCTTGCAGCCGATGAGTCCCACGGCAACGATGACCAGTGCGATGACGAGTGCGATGCGTTTCATAAAGAGCCCCCCCTCGTGTGGTTTGGGGCTTTGTAGCCCACGTCCCCAGCAGGTGCAACGAAAAACCGGGCATCCGCCGGGGGCGATCGTCCGTCGAAGGGCATCAGCGCGTGTTTTCCCGGCTGCCTTGACAGCAACCGACGGGGCGGTTAGTGGTGGGCCCGCTCTTCGGGGAGCACCCGGGGAATTCACCCCACACGCACTGGAGGAGGGACGGCATGAAGACGAAACGCTGGATCGTGGTGGTCGGCGCGCTGCTCGTGCAGCTGTGTCTCGGCGCCATCTACGCCTGGGGTGCCTTCACGAAGGCGCTGCAGGATCCCACTGGGGCTTTCGCCTTCTCGGCGACGCAGGCGCAGGCGATCTTCGCCGCCGGGCTCGCCTCCTTCGCGCTCATGATGATCCTCGCCGGCCGTTGGCAGGACCGTATCGGCCCGCGGAAGGTCGCCGTCGTCGGCGGTCTGGTCCTGGGGTTGGGCTACCTGCTCGCCGGCCTCGTCGGCGGGACGAGCTTCTGGGCGCTCTTCTTCTTCATCGGCATCGTCGGGGGTGCGGGCATCGGCCTGGGGTATGTCTGCCCGATCGCCGCCTGCGTGAAGTGGTTCCCGGACCTCAAGGGCTTCGTCACGGGGCTGGCCGTCGCCGGCTTCGGCGCGGGGGCCTTCATCTTCGTCAAGCTCGCCGGCACGTGGGGTGACTTCATCGGGCAGTATGGTGTCAACGGGACCTTCACGATCTTCGGCATCATCTTCGCGATCTCCGTCGTCATCGGCGCGCTGATGCTCTCGAACCCGCCGGCGGGTTGGCTGCCGGAGGGCTACATCCCGCCGGAGGCCGCGGGGACGACGAAGGCCGAGGATTTCACGCAGGGCGAGTGCATCCGCACGCATCAGTTCTGGATGCTCTGGGCCGCATTCGTCTTCTCCGCCGGCGCGGGGCTGATGGTGATCGGCTGCCTCAAGAACTTCGGCGAACTGGAAGGCGGACTCTCCGCCGCCGTCGCCGGATCGGCGCTGGGGCTGCTGGCCCTCTTCAACGGGCTCGGCCGCATCGTCTGGGGGACGGTCTCGCAGAAGTTGGGCGCGCGCAAGGCGATCTCGCTGATGACGCTGCTGCAGGCGGTCATGCTCTTCGCGCTCTTCAGCATGGGCTCCACGGAGATGTCGCTCACGGTCGCCGCCTCCTGGATCGGCTTCAACTTCGGCGGCAACTTCGCGCTCTTTCCGCTGGCCACCGCCGAGAGCTTCGGCACGAAGAACCTGGGGGCGAACTACGGCGCCATGTTCACCGCCTACGGCGTCGGCGGCATCGCCATGCCGATCCTTGCCGGCCGCGTCTGGGACGTGCTCGGCTCCTACTCCATCGCCTTCACCGTGGCGGCAGTCGCCCTGCTGCTGGCGATGGTGCTCGCCTTCGTCGTCCGGCCGCCGCATCACCGCGCGATGGCCCGCGCACCGCAACCGCAGGAGTCGTAGAGGCAAACACATACCCTCTCTGATGAGAGAGGCACCGAACCCCCCGGCGGAACCCGTCGGGGGGTTTTTCTTTTCGCGCAACTTTTCAAAACAGCCCGCAGACGCCGATATTTTAGCATCTGAGCGTCTTCCTTGACCCCTCCGACAGTTTCAAATAGTCCGCAACAAATGCCCTGTCGCGCCGATAAGGATGTGAGAGCAGGGGGTTTCGTGAACAGAACAATCTCTTTCGTCATCGCGCTGTGCTGCACCTGTGCTATCTCTCTCTCCGCCTTCGCGGGGACGAAGGTGGACGCCTTCCTCTCATTGCAGGCCCCGGCGCGGATGGATGCCGCCGCGGCGATGAAGCTCACACACCTCTCCAGCGAGGCCCCCGAACCGACGCCCACTTCGGTTTTCGTCCGGACGGCCGATGCGGCGCTCACGCGCGAACGCATCACGGAGTTCGGCGGCGCCGTTCACACCGCCATCGGCGAGATCCTCACCGCGACGGTCGATCTCACGACAGTCGAGGCGCTCGCCGCGGGCGACGAGGTGATCTCCATCGAGGGCGCCAAGCCGATCCAGATGCGCAATGACATCGCCGGCGAGGAGATCGCCGCCGCGGAGGTCCACGAGGGCGTCCAACTTCCCGACTCCTTTTCGGGCGCGGGCGTCATCGTGGGTCTCGTCGACACCGGCATCGACTACCATCACCCCGACTTTCAGGACGACGAAGGGCGCAGCCGCATCCTCGCGATCTGGGATCAGAACCGCCCCGGCGGCCCCTACCCGCGCGAGCTCGACAGCAGCTACGGTACCGAATGCGACGCCGAGAGCGTCGCGGACGGCAGCTGCCCGCTCTTCGACGCCGACGGGCACGGCACGCACGTCGCCGGCACGATGGCAGGGCGCCACGAGAGCTATGGCGGCATCGCCCCCGATGCGAACATCGTCGTCGTGAGCTACGACTCGAGCCTCGACATGGGCTCGGGATATGCGAACACGATCTTCTCGACGAATATCTGTCAGGCCGCCTACTACGTCTTCGAAAAGGCGCGCGCGGCCGGAATGCCCGCAGTAGTAAACCTGAGTCTGGGCACGCACATCGGCGCCCACGACGGCACCTCGCTCTTCGAGTCCTGCCTGGCGGGGTTGGTCGAGGGGAGTGCCGGGCGCGCGATCGTCGCGGCGGCCGGCAACGAGTACTCGAACGACGCGCGCTACACCGGCATCCACGCCGGCGGGAGTGTGGACGGTGTCGCGGCGACGAACTTCGTCATTCGGCGAACGAGCCGCGACCGCATCTATTATATCGACCTCTGGGCGGACGCCGGCAGCGACCTGGCCGTCGGCCTGGCGATCCACGAGGGGACCCCGGATGGCGATCCGTTGGAATTCTCGGGGATGGCCGAGGCGGGGACGACGCGACAGGGAACCTTCCTCGACGGCGACGTCGAGTACCTGATCAATATGACGGAGACCGAATCGACGCTCAACGGCAAGCAGCACGTCGGCGTGCGCATCCGCCTGGGCGCGGACGTCACGACGCCGAGCCAGTTCAGCTTCGACCTCGTCGTGGAGGGGACCGGCAATTTCGACGCCTGGCTCTTCCCCGACAAGCCGGCGAAGATGGTGCAGTTCACGAACGTGGAGGGCGACCGTGGCGCCGGATGGAATTACCTCCCCGGAGATCGGCAGAAGAGCGTCGCCATCCCCGCCACCTCGCCCGCGATCGTCGCGGTGGGGGGCTATACGACGCGCAACGACTGGGACGGCGGGCCGGGCTGCTGCCGCATCTCCTATACGCTGGGCGACATCCTCAACTTTTCCAGCGCCGGCCCCTCGGCCGATCCGGAGCGCACGGGACAAAAACCGGAGATCGCCGCCCCCGGCGGGATGATCGTTTCGGCGCTCTCGCACGACGCGAACCCCAACAGTTTGCTGCTCATGGACGAGGAACACGTCCTGCAGGCAGGGACGAGCATGGCCGCCCCCTTCGTGAGCGGAACGATCGCGCTGATGTTTTCCGCGAACCCCAACTTCACGCATACCGACGTGAAGGGCTACATCATCGCCGGCGCCTACGCCGACGACTTCACCGGCGACGTCCCGAACGACCGCTGGGGATACGGCAAGCTCGATGTCCTCACGAGCGTGGGGCTGGCGATCGACGGCGGCGCTTCGGGGAGCTTCAGCGTGGAGGAATCGCTCGCCCAGCCGGAGGGCCCGGGCTCGAAGTCGAGCTGTCAGCTCGTCGTCGGCGGCCTGCGGGATCGCACCGCGCTGCTCCCGCCCGCGATCGTGCTCTTCGCAACGATGTTGATCGCGTCGATGCGCCGGCGCAGAACACCCGCCCTACAACGTTGAGCGCTTGATATCTGGGAAGGTCTTCCCCGGCCGATGCAGGTCTTATCCCCTGCTCTCTCATCGGCCGGGGTTTTTTTCGTCAAGACTAAATGTCGTAGTAGAGACTGAACTCGTAGGGGACGGGGCGCAGGCGCATGGGGGCGACCTCGCTCTCCATCTTATAGTCGATCCACATATCCACGACATCCTGCGTGAAGACGTCGCCCTTGAGGAGGAACTCGTGGTCGTCGCGGAGTGCGGTCAGCGCATCGGCGAGCGAGGCGGGCACCTGACGCACGTCCTTCATCTCCTCCGGCGAGAGCTTGTAGATGTTCTTGTCCAGCGCCGCACCCGGATCGATCTTGTTCTGCACGCCGTCGAGCCCCGCCATGAGGATCGCCGCGAAGGCGAGGTATCCGTTGCACGAGGGATCGGGGGTGCGGAACTCGACGCGCTTGGCCTTCGGCGAGGCGGAGTACATCGGGATGCGGATCGCCGCCGAACGGTTGCGGCTGGAATAGGCGAGGTTGATCGGCGCCTCGAAACCGGGCACGAGGCGACGGTAGGAGTTCGTCGTCGGATTCGCGAAGGCGCAGAGCGCTCCCGCATGCTTGAGGATCCCGCCGATGAAGTGCAGCGCCATCTCCGACATCCCGCCGTAGCGATCGCCGGCGAAAAGCGGGGTGTCGCCCTTCCAGAGCGAGACGTGCGTATGCATACCGCTGCCGTTGTCGTCGAAGAGCGGCTTTGGCATGAAGGTCACCGTTTTGTTGTGGCGTCGCGCGACGTTCTTCACGATGTATTTGAACCAGAGCAACTTGTCGCCGCTCTCCACCAGTGGCGCGAAGCGCATGTCGATCTCCGCCTGGCCGGCGGTCGCCACCTCGTGGTGCTGGCACTCGACGTGGATGCCGATCTTCTCCATCTCCAGGACCATCTCCGTGCGCAGGTCCTGCTGGCTGTCGGTCGGCGCGACGGGGAAGTAGCCTTCCTTGTAGCGCGGCTTGTAGCCGAGGTTCTGCTCCGAATCGAGGCCGCTGTTCCAGCGCCCCTCGCTCGAATCGATGCGATAGAAGCCCTCGTTCGCGCTCTGGTCGAAGGCGATGTGATCGAAGATGAAGAACTCGGCCTCGGGACCGAAGAAGGCGGTGTCGGCGAGACCCGTCGAAGCGAGGTAGGCCTCCGCCTTCTGTGCGATATAGCGCGGGTCGCGCGAGTAGGGCTCCTTCGTGATCGGATCGACGATGTTGCAGATGAGCGAGAGCGTCTTCTCCGCCATGAAGGGGTCCATCGTCGCGGTCGCCGCATCGGGGATGATGAGCATGTCGGAATTGTGGATCGGCTGCCAGCCACGGATGGAGGAGCCGTCGAAACCGAAGCCGTTCTCGAAGGCCGACTCGTCGAGCTCGGAGACCGGCACCGAGAAGTGCTGCCAGACGCCGGGGAAGTCGACGAACTTGAAGTCGACCATGCGGGCGCGGTGTTCCTCAATCAACGACAGGGCATTGGCGATCGGCATCGTTCCTCCTTGAAAAGCCGTGATTCGTGATTCGTGATGCGTGATTCGTACTTCGTATCTCGTATCACCTGTCACGTGTTACGGGTCACGTGTTTGGGGTCACGGGTAAGACCGTGGTCTCCTTGGGCGAGCTGAGGACAACGTGCGACATCGTCCGCACCACCCCCTGCCAGGACTGTATGTGCCCGAGCAGCTTCTCCAGGTCGGCGGTGTTGCGAGCGCGGACCTTGAGCAGGTGCGTCCCCTCGCCGGTGATCGCATGGCACTCCGCGATCTCCGGCGTCTCCTCGATGCGCGTGAGGAAGGTGCGGTAGTGCTTCGACGAATCGACGATGACCTCGATGATCGCGGTGACATCCCAGCCGAGCTTCCGGGCATCGACGACGGCATGGTACCCCATGATGACCCCCCCCTGCTCGAGCTTGCGCAGCCGCTCGCTGATCGCCGGCACGGAGAGGCCGGTCGCCTCGGCGAGTTCGTTGCGCTTGGTCCGACCGTTCTTCTGGAGCATCTCGAGGAGGGTGTGGTCGATCTTGTCGAGTTGGCGATGAGGGCTCATCGAAACCCCTTTTCTTTTCGGCTATATGCTATTATTACCTAAATTAATTAGGCATAATTGCTTCTGAGCTTCACTTTATTAGGTATTCGACGGGAGCTGTCAAGCGCTTTCGAACGGGCCCCTCAGAGGGCAGCAGGGCCGGTCTCGCCGGTGCGAATGCGCACCACATCCTCCACATCGGTGACGAAGATCTTGCCATCGCCGATGCGGCCGGTGCGCGCCTTCTCGGCGATCATCCGGACGACGTCGGCCACCTGCTCCTTTGGGACGACGATCTCGAGCTTCATCTTCGGGAGGAAGTCGACGACGTATTCGGAGCCGCGATAGACCTCGGCGTGCCCCTTCTGCCGCCCGAACCCCTTGACCTCCGTGACGGTAATCCCCTGCACACCCATCTCCTGCACTGCCTCGCGGACGTCGTCGAGCTTGAAGGGCTTGATGATCGCCTCGATCTTCTTCATGTCGCGGCCCCTACCATGGCCCCCGTGAGCTGTCCACGGCCTTTTTGGCGTTGCCCTCCACCGGCGTTCTGATTACGATGAGGCATTCCGAAGGAGCCCATTGGTGAGCGGATCCCAGGAAAAACGAGGGGATGCGGCGGAGGTTGCTCAACTCGCGACCGAGCTGGAGCGCGTGCGGCGCCGCGTCGCGGAGCTGGAGGATCAGAACTCCCAGCTGCACCGACGCGACCGCCAGAAAGACGAGTTCATCAGCAACATCTCGCACGAGCTGCGCACCTCGCTCGCCTCCGTCCGCAACGTCATCTCGAACGCGCTCGCAGGCGTCACTGGCGAGCTCAACCCGAAGCTCAAGCGCTCGCTCCAGATCGCCGACGAGAACATCCGTCGCTTCGGCACGATCGTCTCGGACCTCCTCGACGTCACGCGCCTGGAAGCGGGGCGCATCGTCCTGCACCGCACGCCGCAGGAACCGCTGCGGCTCATCGCCGCGGTGATCGCCAGCTTCGAGGAGGAGGCCGCGAAGGCGGGGCTCACCCTTCGTCAGGAGACGGAGCTTCCCCCCGTCACTGTCTTCTTCGATGGCAACCGCATCGCACAGGTGCTGGGAAACCTCATCGGCAACGCGATCAAGTTCACCCCCTGGGGGGGGACGATCACCGTCCGCGCGATGCTCATGGATGCGAAGCATGAACCACTCTCCGGGTTAGATCTCCGCTCGATCCCGGAGGGGACCGCGCTGGCCATCCGCGTGGAGGACACCGGCGAGGGGATCGAAGCCGACCGCCTGGAACGGATATTCGATCGCTTCGAGCAGGCGGGGAACGAAGAGGAAAGCGCCGCCAGCGGCCTGGGATTGGGGCTCTTCATCAGCCGCCAGTTCGTCCTCCTCCACGGCGGCGAAATCTGGGCGGAGGCGCCGCACGACGGCGGCTCCCGCTTCACCTTCACGCTTCCGCTGCTGCGGCACGAAGCGATCTTTCGGGCCGCCTTCGCCGATCGCCTCCAAACCGCAGCGCTGCACCAGTACTCCACCGCCCTCCTGCTCATCGACCTCGCCCCATCGGAGGCGGTCGACGAACCCTCGCTCTCCATCTCGCTCGAACCGGAGATGCCCCCGCTCTTCGAGACTATCCGCGTCGTCCTGCGCCGCAAGAGCGATACCGTCCTCTGGCGTGGTGGAGCGCGCTTCGCCATCTTCCTGCCGCAGACCGAGGGGCGCGACGCCGACGCGGTGGCACGGCGCATCCTCGAGGCGCTCGCCGACGAGGGCATTCCCACGTCGGGCACGGGGGCGCCGCGCATCGGCATCGCCGCCTATCCCGAGGACGGGGCATCCGCCGAGGCGATCATCGCAAAGGCGGAGGAACGCGGTTCATGATCCGCAAGGTCCTCATCATCGACGACGATCCCGGATTCGTCGACAGCACGCGCGAGCGCCTCGACTACGAGGGCTATGAGGTCGTCACCGCCGCCGACGGCGACGAGGGGCTCGATCAGGTCGAGAAGGAGCGTCCCGACCTCGTCGTCCTCGATATCCTCATGCCCAAGCTCAACGGCTACGCCTTCCTCAAGATGCTCCGGCAGCGCCACACGAAGGTGGAGGTCATCATCTGCACCGCGCGCGAGGATGTGATGGACGCGGTCAAGAGCGAGGGGATCGCCGGCTTTCTCGTCAAGCCCTTCGATCCGGCCGAGCTCGTCAACATGGTCAACGTCACCTTCCAGCTCCAGGAGGAGATGCGCCACGCGCGCGCGGGGAGCGGGAAGACGAAGGCCGCGGCAACCGCATCGTCCGCTCCGGCGAAGAGCGCATCGCCAAAGCCCGCTTCGGAACCGCCCGAAGCGGAGGAAGCCGATGCGGAGGAGGAAGGGAAGACCGCGAAGAGGGGGAAGGCAAAGAAGGAACCGGAGCCCGAACCGGAACCGGAGAAGCCGAAGATGCCCGCGAAGGTCCTCGTCATCGACGACGAGGTGGACTTCGCCGAGGGACTCAAGGAGCGCCTCGAGTTCGAGGGCTACACGGTCACCGTCGCGCTCAACGGACAGGACGGCATCGAGCTCGCGCGCAAGGAACACCCCGACCTCATCCTGCTCGACGTCATGATGCCCAAGATCGACGGCTACATGGTGGCGCGCCTGCTCAAGTTCGACGAGAAATACCAGAACATCCCCATCATCATGCTCACCGCGCGCAGCCTCGACGAGGACCGTGAGCTCGGCCTCTCGGCGGGCGCCGACGAGTACGTCACAAAGCCGCTCGACTTCGACGAGTTGCTCGCCAAGATGCGCGAGGTCCTGGCCGACGCCGGCAAATAGGCGACTTTTCAGCCGTTGACAGGGGTTGGCTTTTTCACTAGAGGGGCCCTCTCGCTCGACATCGGGGTGTAGCTCAGCTTGGCTTAGAGCGCACGGTTCGGGTCCGTGAGGCCGGAGGTTCGAATCCTCTCACCCCGACAGCAGGGCCGAAGGCCGCCATCCGGCGGTCTTTTTTTATCCGGATGGCGTTCTCTCCCGAGAAGACTTCCTGCCGGAAGGACGAAATTTTCCCCCTCCCGCAACCGATAATCCCCTATAAACAAGAGGTGACCACTTCGGAGGAGGTATCATATGACGATCATCAGAGGGGATATGCTGAATATCGACGGACCGCGCCCGCAGGAGAGCGAGGAGCGCCGGCCGACCGCCGGCGCCGGGATCCTGCCGGCGCTCGACGGAAACGCCGGCGGAAAGAGCACGGTCGAGGTGCAGAAGGGCAAGCGGGGCGGGAAGCTCCCCAAACACGTCCTCCTCCCGGGTATCCCCGTCGGGAATACACTCATCACCAGACAACCAACTCCACCGGGTAGCCAACAGGACTTTGACCGTCTCCGGGACGAAGCCCATATCCCGGAGGAGGAAGAGGACGTCGCTTCTATCGACGAAGTGCTCGTGGACGGAGAACGCGTCGACCTAGCCCCAGCGCCGATGGAGGTCGGCGGTCCCCGCCAGAATCCGCTCCTCCTCGATGGAGAATTTGTCGATCTTCGTCCAGCGGGCATCCCGACGGTCGATGAAATGTTTGATGCGGAGAACGAGAAAGAGTAACCGCCCCCTGCTCATCCTCGTGCGCGTGGG
>CAYPII010000048.1:236-14723 GCA_964410765.1 uncultured Myxococcales bacterium | reverse complement strand
AGGGGGCCCAAGTTGCTGGGACGAAGGGGGGTCTGGATAGGTGGGACGGGACAGTGAGTTTGTGAAGAGCTTATACACGTCGATGAAAAAGTATCCCACGCTCCATGTTGAGTCAGTCAATGTGGACGAGGATCATGTCCATCTCCAGATCGAGATCCCTCCCAATATTGCAGTGGCAAAGGTGGTCCAGGTCTTGAAGACCGAGGCAAGCAGGAAGTTGAAGCGGAAATTCAAATTCATCCGGAGGATGTATTTGGATGGGGCGATTTGGAGTGTGGGATATTTTTCATCGACTGTAGGCCTCAATGAGGAGCTGATTCGGCGGTACATAGAGTACCAGGGCCAGCAGGAGCTCCCGCAGCAGGCAGGCTTCGAATTCTCATGACGTTTTCGGGAAACCCCGGATGCAGCGAAGCGGAATCCGGGGAGGAGTCATTTTTTTTTGCATCCGTTGTGTCATCCTGAGCGTGAGCGAAGGATCTCCGGTGACGTATCACGGGGATTCTTCGGTCGCCCGCCCGCCGTGCTTCGGAGGGCGAAGCGGGCGGGTTTCTCCCTCAGAATGACCATTGCGGGTATCTTACTCCAGCACCACATACACCTTGTCGTGCTCGCGGCACTTGCCCTCCATCTTCACGCCGATGTTGTCGCCCTTCTTCGCCTCCTCGACCGACTCGTGTTCGATCTGGATCGAGCGGACGGTTTCGGTGAAGTCGGTGGTGTGCCCCTTGATGTGAATCGTCTCGCCCACCTTGAGTCCGCCCTCGGTGAGTTTGATCGCCGCGACATCCAGGTGACTGAAGAAGTGCTCGACGAATCCGATCTCTTTCTCCGCCATGGTGGCCTCCTCGTGTGTATGCTGTCAATTGTATCACCCCGAAATCGTTTGTAAATACGGGAGACGTCTCCACGGCGGCAATCGGGGGAGCCCCGCGGAGGCGGAACGAACGCGCGGAAATCACGTTTGATTTTCAGGGCGCCCTGGACTAAGGAGGCGCTCCCGCGCGCAAGGAGCGCGTGGATGAGATGAAAGGAGCGCGTGATGAAGCTCTGTGTGGTCGGGACCGGATATGTGGGCTTGGTGACGGGCGCCTGCTTCGCGGATGTGGGCAACGACGTCTGTTGCGTCGATATCAACGCCGCGAAGGTCGAGCGGCTGCGCGGCGGGGAGATCCCCATCTACGAGCCGGGGCTTGAGGAGATCGTCGTGCGCAACGGCGAGGAGGGGCGCCTGACCTTCTCCACCGAGCTGGCCCACGGGCTGTGCGATGCGGAGGTCTGTTTCATCACCGTCGATACCCCGCCGGGGGGTGATGGGCGCGCGGATTTGACGAACGTCCTGGCGGTGGCGAAGCAGGTCGGTGAGTTGCTCGACCATCCCGCGGTCGTTGTGACGAAGAGCACGGTGCCGGTCGGGACGACGATGCGCGTGAAGGAGACGGTGGCTGAGGGGTTGCGCGCGCGCGGTCTCGATCCAGCAACGCTCCTGTCGGTCGCTTCCAATCCGGAGTTTCTGAAGGAGGGCGATGCGGTGGGCGATTTCATGAAGCCCGACCGCGTCGTCGTTGGCGTCGAGAACGACGCCGTGGGCGGGATGCTGCACCGGCTCTATCGGCCCTTCATGCGCCGCGCCGATCGCTTCATCCAGGTGAGCGTCCCTTCGTCGGAGCTCATCAAGTATGCGGCCAACGCGATGCTGGCGACGCGCATTTCGTTCATGAACGAGATGGCGCGCCTCTGCGACGAGGTGGGGGCGGACATCGGCGACGTGCGCCGCGGCATCGGCTCCGACCCGCGCATCGGGCGCGACTTCCTTTACGCGGGGCTGGGCTACGGCGGTTCCTGCTTTCCGAAGGACACCAAGGCGGTCATCGAGCTGGGGCGCGAGCACGGCACGGCGCTCTCCGTCATCGAGGCGGTCGATCGCACGAACGACCAGCAGCGCGACTGGTTCTGGTCGAAGATCGTCAAGCGCTTCGGCGGGGCGAAGGCGCTCGCCGGCAAGCGGATCGCGCTCTGGGGGATCGCCTTCAAGGCGAACACCGACGACGTGCGCTTTGCGCCGTCGCTGACGCTCATCGAACGCCTGTTGGCGGCGGGCGCCGAGGTCGCTGCCTTCGATCCGGTGGCGACGGCGACCGGCAGGGCGGCGCTGGGGGAGCGGGCTGAACGCGTGCGCTGGACCGAGGGGGCCTACGACTGCCTGGAGGGGGCCGAGGCGCTGATCGTCTGCACCGAGTGGCGCGAGTTCCGCAGCCCCGATTTCGACAGGATGCGGAAGCTGATGACGGCACCGACGATCTTCGACGGCCGCAACCTCTGGGAGCCGGCGATGATTCGCGATGCGGGATTTGTCTACACGAGCGTTGGAAGACCGTGATTCGTGATGCGTTATTCGTGATTCGGAAAGTCATATGAATCATAAAGATCTTGATGTGTGGAAAGTGTCTCTGATCCTTTGTGCTGAGATCTATGAGAAGACGAAAATGCTGCCGGTCGAGGAACGGTATGCGCTTACGGCTCAGATAAGACGGGCATGTATTTCGATTGTGAGTAATATTGCGGAGGGTGCTGCTCGGCAGTCCAAAAAGGAATTTCTTCAATTCCTCCATTGTTCTTTGGGGTCTGCTGCAGAGGTTGAGGCACAGCTCGAGATCATACGAATGCTCGGGTTCCTCAAGGAGGTGGATCTTCATCCTCTTTTTGAATTGCAGGGAAGGGTTTCGCAGATGCTCTGCGGGCTCATTCGAAAAATGAAGTCCTGATGCTGGGTTCGATATGGCCGATACGAAGACCACAATATCCGAAGATGATCGTGTTTCGAATTCCGAATCACGAATCACGAATCACGAATCACGGTGGTATGTCGTCCAGACGAAGCCGACTGCCGAGGCGGCGGTGCAGCAGCACCTGCGCAACGCCGACTTCGAGACCTTCCTGCCGAAGATCCGCACGATGGTGCGTTCCTCGGGACGGATGGTCTCGCGCGTGAAGGCGCTCTTTCCCTCCTACCTCTTCGCGCACATCGATCTCAATGACCCCAACCTCTACCGCATGATCAGGTACACGCGCGGCGTGCGCAAGATCCTGGGCGACGGCGCGGTGCCGATCCCGGTGCCCGACGAGATGATCGCGATCATCCGCGAGCGCGTGGGCCAGGACGGCGTTATCGAGCAGCAGATGCGCTTGAAGGAGGGGACGGAGGTGCGCATCCGCACCGGCCCCTTCAAGGACCTCGTCGGCATCCTGGAGAGGCCGGTCTCCGCCGCCGGCCGCGTGCGGGTGCTCTTGAAGATGATGAAGTACGCGGTGCGCGCCGAGATGTCGGCCGGCGAGGTCGAACGCATCGACGACTAAAAACCGGGGACACGATACAATTTTTGTAAGAGTCTGATATTCCGTTCTTTTAATTGTATTGTGTCCCCGGTTTTTGGTGAAAGAGCAGGATACAGTTTCTTCCCTTCGCTGTCGATTCCACGCAACGCTTTTGTGCCTCCGCCGATACGAGGGCGATCATGCGATATGGCCAGGCAAAGACGATGCGTTCCTTCCGTGCTTTTCAGACCCTCATGCAGGAGCAGGGCTTCGAGGTGCCGCGGCGGTTGGGCGAGCTGACGCCGGATTCCCCCGCCTATCAGTACTACAACGCCTTCGCATCGACCTACGAAGGGCTCTGCGGCGAGGGTTTCGAGCGGACCTTCACGAACGGCGAGGGATGGTTTACCACCGGTCCCCATGCCGAGGCGCGGTTTGCCCAGTCGCTCCAGCAGTTTGCCCGTACCGCCGACCTCAATGCGCTGGGGCGCTCCGTGAAGGCCTGGGCGAAGGGCTATGCCCGCTTCCTGGATGGAGGAATGCGATGCCCGGAGAGCTCCCCCGTGCGCCTGCGAGCGATGCTGGGGGTACGCTATCCCGAGCTCGTGCAGCAAGCGCGCGCTGCCGGCCGCGAGGAGGAGGCGGCGATCCTGGAGATGATTCAGATGGATTTGGAAACGATCGAGAGCGCGGAGCACCTGGAGATGTTTTTGGATCTTGCTCGTCTTCTCGACGATCCGGAGTGGGAAGAGCGCGGGCGGTTGCTACTGCATATCCTCGCGGTCAACTCGGGCCATCAGCTTTCGCTGCCGCCGCGTTTTGCCGGGTTGGTGGCGGTGGCGGCGCGCGGCGGCGGCGACCCGGCGCTGCATGCGTTGCTGGCCCTCGCCGACCGCGAGGGGGGGCGCGACCCGGCGCTGACCTTCTTCTTCGCGCTTCCGCCCGATGAAGGACTTCCGATCGATCCGCTGATGGCCGAACTCATCGGCGCGGTGGCAAACGCCCCCTCTATCAATCCGGTCCTCGTCGAGCTCGCGGAGATCACCGCCATGCGCATCAACGATCCGCGACGACGCGCGAGTGCACTGCGGTATGTGGAACTCCTCTCCAACGAGGCGGCAATGCGGCTGACCGAGGAGGTCGATTCGGTCGAGGCCTTCAAGCAGCACCTGGAGGCGATGAAGAAGAAGGGCGGGGGCGGTGAGAGCGGCGGTGCGAATGGTGCGGGAGGAGGCGCGGCGCCCGGTGGGGGCGCTGCGCCGGGCGGTGTCTCCGGCGGCGACGGTTCGCAGCTGCGGTCGCGCTTCTTCGGGTTTGGTGATGAAGGGGATGGGATGGATGCGGCACGATCCGTGTGGGATGCGGCGCTGCCGATTCTGGATGCCTCCGCCGTGGGCGAGGGGGTGTTCTTGGATGGAGAGGGGGCTCCCGGAGCGGTGGGGTTGCCCGGCGTTGCGAACGAGCTTCCCGTGGCTCGGTCGCCGAGGCCGAAAGTCCGCTAAACCGTTGTATTTCCAGCAGGAATTTTTCGCCGCATCGCGTCCATTTCCCTTGACCTTTTTCCGACATGCTGATTTAAACGCTCACTCATTGAACGTTCAGACCGTGAACGATTCACCAGCAGAACACGGTGGTAATGCAGTTGGCGGCAGTTGAGGCGGTTCTTCGCAAAACGACGCAGTGCAACACGAAGCCAGCTGGAGACAGACCTGCAGTCATCCTTGGTGCTCGATACCCATCGAACGCGCCCCGGCGGTAGCTTGTCAATTCGGCGCAATTTTTTCCCAACGGGAAAAATTGCAGGCCGAACTGACAACCCAGAGCGAGCGTAAGCGAGTCGAAGGGTCTCCTTTTTGAGAGGGGGATATGATGACGATGCGTGAACAGATTTTTCAGATCCTCAAAGATGAAGGAAAGCTCATCTCATCGCGCTATGGCGTCCGCCGTATCGGTATTTTCGGTTCCTGCGCGCGGGGTGAAGACAAGGAAGGAAGCGACGTCGATATACTGGTCGAATTCGACCGCAAGACATTTGACAATTACATGGGCCTGAAGCTGTTCCTCGAGGAAAAGCTGGGTCGATCCATCGACCTGGTAACGACGGAAGCGCTCAAGCCCGCTTTGAGGGATGAGATCCTGAAGGAGGTGCAATATGCCGCGTAACGAGCGGGTCTATCTCCAGGATATCCTCGAGGCGACAAAGAAGATCGTCCAGTTCACACAGGGTCAGTCCTTCGATTCCTTCAGTGCGGATGAGAAGACGGTCGATGCCGTCGTTCGGAATCTGGAGATTATCGGAGAAGCTGCGAAGGCGATCTCCTCGGAGTTAAAATCACAGCATGTAGATGTTGAATGGAAGAAGATGGCTGGCCTGCGCGATCTTCTCATTCACCAGTATTTCGGCATCGATAAGGAGATTATCTGGGACATCGTGCAGAGCAAGGTGCCCCCTCTTGTTGAGCAGATGAGGCGTATTCTTTCGGTGATGGGCTGACCTTACACTGGTTCACATGACCTCCGATCAGAATCTCACAACAAACGAACTCGCGGTTCTCGAATCCCTCCACGGCGCGGAGGCCTCGATCTCGCAGCGCGAGCTCGCGCGGCGCACGGGTCTGTCGGTCGGGCTCATCAACGCCGTGCTCAAGAAGCTCGTGCACACGGGGTACGTGAAGACGAGCCGGCTCAACCGTCGTTCGATCGAGTACCTGCTCACCCCCGACGGTTTCGCCCAGACGGCGTTGAAATCGTACCGCTACGTCTTGCGGACGGTGCGCGAATACCGCTCGATTCAGATGCGCGTGCACGAGGTCCTGCTGCAGTTGCGCGCGGATGGCATTCGCGATTTTCACCTGCACGGCAACTGCGAGCTGGCGGAGCTCGTGGCGGCCCTCTTCGAGGAGGAGGGGGCGTTCGGAACGCTGCAGCGCGCGCTTCCGATACAGGGGGCTACTGGGGCGGTCATCCTCAACGCGATGCCGACGGCGCTCGCCGACGCCCCCTGCCGCGTCGTGGATCTGGTGCAGGAGCTGGGGAATGGGATGAAGGGAGCAGGGATCTGGGAACAGGGATCAGGGAACGTATGAACTGCACAGGACAGGACACGGATACAATGATGAAGAACAGCGGGCATAGGAGCTTGGATGTCTGGCAGCGATCCGTGTCCTATGTCACACGCATTTACGAAGTTACGAAGAGCTGTCCTCGCGAAGAGCTCTACGGCTTGGTGAGTCAAATGCGTCGATCAGCTGTGTCCATTCCGAGTAATATTGCCGAAGGATCAACCAGGGCATCTACGAAGGAGTATATTCGTTTCTTGCACATGGCATTAGCGTCAGCCAGTGAGCTCGAAGTGCATCTCTTAATTTCGCGTAATCTCGAATATTTGAATGAAGAAGCATTTTCCGAGTTGTTTGAGCGACGCGAGGAGATTTCGAAAATGATATCAGGGCAAATACGTTCACTGAAGGAGAAGCTTTGATGTCTGTGGCTGCCCTGATCCCCGTTTCCTGTTCCCTGATCCCTCACATGGGGTTGTATCCATGAGTGAAGAGCTGCGCATCCTGAAAGAAGTGGCCAGCCGACTGAACGAGGCGTCGATCCCCTACATGATATCGGGGTCCATCGCCATGAACTACTATGCGCAGCCCCGTATGACGCGCGACATCGATGTCGTCATCGCACTTGGTGAAAAGGATCTTGAGCGATTCGTTGCCCTGTTTGAGGGGGAGTACGATGTCGATCTGGCGACGATCAGGAATGAAGTGGTTCGCAGGGGGATGTTCAATCTGATTCATCCGCAACTCATCATCAAGATCGATTTCATCGTCCTCAAGGACGGTGAGTATGACGCCGCTGAATTCGGCCGGCGCAAGCAGGTTGAGATCGACGGAACGAAGATCTGGTTTATCTCCCCCGAGGATCTCGTCATCTACAAGCTCTTCTGGGCGAAGGACAGCATGTCCGAGATGCAGCTCAAGGATGTCCGGAATATCATCGAGGCGGCGCCCAATCTGGATCGAAACTACATCTTCACATGGGTTCACAAGCTCGGGATCGAGCATCTGTTGGAGAAAGCGACGGCATGAACGACACGAGTTCAGCAGCACATGAAAAGATGCTCGCCCTGATGCGACAGAAAAGCGGCGAGGAGCGCCTCAAGATGGGATGCTCGATGTTCAACACTGCACGGGAGCTCGTTTTGGCGTCGTTTCCCAAGGATGCGACCGAGACCGACAAGCGCCTCTTTCTCTTCAAGCGGTTCTATGGAAGCGATTTTTCGAAGGAACAGAGGGAACGATTTGTGAAGCGAATGGTGAGTAAGTAGCGAATGGTGAAGGCACAACGAACCCATTGATTCCCAGGTGCTAATGATTACGGATCATGAGTTTTACAGGACCTATGAAGCGGCGATTCGCTGCCTGATGGATGCCCTCGTCGAGAACAGGCGAAGCGCCTCTTGGGCGAAGGAGGGGCTCGGGCATCTGCATGCGTTCGAGGGATTGTTTGGTGAAGGCGATGGCGCGTTGCTCGACAGCATCCTGAATCTGACACCCCTCTTCGACATGCCCTGTTCTTCCGGTCTGACGGTAGCGGAGGAGTACCTGGCGAGTGTCGGCAACGGGTTGCCATCGAGCGAGCGCGTGGTCCTCGAGATGCTCTCGATAAGTGCGATGGGGTGGTACGAGGTCCTGCAGGATGTCGAACATGACCTCATTGAACTTCGTGACGTGACGACGAAACGGCAATTCAGCGTTCGCCGCGAGGACTTCTTTGAGCCGGGACATCGGCTCGAGAAGGGGGCAATCATCTGGTGCCGCATCGTTAGCAAGGATGGTGAAGGGCGCTTCATGACGACGCCGTACGAGTATCCTTCCTCGTTCAAGCAGGGCGCCGTCAACCTGGATCGCGTCTCCGTGCTCTTGCAGTGCGGGGACGATGTCGATCTCCCAGGGCTCGTTCAGAGCGCCCGTCGCGTCTCCGCAACGGCCATTGCGCGGTTCGTCCGATTTGGGGAGCCACCCTTTATCTACCGTGCCTTCACCGCTCCGCCCTGGACGTTTGCCGATAAAACCCATTCCGAGCGATGGTGTCGCATCGTGGAGCTGATCTCCCGCTGGGCTTTCACGGAGGATCTTCGTTTTCTCTGGGCGCACCTGTACTACTCCTTCTTCGGTGTCCACGGCATGCCGGACCGCGTCGGTGATTTTTCTGGCCTGGTCTTCTACTACCTCTTCGGCCATGGGATTCCGTCATATGATGATGCGACGGTCGGAGAGCTATTCCTCGACTCCGAGGCGTTTGGCCGGCTCTCCGCCGCGGACAGGAGGTATATCGAGCATATCGTCACCGACACGATCTTCTCGGTCTTCGAGGTGACGACGGTGAAAAAGGGCAAGGGGATCGAGGTGAAGGACCTGAACGACGGCGAGCGCATCTTCATTTCCGAGAGGATGGGGAGTGAGCAGGTCAAGCCGGGGGACGTCATGGTCTGTCGCCTCTTCGTCAAACCGAATGGAAACGTGATCCTGGCCGGCAACTGCGATACCTACCCGAAGGAGCGGGGTCCCGAGAGGCCCTTTACGACCGAGAGCGCGAGGATCTTCACCAGCGAACTCGCCTGGATCGGGGGAAGGGCCTGGGGTGAGGAAAGGCGAGGCGGTGGCGGGGAGTTCATGCATCCCGCTGATGCCGCGGAGATCGTCGTACACGCGCTGCGCTTTTGCAGCTCCGCAGAGTCCCCCGACGAGATTCTCGAGACGCTGGATCGGGCGAAGGACCCGAACGCTTTCTTCGAAAAGGTCGATCCGATGTGGACGCATCCGTTAGAGCTGGAGCGGTTCATGGAGGCGTTTCGGGTTGCATGGAACGAATTCCATGCTCAGAAGGGACCCAGCGGCAAGGGGGAGCCCGCGCCGGGGCGCAACGCTCCGTGTCCCTGCGGTAGCGGGAAGAAGTACAAGAAATGTTGTCTGGAGAAGCTGCATTGAACGCAGGAACGGGAAGTCTGGAGCCATTACGCATGACGATGCAGGACAAGATCAAGCTGGCACAACGTTTCTTTCAGGATGACGAGCATGTCGCCTTTGCCTACGCCTTTGGATCTGCGGTGAAGGGAACGACAGGGCCGCTGAGCGACATCGACCTCGCTGTCTTCCTGACGGGCGTCCGTGATCAGTTTGCGTATCGCTTAATGCTCATGGAGAAGCTCTCACGATCATTCAAGTCGGACGCGCTGGACCTGGTCATCCTCAACGAGGCGCCGCTCCTCCTGCGGTATCAAGTCATCAGAGGCGGGGAGCTTCTCAAGGATGAACCATCACAGCGCGTTGGCTTCGAGACGGCGACGCTCAGGGAGTTTTTGGATACGCTTTACTTGAGGGCTGTTCAGTGCCGAGCGGCAAAAGGTCAGCTCGCCAAGGGGGGTTATTTTGGTTGATCGCAATCTCCTCGTGCACGACTACGTTCGATTGGATCTCGATCGTGTCTTTGCCGTCATCGAATCCAAGCTCAAGGATCTCGAGGCGTTGGCGAAGGCGTATGCGAAGTTGTTGTGAGGGGTGCTGATCTTTGAGTAAATAGTGAATAGTAAATAGTGAATGGTAAATAGTGAATGGTGAAAAAATGTTTGAAGTGAAAACGCATAGGGATTTGGAAGTTTGGAAGCAGGGTGTTGAGTTTGTTGTGCTGGTTTATAGGAAGACAAAGGATTTTCCTCCCGATGAACGTTACGGTCTTGTCGTTCAAATGAGGCGCTCAGCTGTATCGATCGTGAGCAATATCGCCGAAGGAGCTTCAAGAGGATCAAAACCTGAGTTCAGGCGATTTCTTCTCATGGCACGAGGCTCAGCTTCTGAGTTGGAGACGCAGTTCGTTGTTTCAAAGGAGCTTGGTTATTTTGAAGAGGCTGAAACAGGGGAATTATTGTCACAGGTCGATCAGATGCAGCGAATGATCTCAGGTCTTATCCGTTCTCTCGGCAATGGTGGCAGGTCATGAAAGCCTTGTACCATTTACTATTTACTATTCACCATTTACTCACAAGGGAGTGCTGATGCGTATCTTGGTGACAGGTGTCGCCGGCTTCATCGGCTTCCATCTCGCAAAGAGATTATGCGCAGATGGGCACAGCGTTGTTGGTATCGACAACCTCAACGACTATTATGATGTTTCTTTAAAAGAGGCGCGCCTCGAACAGTTGAAGAAATACCAGGGAACAGAATCGGAGGTTTGTGGGACGGAAGGGCCGGCCCCGATCCCTGATCCCCGATCCCTGATCCCGAAACGGGGTTGTTTCACCTTCAAAAAACTCGACATCGCCGATCGCGAGGGGATGGAGGGCGTATTCAAGGGTGAGGCATTTGACCGCGTTCTACACATGGCCGCACAGGCGGGCGTACGCTACAGCCTCACAAACCCGCATGCCTATATCCAGGCGAACATCGTCGGTTTCTTGAATATTCTGGAGGGATGTCGGCACATTTGGGGAAGGGAACAGGGAACAGGGAACAGGGAGCAGGGGGTTGATGTTGATCCCCGATCCCCGATCCCTGATCCCCCACGAGGTCATCTTGTGTACGCGAGTTCTTCCTCTGTGTACGGATTGAACACCAAAATGCCGTTCTCGGTCCATGACAATGTCGACCATCCGATCTCGTTGTACGCTGCCACGAAGAAATCGACCGAACTGATGGCGCATACCTACAGCCACCTCTATGGTCTTCCGACAACAGGGTTGCGCTACTTCACGGTCTACGGTCCGTGGGGGAGGCCGGATATGGCGCTGTTCAAGTTCACGAAGGCGATCCTCGAGGGGCAGCCCATCGACGTTTACAATGAAGGTAAGATGCGTCGTGATTTCACCTACATTGACGATATTGTGGAGGGTGTCGTTCGTGTGATGGATCATCTGCCCGAGTCCAACCCGTCCTGGACCGGCGAGGCGCCGGATCCTGGCTCAAGCCCTGCGCCCTATCATCTCTACAACATCGGCAATCATTCGCCGGTCGAACTGATGGATTTTATCGGGGCGATCGAGAAGGCGCTCGGCAAGGAAGCTCAAAAGAAGATGCTGCCAATGCAGCCCGGCGATGTCGCAGCCACGTATGCGGACGTCGATGATCTCATGCGCGATGTGGGCTTTGCCCCGAAGACGTCGGTCCAGGAGGGAATCGCTCAATTTGTGGAATGGTATAGGGCGTACTATTGATTCTCATCCCCGAGTGGTTCTCTCGGGGATCCAGCCCGGGACGATTGCACGCGAGAGGACGATGAAAAAAACGATTGAGGTGCTCAACACCATGGAGAGGGAGGGCCTGATCGAACGCTATGTCATAGCGGGCGGCGTGGCGGCTCTCTTCTATATGGAGCCCGTCCTCACCTATGATCTGGATGTCTTCTGCATTCTTCCCGCCGCAGACTCCGACATCGTCCAGTTATCGCCGATCTATGAATGGCTGAAAGGGCGCGGATACGAATCGCAGGCGGAACACGTGATGATCGAGGGTGTGCCCGTTCAGTTCATCCCGGCCTATAATGCACTGGTCGAGGAGGCCGTGAAGGAGGCGAAGGATGTGAGCTACGAGGGTGAGCCCACGCGGGTGCCTCGCGCGGAGCACCTCATCGCCATCATGCTCGATACGGGCCGCCCGAAGGATCGAGAGCGGATCTCGATGATGTTGGATGAGACGGTTCTCGATATGCAGCTCCTGGGGGAGATCGTCGAACGACACGGGTTGCAGGAGCAATGGCGAAGGTGCAACGGGGAGAGCCATGAAGGGGAGTGAAGGGAACAGGTGGAAGGGCGTCGAAGCCATGGCACGTTCAAAGAGGGAGCGGCGCCGTGCACTGGCCAAACTCCCCTTCGAGGAAAAGATCAGGATTCTGGTGATGATGCAGGCGATGGCAAAGGGGGCTGCGAGGATCGGCTCAGAACGACAGCGTGTCGTCTGGAGTATCTGATGCGCGATGTGGGCTTTGCCCCGAAGACGTCGGTCCAGGAGGGCGTGAAGAAATGCGTGGAGTGGTACCAGAGGTATTACAGATGATGAAGATGACCGATAAGCGAATTGAAGCGGCTTCGCGATTCTTTGCGGAAGACGATCGTGTTGTTCTGGCATATGTCTTCGGCTCGGTTCCGCGGGGTAGAGCGGGTCCCTTGAGCGACATCGATTTCGCGGTCCTGCTGCGGCGCGGCTGCGATGTCTTCGACGCGCGACTCAAACTCATGGAAGCCTTGGCGGCGTCGCTTAAGACAGACGGTGTGGATCTGGTGGCCCTCAACGATGCTCCCCTCCTGCTTCGTTACGAGGTGGTGCGGGATGGCACGCTTCTCAAGGACGAGCCTTCCGCACGCGTCGCCTTTGAGACCGCGGTCCTTCGGGAGTATCTCGACACGGCGTTCCTGCGCGATGTCCAGCGGCGCTTCGTGAAGGAGCAGGCAGCGGCAGGGGGCTACTTTGGTTGATCGGGAGATCGTCCTTGCGAGGCTCGAGCGCTTCAGGGGGTACGTGAAGCTCCTCAAACGGGTGCAGAAGCTCGGGCGTAAGCACTTTGAGGAGGATTCCTTCGTCCATGCCGCCGCGGAGCGCTGCCTCCACCTGTCGATCGAATGTCTCCTCGACATTGGGAACCACGTGATCTCGGACCACAACCTGAGAAAGCCGACGACGTATGGGGAGATTTTCGGGGTCTTGGCAGAGGAGGGCATCATCCCCGGGGCGCTCAATCGCCGTCTGGAGGGCATGGCCGCATTTCGAAATCTTCTGGTGCACGATGTTATGAGATAAACCCCCTAAGCCTTAAGCCGTACGCCATTTAGCTAAAGGAACTGAATCATGCAGAAGAGAAATATCGCCGTCGTCGGTCTCGGCTACGTCGGCCTCCCCGTCGCCGTTGCCTTCGGGAGGCACGCCGAGGTCGTCGGCTTTGACATCAATGCGCGTCGGATCGAGGAGTTGAAGCGTGGCCATGATTCGACCGGCGAGGTCCCGAGCGAAGAGTTCGCGGGGACGAAGATCACCTGCACGGCGGATCCCGCACAGCTCAAGCGATGCGATTTCATCATCGTCGCCGTCCCCACGCCGATCGACAGCGCCAAGCGCCCCGACCTCACCCCCGTCATCCGGGCGAGCGAGGCGGTGGGCAGGAACCTCTCGAAGGGCGCGATCGTCGTCTACGAATCGACCGTCTATCCCGGCGTGACCGAGGAGGTCTGCCTGCCGATTCTTGAGAAAGAGTCGGGGCTGAAGGGTGGTGTCGATTTCAAGGTCGGCTATTCGCCCGAGCGGATCAACCCGGGCGATCGCGAGCACACCTTCACGAAGATCAGGAAGGTCGTCTCCGGACAGGACGCCGAGTCGCTCGAGATCATCGCCGAGGTCTACGCGAGCGTCGTCGAGGCGGGCGTGCACCGGGCGCCGACGATCAAGGTCGCGGAGGCGGCGAAGGTGATCGAGAACACGCAGCGCGACTTGAACCTCGCCCTCATGAATGAGCTCTCGGTCCTCTTCAACAAGATGGATATCAACACGCGCGATGTGTTGGAGGCCGCCGGGACGAAGTGGAACTTCCTCCCCTTCGAGCCGGGCCTCGTCGGCGGACACTGCATCGGCGTCGATCCCTACTACCTCACCTACAAGGCGGAGCAGATCGGCTATCACCCGCAGGTCATCCTCGCCGGCCGCCGCATCAACGACTCGATGGGCAAGCACGTGGCCGAGCAGACGGTGAAGAAGATGATCGACAGCGGCAAGACGATCAAGGGCGCAAAGGTCCTCGTGATGGGGCTGACGTTCAAGGAGGACATCCCCGATATCCGCAACACCCGCGTCGTCGATATCATCAGCGAACTGCGCGACTATGGCTGCGAGGTGCACGTCTACGATCCGCATGCGGATCATGACGAGGTGCGGAAGGAATATGCCATCACCATGCTCTCAAACCCGGCCGACCACGCCCCCTATGACGGTGTCGTCGTCGCCGTGAAGCATCGCCAATTTTGCGAGCTGGGAGTTGAAGGACTCAAGAGGTTGGCGGGTGGCCCTGCCGTTCTTTCCGACGTGAAAGGGATGTTCACGTCCGCCGATGCCGCCACCGCGGGTATGGCGTATTGGAGGCTGTAACATTGGGCTGTCATCATGAGCGCTAAGTTGTCATTGCGAGGAACGAAGT
>CAYPII010000048.1:0-226 GCA_964410765.1 uncultured Myxococcales bacterium | reverse complement strand
GTGACGAAGCAATCCCCTGAGAATACTTACGTCTTAATCATGGCCGGCGGAGAGGGGACGCGCTTTGCGCCCTATTCGACGCCGGAAAAACCGAAGCAGTTTCTCAACTTCATTGGCGAGGGGACCTTCCTGCAGCAGACGAAGCGCCGCGTTGCCCAGCTTGCGCCTCCGGAGCGCGTCCTCGTCGCGACCAACGCGCGCTACGTCGAGCTCGTGCGCGAGCAGT
>CAYPII010000047.1:10249-14824 GCA_964410765.1 uncultured Myxococcales bacterium | reverse complement strand
GGCCTCCCGGTGCTGCGCACGCTGCGCGAGTTCCGCGTGCAGCAGCCGGAGGCATTCGCGGTTGGCACGGAGCTCCTCGCCGCGGCCTTCACGGAGGGCGAGAAGGTTCACGTGCAGGGCACGACGAAGGGGCGCGGCTTCCAGGGCGTGGTCAAGCGCTGGGGCAAGCACGGCGGTCCGGCGGCCCACGGCTCGGGGATGCACCGCGCGCCGGGCTCGATCGGCATGCGCACCTGGCCGCGACGCGTCTTCAAGAACATGAAACTCCCCGGCCACATGGGCGATGAGACCGCGACGATCAAGAATCTGGAGATCGTCGAGGTTCGCCCCGAGGAGCACCTCCTGCTGGTGAAGGGCGCGGTCCCCGGCGCACGCGATGGCCTCGTGGTCGTCACGCCGGCGGCGGGCGACCTGGAGGGGCGCGAGGGGTTGCGCAAAGGGCAGGCTGAGGTCAATCCTGAGGAAAAGGGTGCGGCTGAGGTCCAGGCTGAGGGAGAGGCCGAGGCGCAGCCGGTCGAGGCCGCCGAGGAAAAGGAGTAATCCGTGAAGGAACAGATCGTCGATCAGAAACGGAAGCCGGCAGGTGAGATCGAGCTCGCGGACGAGATCTTCGCCGCGAAACCGAGCCGTTCGCTCCTCTACGAGGTCGTAAAGCAGCAGATGGCGTGCCGCCGCAAGGGCTCCGCCGCCTCGCGCAACCGGACGCTCGTCTCGGGCACGACCGCGAAGATGTACCGGCAGAAGGGCACGGGGCGCGCGCGCCACGGCGACATGCGGGCGAACATCTTCGTCGGCGGCGGAAAGGCCTTCGGGCCTCACCCGCGCGACTACGCCTACCGGCTCCCGAAGAAGGTGCGCAAGGGGGGGCTCCGCTCGGCGCTTGCGCTCAAGCAGCAGGAGGGCAATCTCCTCATCGTCGACGACGTGGAGCTCCCGGAGATCAAGACGAAGGTGGCCCTCGCCATGCTCGAGGCACTCGGCGTGAAGAGCGGGCTCATCGTGCTCGACGAGCCGAAGGCGAATCTGGAGAAATCGGTGCGCAACATCCCGAACGTGAAGGCGGTCCGCTGGGAGCAGCTCAACGTCTACGACCTGCTGCGCCACGACCACGCGATCATCGCGGCCAAGGCCGTCGAGAAGCTGGAGGGGGTGCTCAAGCCATGAAGACATTCGACGTGCTCAAACGGCCGCTCATCACCGAGAAGGGCTCGAATGCGCAGGCGGAGTTCAACCAGTACGCCTTTGCCGTCGACCCGCGCGCGACGAAGTACGACGTGCGCAACGCGGTGGAAGAGATTTTCAACGTGAAGGTGGAAGCCGTGCGGACGATGAGCTGCTCCGGCAAGTATCGCCGGGTCGGCCGCAACGTCGGCAAGACCGCTTCCTGGAAGAAGGCGATCGTCACCCTGGGGGAAGGGGATCGCATCGATCTGCTCGAAGGAGCGTAACGATCATCCTCGATCCGCGGATCGCAATCGAGAGAACGACGAGGACGATATATGGCCACCAAGAACTATCAACCGACGACACCCGGCCGCCGCGGCATGAGCGGGCACGACTTTTCCCGGCTCACGCGCAACAAGAAGCCGGAGAAGCGCCTGCTCACGACGCTGAAGAAGACGGCGGGGCGGAACAACAACGGCCGGATCACCACGCGGCACCGCGGCGGTGGATCGGTGCGCAAGTACCGTCTCATCGACTTCAAGCGCAACAAGCGCGACATTCCGGCGAAGGTCAGCGCGATCGAATACGATCCCAACCGTTCGGCGCACATCGCGCTGGTGGTCTACGCTGACGGCGAGAAGCGCTATATCCTCGCGCCGATCGGCCTGCGCGTGGGCGACCGCGTGGTCGCCTCCGAACAGGCGGAGATCCAGCCGGGCAACGCCATGCCGCTGCAGCGGATCCCGCTGGGCACGGCGATCCACAACATCGAGCTCACGCCGGGCGCCGGCGGCAAGATCGTTCGCAGCGCCGGTGCGGTCGCGCAGCTCATGGCCCGCGAGGGAAGCTATAGCCAGGTGAAGCTCCCCTCCGGCGAAGTGCGCATGATCCACGTCAGCTGCTGGGCGACGATCGGCCAGGTCGGCAACCCCGACCACGAGAACGTGGTCATCGGCAAGGCCGGCCGCGTGCGCCACATGGGCCGCCGTCCGCATGTGCGCGGCTCGGCGATGAACCCGGTCGATCACCCGCACGGCGGCGGCGAGGGCCGCACGACCGGCGGCCGCAATCCGGTCTCCCCGTGGGGCTGGTGCACGAAGGGCATGAAGACGCGCAAGAACAAGAGGACGCAGCAGTACATCGTGACGCCGCGCAAGAAGAAGAAGAAGCGCGGGTAACCGAGAGGAATCGCCATGGCTCGTTCGCTCAAAAAGGGACCGTTCATCGACGACCATCTGCTCAAGAAGGTGCAGATCGCGCAGAACACCAAGCAGATGGTGAAGACCTGGTCGCGCCGCTCCACCGTCATTCCGGACATGGTGGGGCTCACGATCGCAGTCCACAACGGCAAGAAGTTCATCCCCGTCTTCGTCACGGAGAACATGGTCGGCCATAAGCTCGGTGAATTCGCGGCCACGCGAACCTTCCGCAGCCACTCCGGCGACCGGAAGACGGCCGTAGGAGGCAAGTGATGACGGCAACCGCGGGAATCAAGATGCTTCGCATGACGCCTCAGAAGGTGCGCGCCGTGGCGGACCAGGTGCGCGGCCAGAAGGTGCAGGAGGCGATCGACACGCTCACCTTCTCCCGCCGTCGCGCGGCTCGGCCGCTGCTCAAGCTGCTTCGCTCGGCGGTGGCCAACGCGGACCAGAAGGGCGGCATCGATGTGGACAACCTCTTCGTCAAGGAGCTGTTGGTGGACAAGGGGCCGACGATGCGGCGCTGGATGCCGCGTGCCCGCGGCATGGCGACGCCGATCCTCAAGCGCACCAGCCGCGTCCGCATGACGCTGGACGAGAAATGAACGTGATTTGTGATTCGTCATCCGTGATCCGATGGGGTTCACGGCATGTTCGAATTACGGTTCACGAATAACGAATTACGGAGAACGACATGGGTCAGAAGACGCATCCCACTGGATTTCGACTCGGCGTGACGAAGACGTGGAGCTCGCGCTGGTTCGCCCCCAAGGGCAAGTACCAGCAGCAGGTTCACGAGGACATCACGATCCGTGAGGAGATCAAGCAGAAGCTGGCGCACACGGGCGTCTCGAAGGTCGAGATCGAGCGTGCGGCCGGAAAGGTCGTGATCAACATCTTCTCCTCGCGCCCGGGGCTGGTCATCGGCAAGAAGGGCGCCGGCATCGACTCGCTGCGCCTCGACCTGCAGAAGCGACTCCCGGACGTGGTGACGGTGAACATCCGCGAGGTCCGGAAGGCCGAGATCGACGCGCAGCTCGTCGCCAAGAACGTGGCGGCGCAGCTCGTCCGCCGCATCGCCTTTCGCCGCGCCATGAAGAAGGCGGTGCAGTCGGCGCTGAAGCTCGGCGCCAAGGGTATCCGGATCCAGTGCGCCGGCCGCCTGGGGGGTGCTGAGATCGCCCGCCGCGAATGGTATCGCGAGGGGCAGGTGCCGCTGCACACGCTGCGCGCCGACGTCGAGTACGGCTTCGCCGAGGCGCGCACGACCTACGGCATCATCGGCGTGAAGACCTGGGTCTATAAGGGTGAGATCTTTGATGAAAAGCAGCCGCAGCTCAGCTGAGCGTGAGCGGCAGACGAGGGAATTATGCTCCAGCCACAGAAAGTTCGGTATCGCAAACAGCAGAAGGGGCGAATCCGCGGCGTTGCCTGCAGAGGATGCAACCTCTCCTTCGGCGACTACGGCCTGCAGGCGATGACGCACGGCCGGGTGACGTCGCGGCAGATCGAGGCGGCTCGCATGGCGATGAGCCGCGCGACGAAGCGCGGCGGCAAGCTGTGGGTGCGGCTCTTCCCCTACAAGCCGATCACGAAGAAGCCGGCCGAGACGCGCATGGGAAAGGGCAAGGGCTCTCCGGAGGAGTGGGTCGAGCCGGTGCGCCGCGGCAAGATGCTCTACGAGATCAAGGGCGTGGAGCGGGCGGTGGCGCTGGAGTCGCTGCGGCTGGCTTCGCACAAGCTGCCGCTGAAGACGAAGATCGTGGAGCGGGAGGACTACCGTGAAAGCAAGTGACGTCAGACAAAAGTCGGACAAGGAGCTGCAGGAAGCGGCGAAGCAGCTGGAGGAACAGCTCTTTCGCCTTCGTTTCCAGCGCAACACCGGCCAGCTGAAGGCGACGGCCGACATCCGCAAGGCCAAGCGCGAACTGGCGCGGGTGCGGACCATCATGCGCGAGCAGCAGCGCGCGGCGCGAAAGGAGGCGCAGTAACATGAGCGGCCTCAAGGGAAGAAAGAACAAGACCGGCGTCGTTCTGAGCGACGCCATGGACAAGAGCGTACTCGTCCTCGTGGAGCGCACTGTGCTCGATCCGCGCTTCAAGAAGTACGTCCGCCGGAAGAAGAAGTTCATGGCGCACGACGAGAGCAACGAGTGCCGGATCGGCGATACGGTGAGTCTGCGCGAGTGCCGTCCGCTCTCCAAGCGCAAGT
>CAYPII010000047.1:8157-10239 GCA_964410765.1 uncultured Myxococcales bacterium | reverse complement strand
AGTGCTGGCGGGTGGAAGGGGTTCTGAAGCGGGCCTCGCTCGCCGATGTCGAGAACCTGTAAGGGAGTGCCCCGCGGGGCGCGCATAACGCAGGAGCGTTTGATATGATTCAGCATATGACAGAGCTCGATGTGGCGGACAACTCGGGGGCGAAGCTCCTCCGCTGCATCAAGGTGCTGGGTGGCAGCCGCCGTCGCTACGCGAGCATCGGGGACATCATCGTGGTCTCGATCAAGGAGGCCATCCCGCGCTCGAAGGTGAAGAAGGGCGACGTGCGGAAGGCCGTGATCGTCCGGACGAAGAAAGAGGTCCGGCGGCCCGACGGCTCGACGATCCGCTTCGACGACAACTCCGCCGTCCTGATCAACGATGCGAAGGAGCCGATCGGCACGCGCATTTTCGGGCCGGTGGCGCGAGAGCTCCGCGCGAAGAAATACGTCAAGATCATTTCGCTCGCGCCGGAGGTGCTGTAAAAACGTGATTCGTTTTTCGTGATTCGTGATTCGAAAACACGAATGACGAACGACGAACGACGAACGACGAGGTTTTCGATGAAGATTCGCAAGGGTGACATGGTGATGGTGATCGCGGGCCGCGAGAAGGGCAAGACCGGCCGCGTCGTCCGGGTCGATCGCGCGAAGGATCGCGTCTGGGTGGAGAAGCTCAATTTCGTGAAGCGCCACCAGCGGCCGACGCAGCAGCAGCGCCAGGGCGGCATCATCGAGAAGGAGGCGCCGCTGCACGTCTCCAACATCATGTACTACGACGAGAAGGCGGCCAAGCGGTCGCGCATCGGGATGCAGCGTGACGGCAAGCGCAAGCTCCGGATCGCCAAGGCGACCGGCGAGGAGATCGCCGGCGCGAAGTAACCGCCGACGACCTGAGGAAGGGAGTACGACCGTGGCAGACGAGAAGAAGCAGCAGGGCAAAAAGAAGAAGGCCAAGCAGGCCGCGCCCGACGCCAAGGCCGGGAAGAAGGAGAAGAAGGCCAAGAAGGACGGTGCCAAGAAGGGCGGCGGCGAAAAGGGCGGTTTCCCGCGCATCACGGGGCTGACCGAGTACGAGCGCCGCTATCGCGAGAGCTGCATCCCGGCCCTGAAGGAGAAGTTCGGTTACACAAACGCGATGCAGGTGCCCAAGCTCACGAAGATCGTCGTGAACACTTCCATGCGCGACGCGTTGACGGACATCAAGGTCCTGCAGAACGCCGCCGAGGAGATTGCCGCGATCACCGGTCAGCGTCCGGTCACCCGCAAGGCGAAGAAGTCGATCGCGAACTTCAAGCTGCGCCAGGGCCAGTCGATTGGCGCCAGCGTTACGCTGCGCGGGAAGGCGATGTACGAGTTCCTCAACCGGCTCGTGAACATCGCGCTGCCGCGCGTGCGCGACTTCAAGGGCGTTTCGCCGAAGGCCTTCGACGGCCGCGGCAACTACACGCTGGGGCTGACGGACCAGACGATCTTCCCGGAGATCAACTTCGACAAGGTCCAGCGGCAGAACGGCATGAACGTCACCTTCGTCACGACGGCGAAGACGAACGAGGAGGGGCACGAGCTGTTGCGGCTCATGGGCATGCCCTTCCGTAATGCGTGATTCGTTTTTCGTGATTCGTGATTCAAAAACACGAACAACGAAAGACGAACGACGAACGACGAGGTTCCAATGGCCAAGACCTGCTTGATGATGAAGGCGAAACGGAAACCGAAGTTCAAGGCGCGGCGGTACAACCGCTGCCCGATCTGCGGGCGCCCGCGCGCCTACATGCGGCGCTTCGATATGTGTCGCATCTGTTTCCGCAATCGCGCGCTCGCCGGCGAGCTGCCCGGCGTCACGAAGTCGAGCTGGTAGGCGACGCAGAGGAGAGCAACGATATGTCATTCAACGATCCCATTGCCGACATGCTGACGCGGATTCGCACTGCCGCGAACGCGCAGTTCGATACGGTTACCATCCCGTATTCGACGCTCAAGGAGCAGGTGGTGCGCGTCATGTGCGAGGAGGGCTTTCTTCGCGACCTGAACGTCGTCGGGGAGGGCGTGCAGAAGGCGATCACCGTGGGCGTCCGCTATCTGCCCGACGGGA
>CAYPII010000047.1:0-8147 GCA_964410765.1 uncultured Myxococcales bacterium | reverse complement strand
GGGTGAGCAAGCTCGGGCGCCGCGTCTACGTGCGCGCGAAGGAGATCCGCCCGAACCGGCAGGGGGTCGGCGTCTCGATCCTCTCGACCTCGAAGGGGATCCTGCGCGATGTCGATGCGCGCAAGCAGGGCGTGGGCGGCGAGGTGCTCTGTTCGATCTGGTAGGGACGCGGATCAAACCTGCCTGCCGGCAGGCAGGCGCGGATCAAACGAAGGCAGGAGAGCGATATGTCACGGATTGGAAAGAGACCGGTGATCGTTCCGAAGGGGGCCACGGTGACCTTCGCCGACGGCACGCTGACGGTGAAGGGCCCGAAGGGCCAGCTGACCTTTGACGTCAACGAAGGGCGCTACCCGGCGGTCTCCGTCGAGGTCAAGGATGGCGAGATCACGGTGACCCGCCGCGAGGAGACGCGCCAGGGCCGCATGCAGCAGGGGCTCGTGCGGGCGCTCATCCAGAACATGGTCACCGGCACGACCGAGGGTTTCGAGAAGAAGCTCGAGATCATCGGCGTGGGGTACCGCGCAGAGGCCAAGGGCACGGTGCTCAACTTGAGTCTCGGTTTTTCGCATCCGGTCGCCTTCGACCTGCCCCAGGGCGTCGAGGCGTCGGTCGACAAACAGAACACGATCACGATCAGCGGCTTCGACAAGGAGCTGGTCGGCGAGACCGCCGCACGGATTCGCAAGCTCCGCAAGCCGGAGCCCTACAAGGGCAAGGGCGTGCGTTATCAGGGCGAGCAGGTCCGGCGCAAGGTCGGCAAGGCGGCCGCGGGCGCAACAGGAGGATAACTATGTATCGCAAGTTGACGGGACGGGAGCGCCGCAGGGAGCGCATCCGCAAGAAAATCACGGGTACCGCGGAACGGCCGCGGCTCTCGGTTTTTCGCAGCTTAAAGCATATCGGCGCGCAGATCATAGACGACGCATCGGGCACGACGCTCGTGGCGGTCTCCACGCACGAGGCGAATTTCCGCGGCAAGGCGAACGGCAACGTCGCCGTCGCCAAGACCATCGGCGAGCAGCTCGCCGAGCGCGCGAAGGCCAAGGGCGTGACGCAGGTCGTCTTCGATCGGAACGGATGCCGCTATCATGGACGCGTGAAGGCTCTCGCCGAGGGAGCGAGAGAGAAAGGACTGCACTTCTAATATGGAACGGTTCGGAGCTCCCAAGAGCGATTTGGTCGAACGCGTGGTCCACATCAACCGCGTGGCGAAGGTGGTGAAGGGCGGCAAGCGCTTCAGCTTCGCAGCGCTGGTCGTCGTGGGCGACGGCAACGGCAAGGTGGGCGTGGGCCTGGGCAAGGCGAAGGAGGTTCCCGCCGCGATCCGCAAGGCCAGCGATCGCGCCAAGCGCGAGATGGTGCGCGTGCCGATCATCGACGGCACGATCCCGCACGAGATCTTCGGGCGCTACGGTGCCGGCAAGGTCGTGCTCAAGCCCGCCTCGGTCGGTACCGGCGTGATCGCCGGCGGTCCGGTGCGCGCGGTCGTGGAGGCCGCGGGCATTCACAACATTCTCACGAAGTGCATCGGGACGAACAACCCGCACAACGTCATCAAGGCCACGCTCAACGGCCTGACGCGGCTGATCACCCCCGAGGAAAAGGCACGGATGAGGTCCAGCGATGGCGAAGAAAATTAAAATTAAGCTCAAGCGCAGCTCTCATGGCGCGAAGCCGAACCACCGCAAGTCGGTGATGGGGCTCGGCCTTCGCCGCATGCACCAGGAGCGCGTCGTCGAGGATACCCCGGCGGTGCGTGGCATGATCCAGCAGGTCCCGTACCTCGTCGAGATTCTCGAGGAGAATGTCCCGGCGCCGGCGGGCGAATAGGAGAGAACGATGAAGCTCAACGAGATCGGAAAGCCCGTCGGGCGCGCATCGCGGAAGAACAAGCGCCGGGGCCGGGGCGACGCCTCGGGCCAGGGCGGCACGGGCGGCCGCGGCCACAAGGGACAGAAGGCGCGCGCCGGTGGCTACCACAAGGTCGGTTTCGAGGGTGGCCAGATGCCGCTGCAGCGCCGTCTGCCGAAGCGCGGCTTCACGAACATCTTTCGCACCGAGTACGCGATCGTCAACGTCGATCAGCTGCAGGGGCTGCCGGAGAACGCCGAAGTCACGCCGGACTTCCTGCAGGAGAACGGGGTGGTCTCGCGCCTGAAGGATGGGGTGAAGGTGCTGGGCCGGGGGGAGCTCACGAAGCCGCTGACGGTCAAGGCGCACAAGGTCTCCGCCTCCGCGCGTCAGAAGATCGAAGCGGCCGGGGGAAAGGTCGAGGTGATTGGTGGCTGAAGGGATTGGCAACATCGCGAAAATTCCGGAGCTTCGGAAGCGCATCCTGTTCACGATTCTCATGCTGGGCGTCTATCGCATCGGGGTCTTCGTCCCCACGCCCGGCATCAACGCGGAGACGGTCCGCAAGATCGTCTCGCAGGGCACGGTCTTTGAAATCTTCAACCTCTTCTCGGGCGGCGCCCTGCAGCAGTTCTCCGTCTTCGCGCTGGGTATCATGCCCTACATCAGCGCGTCGATCATCCTGCAGATGCTGACCGTGGCGGTCCCCGCCATCGAGCGGCTCTCGAAGGAGGGCGAGGCGGGGCGCAAGAAGATCACCCAGTACACGCGCTACGGCACGGTGATGCTCGCGCTCATCCAGGGCTTTGGCATCAGCTTCGGCCTCAAGCAGCAGGGCGCGGTGCTCCCGGGCGTCCCGGCGTGGCAGTTCTATATCACCACGATGGTGACGCTGGCGGCCGGAACCTGCTTCCTGATGTGGCTGGGCGAGATGATTACCGAGCGCGGGATCGGCAACGGCATCTCGCTGATCATCTTCGCCGGCATCGTCACGCGCATCCCGGTCGGCTTCCGCGACGCGTGGGCGACCAAGGAGCAGTTCGCGGGGCTCTTCGGCTTCCTGCTGCTGGTCCTCTTTATCGCGCTCATCATCGGCATCATCATTTATGTGGAGCGCGCCCAGCGGCGCATCCCGGTGCAGTACGCCAAACGGGTGGTCGGCAACAAGATGTACGGCGGCCAGGCCTCGCATCTGCCGCTGAAGGTCAACACAGCGGGCGTCATCCCGGCGATCTTCGCTTCGTCGATCATCATGTTCCCGGCGACGATCGCGCAGTTCGTCGAGAGCGGCCCCATGCAGCACATCGCCGCGGCGCTCTCGTCGGGCTGGATCTATGTGACGATCTACGCGGGGCTGATCATCTTCTTCGCCTTCTTCTATACGGCGGTGACCTTCAACCCCGTGGATGTGGCGGACAATATGAAGAAGTACGGCGGGTTCATCCCCGGCATCCGGCCGGGGCGGAACACCTCCGATTACATCGACCGGGTGCTCACGCGCATCACGCTCGGCGGCGCGCTCTACGTGGCGGCCATCTGCGTGCTGCCGCGGTTGCTCATTGCGCATTTCGGCATCCCGTCGACGCTCGCCTACACCTTCGGCGGCACCTCGCTGCTGATCGTCGTCGGCGTAGCGATGGATACGCTGGCCCAGATCGAATCGCACCTGCTCACGCGCCACTACGAGGGCTTCCTGGGCGCGAAGGCGGGCGGTCGCTTCCGCGGACGGCGCGGATAAGGCAGCTGTCAGCTCTCAGCGATCAGCTGTCAGCAAAGGGTTAAGACGTGAGGTTGTTGATTGTGCGCTGAAGGCAGAATGCGACTGGAAGGTGTGAACGACACATGACGAAAGCGCTGCATATCATTCTGATGGGACCCCCGGGCTGCGGCAAGGGGACGCAGGGGAAGATGCTCGAGGAGCGCTACGGCGTTCCGCAGCTCTCCACCGGCGACATGCTCCGCGCCGCGGTGCGCGAGGGAACCGCCGTCGGCCGCGAGGCGAAGCTCTTCATGGACCGCGGCGAGCTCGTCCCGGATGCGACGATCGTCGGCGTCATCGCCGAACGGCTGGAACAGACGGATTGCGCGAAGGGCTGCATCTTCGACGGCTTTCCGCGTTCGCTGGGGCAGGCCGAGGCGCTCGACCGGATGCTCCAGGAGTCGGGTCGCGCGCTCAACGCGGTGGTCAACATCGCGGTCTCCGACGAGGAGGTCGTGAAACGCCTGACCGGCCGCCGCCAGTGCCGCAACTGCGGCACCGGCTTTCATGTCGCCTTCAAGACCCCGCAGCAGGAGGGGGTCTGCGACGCGTGCGGCGGCGAGCTCTACCAGCGCGATGACGATAACGAGCAAACGATCCGCGATCGGTTGCGGGTCTACAACGAGCAGACGGCCCCGCTCATCGAGTACTACCGCGAGCGCGGGCTCTTGCAGAACGTTGAGGGACAGGGCTCCATCGACGAGATCTTTGAGAAGGTGTGTGCCGCGATCGAGGAGCGTCGGGACGCGGGGCGGGCATGATTTTTCTCAAGTCCCGGGATGAGGTCGAGCAGCTGCGGCGCTCCAACCGCATCGTCGCCGAGGTGCTGGCACGCATGGCGGAGGTCGTCGCCCCCGGGGTGTCCACGGGCGAGCTCGATCGCATCGCGGAGGAGATGATCCGCGCCGCGGGGGCCGAACCGGCCTTCCCGACGGTGCCCGGCTATCGTCACACGCTCTGTGTCTCCGTGAACGAGCAGGTGGTGCACGGCATCCCGGGCGACCGGGCGCTCGCGGAGGGCGACATCGTCAGCATCGACTGCGGCGTCCTGCTCGACGGTTTCTTCGGCGATCACGCCTGGAGCTTTCCGGTGGGTGCGGTCGACGACGAGGCCCGCCGGCTGCTCGCGACCGGCGAGGAGGCGCTCACGCGCGCCGTCGCGGCCTGCCGGGTCGACAACCGGCTGCACGATATCTCGGCCGCGGTCGAGGGGTGCGCCAACGAGGCCGGATACGGCGTGGTCCGCGACTACGTCGGCCACGGCATCGGACGCTCGCTCCACGAGGAGCCGCAGGTGCCGAACGTCGGCGAGGCGGGCACGGGGCTCAAGCTTCGGCGCGGGCTCGTCGTGGCGCTGGAACCGATGCTCAATGAAGGGACGCACGAGGTGGAGGTGGAGCGCGACGGCTGGACAGTCGTGACGAAAGACCGGAAGCGCTCCGTCCACTTCGAACACTCGGTGGCCGTCATGGAGGACGGCCCGGAGATCTTAAGCATCCTCTAGGGAGGGGTATGGCGAAGGAAGAATCGATTGTGGTCGAGGGCAAGGTGCTGGAGACGCTCCCCAACGCGATGTTTCGGGTGGAGCTGGAGAACGGGCACCGGGTGCTTGCGCACGTGTCGGGGAAGATGCGGATGTACTTCATCAAGATCCTTCCCGGCGACAAGGTCACGGTGGAGCTCTCGCCCTACGACCTGACGCGCGGGCGCATCACGTATCGAACCAAGTAGCTGGAGGGTATTATGAAAGTGAGATCATCGGTCAAGAAAATGTGCGACAAGTGCAAGATCATCCGCCGCCGTGGAGTGGTGCGCGTGATCTGCACGAATCCGAAGCACAAACAAAAACAAGGCTGATCCAACGCGGATCGGCAACGCGGATCCAACGCCGATCTTGATCCGCGATTGATCTGCGTTCCAGATCAGCGTTCGATTGGCGTCGTCCGAAGAGGAATCGAGAAAACGACGTTGGAAATGGTTGATGGAGAAGGAGAGGAATCATGCCAAGAATAGCAGGAGTCGACGTTCCCGGGAAGAAACGCATCGAGACGGCGCTGACCTACGTCTACGGCGTCGGGCAGACGAGCGCGCGCAGCATCCTCGAGCGCGCGCAGATCGATCCGAACATCCGCGCCGACGACCTCGATGACCAGCAGATCACCAAGATCCGCGAGGTGATCGACGCCGGTTTCAAGGTGGAGGGCGACCTCCGCCGCGAGATCCAGGGGAACATCAAGCGGCTCAAGGACCTGGGCACCTATCGCGGGCAGCGGCACATTCGCAAGCTGCCCTGCCGCGGCCAGCGCACGCACACGAACGCCCGCACGACGAAGGGGCGCAAGCGCATCGCGGTGGCGGGCAAGAAGCAGGTCGCCGGCCCGAAGGGCTGATTTGAGTGCGGAGTGCGGAATACAATCGTAGTTGGATGAGGAGGAGCTGATGTCGACGGAACAGAAAAAGGTGGCCCCGAAGCGCGGTCGCAAGCGCGTGAAGAAGAACGTGCCCACGGGCGTGGTGCACATCCTCTCCACGTTCAACAACACGATCATCACGGTGACGGATGTCTCGGGCAACGTCATCTCCTGGTCGTCGGCCGGCGTGAAGGGCTTCAAGGGTTCGCGCAAGAGCACACCCTTCGCGGCGCAGCTCGCGGCCGAGGACGCGGTGCGCAAGGCCACCGATCACGGCCTGCGCTCGGCGTCGGTCGTGGTGAAGGGGCCGGGCGCGGGTCGCGAGTCGGCGCTGCGTGCGCTGCAGCGCACGGGGATCAAGGTGACCTCCATCCGCGACATCACCCCGATCCCGCACAACGGCTGTCGGCCGCCCAAGCGGAGGAGAGTCTAACGTTGTATGCGGAATGCGGACGCGGAATGCGGAATAGGAACAGATCGTCACGTGATGATATTCCGCATTCCGAAATCCGAATTCCGAATTGAATTGGAGGAAACATGGCGAGGTATACGGAATCGGTCTGTCGGAAGTGTCGCACGGAGGGGATGAAGCTCTTCCTCAAGGGCGATCGCTGCTACACGGACAAGTGCGCCTATGAGCGCCGCGCCTACGGCCCCGGACAGCACGGCCAGCGCCGTCGCCGCCGGGTCTCCGACTACGGCCTGCAGCTGCGCGAGAAGCAGCGCGCCAAGCAGATGTACGGCGTCCTCGAGCGGCAGTTTCACAAGTACTACGAGATGGCCGACCGGATGAAGGGTGCCACCGGCGACAACCTCCTGCTGCTGCTGGAGCGCAGGCTGGACAATATGGTCTACCGCATGGGCTTCGCGCGTTCGCGCAACCAGGCGCGGCAGCTCGTCCGCCACGGCCACTTCCAGGTCAACGGCCGCAAGTCGAACATCCCGTCGCACCTGCTCCGCCAGGGTGATACGGTGGCGGTGTTCGAGAAGAGCCGCAAGGTCCCGGCCATCGCAGAGGCGATGGAGTCGGTCGATCGGCGCGGCGTGCCGGAGTGGCTCATGCTCGAGAAGGACAAGCATCAGGCGAAGGTGATGGCCTTCCCCACGCGCGAACAGCTGGGGCTGCCCATCCAGGATCACCTGATCGTCGAGCTCTATTCGAAGTAACGACCGTCGTTCGTCGTTTGTCGTTCGTCGGTCGACATTCCGAGAAGCAGGGGGGAGTCGAACGACGAAAGACGAACGATGAAAGACGTCAAAGACGCAGTGGGTCCCATGCGTTTCGCGACATGGGAGAGGATGCGTCACGAGGAGGATCACATGTATCGCAACTGGAGACGGCTGATCAAGCCGCGCGGCCTCGAATTCGAGACCGAGAAGATGACGCCGACCTACGGCAAGATCGTGGCGCGCCCCTTCGAGCGCGGCTTCGGCATCACGATCGGGAACACGCTGCGCCGGGTGCTGCTCTCGTCGCTGCAGGGCGCGGCCATCGTCAACATGCATCTGGAGGAGGTCCTGCACGAGTTCACCTCCATTCCGGGCGTGGCCGAGGACGTCACCGACATCGTGCTCAACCTCAAGAAGGTGCGCTTGAAGCTCCACGAGGGCGATTCCGACGTCATCCGCCTCGACGTCTCCGGCGAGAAGGAGATCAAGGCGGGCGATCTCGTGATCTCCGACAAGGTCGAGATCCTCAACCCCGAGCAGCACATCGCCACCGTTGGCCCCGAGGGCAAGTTCAAGGGGACCTTCACGGTGCGCATGGGCAAGGGCTATGTCCCGGCCGAGCAGAACAAGCGCGAGGACGATCCGGTGGGGACCATCCCGATCGATTCGATCCACTCGCCGATCGTGCGTTGCAACTACAATGTCTCAAACGCGCGCGTCGGCCAGCGCACCGACTACGACAAGCTGACCATGGAGGTCTGGACGAACGGCGCGGTCCGGCCGGACGACGCGGTGGCCTTCGCGGCGAAGATCCTCAAGCACCAGCTGCAGATCTTCATCAACTTCGACGAGCTCCCCGAGCCGATCGAGGAGTTGCAGGAGCGCGAGGAGAAGCCGGCGCTCAACGAGAACCTCTACCGCCGCGTCGACGAGCTCGAGCTCTCGGTGCGCTC
>CAYPII010000046.1:1013-14887 GCA_964410765.1 uncultured Myxococcales bacterium | reverse complement strand
GGCGGCGGTCCCCACCGCGACATCGGCGATCGTCGTGTCGCTCGTCTCGCCGGAGCGGTGCGAGATCACCGTCGTGTACTGCGCCTCGTGCGCATCGCGGATGCAGTCGAGCGTCTCGGAGAGCGTCCCGATCTGGTTGAGCTTGATGAGGATGGAATTGGCGATCCCCTCCTCCACGCCGCGCTTGAGGCGCTCGGTGTTGGTCACGAAGAGATCGTCGCCGACGAGCTGCACGCGGTCGCCGAGCTCGGCGGTCATCCGCTGCCACCCCTCCCAGTCGTCCTCGTCGAGGCCGTCCTCGATGGAGACGATCGGATACCGGTCGATCAGCTCGCCGTACCAGGCGATGAGCTCGTCGGAGCTCTTCTTCGGCTTCTTCTCCGCCGCGAGGACGTAGTGGCCGTCCTGGTAGAACTCCGAGGAAGCGGCGTCGATCGCGAGGCAGATATCCTCGCCCGCCGTGTAGCCGGCGCGCTCGATGGCGGTCATGATGACGTCGGCCGCCTCGCGGTTGGATTGCAGGTCGGGCGCGAAGCCCCCCTCATCGCCGACCGAGGTCGCGAGCCCCTTCTCGTGCAGGACCTTCTTGAGATGATGGAAGACCTCCGCGCCCATCCGCAGCGCCTCGGCGAAGCGCGACGCGCCGACCGGCATGATCATCCACTCCTGGATGTCGACGTTGTTGTCGGCGTGCTGGCCGCCGTTCAAGATATTCATCATCGGCACCGGCAGGAGCGACGGAGCGCGCAGACCGGCGAGCTGCGCGATGTAGTCGTAGAGCGGCTTCTTCTGGTACTCGGCGGCGGCGCGCGCGCAAGCGAGCGAGGCACCGAGCAGCGCGTTGGCGCCGAGCTTCGCCTTGTTTGGCGTCCCGTCCAGTTCGATGAGCGTCTTGTCGATCACCCGCTGACCGGTGACCGGCATCCCCTTGAGGGCATGGCGGATCGTCGTGTTGACGTTCTCCACCGCCGTCTGCACCCCCTTGCCGAGATAGCGCTTCGGGTCGGAGTCGCGCAGCTCGACCGCCTCGTGCTTGCCGGTGGAGGCGCCGGAGGGAACCGCGGCGCGCCCGAGGAAGCCCCCCTCGACGAGGACATCGACCTCGACGGTGGGGTTGCCTCTGGAGTCGAGGATTTCTCGTCCGATGACATCGATGATCGTGGCCATGAGCTACTCCTAATTTAGAAAGGATTCCCGTGTGTTTGCTGCGCGCTCACTATCCCGAAGGCCGTGAGCTGTCAACCGCACTCCAAACCCATCGAGACGTCGTCAATCGATTGACTTCATTCTCTCAAAGCGGGTTCGAGTACACCCCCCCAGCGGGACAAAAAAACATCAAATCAAAAATTCCCAAATGATATCAATGATTATTTTCTGTATCCCCTCCTACGGCCTGGCTCGGATATTGCAAATTCTATCTCAGATAGTTGGGGGCGCCGAAGGGAGGCGAATATGCGCAATCGCGTACGGATGACGATTGCTACACTCGCGCTGTCGGCGTTCGTCGCCGGGTGCAGCGCGGGCGGCAGCGTTCCCTATGCCGGCCTCGAAACGACGACGGAGTCGGGAACATCGACCCCGACGGTGACGAGCACGACCAAAACATCGAACGCCTCGATTTCGCCCGGGACCGTACAGGTCTTCCTCACGATGAGCGAAGCGCTCGTGACGGCCCCGTCGGTCAGCGTCGAGGCGCTCGACGCGGACGGCGTCGCGGCGGCGGCCGAAAGCGACGGCACCACACCCTGCGTCGCCTACCTGGAGGACCAGACCTTCGCGTGTCCGATCAGCGTCGCCGGCTGCATGACGGTCCAGGACTACCGCCTCACCTTCAGCGGAGGGGTAAACACCGACGGCAGCGAGATGGAAGCCTACACGATGACGATCAACAGCCTGGACGACGAGTTCGGCTCCGCGAACTCCCTCCTCGATGCAGAAGGAAACGAGGTCTGCTGGACCTTCTTTGAGGACCCGGAGGAGGATGAACCGGTCATCTTCGAGGAGGTTGCCGAGGTGGAGATCGTCGGCAACGGCCTGCTGCAATGGACGATGCTCACAACGCCGGAGGACATGGCGGAGGCCAATCTCAGCAAGACCTTCCCCGGAACGTTCAACATGGCCGTCACTATCTGGATGGTCGACAGCGGCCTCCCGTCCCCGCCCTCCTCCGACGCCTACACCGGACTGCACTTCAACCCCGCCGCCGAACCGTATTCGCTCTCCGGCGGATATCACACGCTCGTGCTGGCGCCGTCCTTCTTCCTCGCGGCGACGACCTACACGGACGATTTCAACGGAACCTTTTATCAGAGAGCATCCGACTCCACCCTTGAGGACGCTTATCCCTATGCCTGCATCGTCCTTCGCGAAGGCGTCTACGACTATTACGTCAGCGCGGACGGCCAAAACTTCATCAAGCTGACCAGCACCAACATGGAGGACGTCACCGAAATGCTCGCCGGTTCCGAACCCGGAGGCGGATACGGCAGCCCCACGCCGATCGACGCCGGCCTCCTCGCGGACGACTACACGACCCTCTGCAACCCGAACGGGGATTACGACTACACGGGACCCCCGGAAAATGATCCCCGGCCCAACGGCTGGACGAGCCTCGAGGATTGCTACGATTACGCGCGCGCCACACAGGCCGCAGTCGACACCATGACGCTGGAACAACTCATGGCCTACGCCTCGCCGATCATCCGGATCTATGCCAACGCCAGCGCCGGAGCGAGCACACCTGCGATCGACTTCGCCCGTTTTAAGGCATCAGGACTCGTCGGCAACGCCAGCGATTGTCCCCGCGTGTACTGAGGAGAGGGAGGACGGGTGAAACACGTCGCATATCTGATCGGGACACTGTTTCTCGCGATCGCCCTTGCCGCCTGCCACAGCGGCGGCATCGGCAGCGGGGACACCATCGAGGACGAAACCACCTCGTCGACGCCGGTCTTCACCGAAATCACGGGCCTTCCCACGGCGACAGGGGCCATGGCATCGGCCGTCGCCTCTGCATCAACATCGCGCACCATGCGCGCCGCAACGACGGGGCGGGGAGTTCTCGACACCGTCTCTTCCGACGTCACGACCAGCATGAGCCGCGGCGCCTGTGAAACGATCAACCTCCTGCAGGGCAGCCTCACCAGCGCCGCGCGGGCCGACACCATCCCCTGCTACGTCAAATACCTCTACGCCACCGGAGCCCTCGCGGATCGAACGATCGACGACGGCAACTGGCACATCTTCAGCATCACAACGGATGCGGAGAACGTTCTCCCCGATCTTCTCAAACTTCGCGTCGTCAAAGGGGACGACGACGCAATCGATGCCTTCACCCTCTATGCCTGTAGCGGCGGCCAACAGATATTCTATGAACATCAGGGCATCGAAGAGGCCACCCTCAGCATTCGCGGCGTCCTCCATGCGGACGGGTTCGACGAGGGGGACACGCCGACGATGCATGCCGTCGACATCAACGGCACCCTCGACGCGAACGGCGCCTTCACGGAGAAGGAGATCGGCGCCAGCCACCGCATCGCGACGGCGACGATCGATCGCTGGATGGAGTCCGTCCTCACACAGACGCCGGGTCAATTTCTCTCCACCGGCTATCGCTCCTACGCCGTCCTCGGCGAAGAGGAGAGCAGCATCGTCGCCACCGGAATCGCGAGCGCAGGAGAACTGTTGCACGATACGCAATCCGGCATCTCTCCGCTGACGATGGGCGATGGTTCCGCACACTACGCGGCGATCGACGGAACGGGGGCGGAACTCGCGAGCGGCATCGAATCCTGGCTGGGGGATGATCTTTCCCTCGTCGAACCGGCGAGCAGCGGCAGTTTTTATGCCCTCGTCACCGACCGCACGCCGACAGTTGCTGCGCTCGAGGCTCCCGCCCTCGCCTTCGCGTCGGGGGAGACCTGGGACTGTTCCGACGATGTCGGCGTCGGCGTCACCAGTGTCAGCGGTATTTCGAGCCAAGCCGTCGCGATGGCCTGCGGGGAATACCTCCACGAGGTGACGACCTTCGCCTGCCCGGCGGAATCGGCCATCACCGCGCCGCCCGGCTGCGCCCAAGACAGCATCTGCTCCGGCGTCGGCGCCACCGACCCGGAGAGTTGTGCCGCCTGCTATCCCTTCGACGCGGAGACCGCATCGTGCATCTCGGATGCCTTCTGCGAAGAGGACGAAGAATGCATCGAACAGGTCGGTCTCATCTGCAGCGGCTGCACGCAGTCCACCACCTGCGCCGTCATCACCGCGCAGATGGGGGAACTCGCCGGTGCCGCCTGCAACGATTGCTACGAAGAGGACAATCCTCTCTCCTGCCTGCTCGACATGGTCAGCCTGGGAGGCGAAGAGACGATCACGGCTATCTGCAATATCTGCAACGGCGGATTCGGCGTAGGCGGCGCAACCGACAACCGCTGTGACTAAATACCGGACATGACGTGACGCATACACGGCGATGTCGACGTTCACTCCATCGACAGATCCGGAAGGAGACCCTCTTCCTGAAGGAGGGCCAGGGCATCGGCGGGAGCACTCCATCGAACAGCGGGATCGGCGCGAAACCAGGTGAGCTGGCGCTTGGCGAAGCGCCGGCTGTTGCGTTTGATCCGCTCGACCGTCTCGTCGAGCGGCAGCTCCCCCCGCAGGTGCGCGACGACTTCGCGATAGCCGACCGCGGCGAAGGGCTGGCAGGATTCGTCGTATTTTTCGAGCAGGCCGCGGACCTCGTCGACCAACCCTTCTTCGATCATGCGGTCGACGCGCGCGTCGATGCGGGCATAGAGTTCGGTGCGCTCGAGGTCGAGGCCAAAAATCTGCACATCGTAGCGCCGCTCGGCGAAACGGTGTTCATCGCGCAGCGTACTCGCCGGCTCGCCGGTGAGCTGCTGTATCTCCAGCGCACGGACGATGCGCGTCGTATCGTTCGGATGAATCCGCTCGGCGGAGGCCGGATCGATTTCAGCCAGGCGCGCGTGGAGTGTGGCAAGCCCCTGTTCCGCGATCTCACGCTCGAGTTCGGCGCGGAAATCGGCATCCTGCGGCGGGGCGTCGCAGACGCCGTTGAGGAGCATGCGCAGGAACATCCCCGTCCCGCCGACGACGAAAGCTCGTTTTCCGCGTGCCTGGATATCGGCGATCGCGGCGTCGGCCAGCTCCACGAAGCGCGCGGCGTCGAAGTGCTTGGTGGGCTCGACGATGTCGACGAGGTGATGCGGCACCTCGCTCCGCTCGGTGAGGTTTGCCTTCGCCGTGCCGATGTCGAAGCCGCGCCAGACCTGCTGCGAGTCGGCGGAGACAATCTCGCCATTGAACTCTTGAGCCAGATCAATGCCGACGCGCGTCTTGCCGACCGCAGTCGGACCGCAGATGATGACGATCTTGTGCAGATCACCCTCCCCTCTTCCTGTATTCCCTGATCGCAACGAGCGCATCCTTGAGGACGGGAAGGACGAGCTTGTCCTTCTCCCTCCCTGCCGCCTCCTTGCTCGCGATGATGCGCTCGAGAGAGAGGACGTCGATCATCACCGATCCGATCGGAATACGCAGGGCCCTCTTCTTCTCGCGTGAAAACGACTCCAGTCCGTTCATGTTCATGACGATGTCGAACAGGGCGACGTGCTTCCCCACGAAGAGCGGCGGTGTCATCGCCGTCGGTGGAACATAGGAGCCACCCACCTTCCGGAGGGCCTTCTCGATGCCCGGACTCGGCAGCTCCTTGAACCACAGATCGATGTCCTGCGTGACGACCGGCGCGCCCTGGAGCGCCGCCGCGGAGAGGCCGACGATCATGAACTCGACGCCGTTCTTCTTGAGCTCACGAAGGAACTTCGCTTCCTCGGCCGAGAAGATCAGGTTTCTGGGCACGGAGCAGTCCTCTCTTCATGCGTTCGACGGGTTGTTCCTGCAGAAGCACGAGCGTGTGCCACACGTTCTCCCAAGCAACTTTCGGATGCTCCTCGACGATGGCGTTTGCAACATCGACGAGTTGCGCGAAGGCCGCATCGCCCCCCCCTTCCTCGAGCAATGAGGACGGAGCGACGCCCAACGCCTCGGCGATGAGATCGATCGAGCGCGGCAGGACCGATTCCTTGCGGAGCAGGGAGTAATAGGCCGTGCGGCTCACACGGGCGCGCTCCAGGAGCGCGTTAATTTTCAACCCCTTGCGATCACAGAGTTTTTTTAACTTTTCCTGAGAGAGCCTCACACAAGGAGTGTACTATTTAATAGTACTTTTGCCAAGATCATTCCTGCCGCACCAGGGCCTCGGCGGCCGCACGGGATGACGATTCAATTGAGCACGCAACACATCCCCCTTCCCTGCCGATAATGAAAGAGGGCTCACAGGAAGCGCACTTCATGTCGCATCCCTTCTGGATCAGAGAGGAACTCGGCCGCCATTTCTCCGGCTTCGATCTCGACGTCGGCATCGACCTCGACAAAGACGGCTCCATCGAGGGGGCAGAACAAACCGACATCAACGGCGACGGCGCCGTCGATGTCGCGGAGTGGCGAAGGTTCCTCACGACAAACGAGGCGTCGCTCTCCGCCCTCGGCGGGTTCTTCAATTCGTATTTGAAAGCGGGCCAGGCATTCAGCCCCGACAACCCGATTCATGATCTGCTGGCCATCGAGGCCGAAGACCTCCCTCCTCACGCCATCGCCCATGCCTATCAGTTCATGGAGGAAATCACCGGCGCCGTTCGCAACCTGGTCACCTTCGAAGCGGACGGAGCTGCTTCCTTTATCACATTCAAGGTGAGCACGTTATTCAAGCTCAACGCCGTCAAGAATGCCATCAGCGCTCGGTTCCGCTTCTGAGGTGAATTTGGTGGGGGCGCGTTTACTGAAAATATCTGGAGGAAGCTGATCGACTGCGACGACGCAAGTTTCATCGTCCTCATCGTCGGCCATGAGTTGGGGTGGCCGGTCCACCTGGTTCGGGTGCCCGGCCATGCCTTCGTCATCTGGGACAACGGCGTGAATACGCCAACGGCCCTGGACGTCGTCCAAGACCGCATCATCGAGGGACATGATGCGATTCGGAACACCTATCACCACTTGTACCCGATGGATCCGGAGACGATTGAGCGCGAATTGTACCTGAAAAACCTCGGCAGGGAAGAGCTGCTCGCTCACTTCCTGGTCATCCGCGGCTCCGCGCGGGCATGGAGAGGCGACTGGGAGGAGGGCTGTGGAGATTTCGATCGGGCGATCGGTCTCTACCCCTCGTTTGCAGAGGATTTCGCCTCTAAGGCCCATTGTTTTCTTGCATCCGGAGATATCGGGAAGGCCGTCGGCATCCTCGACCATGCCCTCAACATCGCTCCGGACCTCACAGAGGCACGGCTCTTCCGCTCCGTTTTACACATCGTCCCCGATCTGACGCGTATCGGCGTCGGAATGCGAACCGAGGGCCGAAGCACCGATGCCAGAACAATCCTCGGCGCTACGTGGCGGGCCGCAAAGATCGGCGATGACGTGACGACCGGTCCGCGCATTGAAATGGGCTATGGCACCAACGGCGATCGCCATCTTCTCGACCTCTCTGCGGGCTGGGCGGTCGGATACCTCGCTGACGCTTCAACATTCTCCGTCGACGTGGCTGCGGGATACAACTTCGGCCTCACGAAGGAATCAACGGGCGCACCCATCGACCAGGGCGCCCTCCTCCAGTACGGAGTGCATTACCGCTATGCACTGACCGTCACCCTCGGCATCGGCGCCGGACTCATCTTTCAGCACCCGCTTCCTTCCGCTCAAGATGTCGCGTTCTCACCGTCGATTGAATTCACCTATTCACCCTGGTAGGGGCGATGATCACTTCCTTCTCTTAAACCACTTCTCGATCTCGCGCTTCTCGATCCTCACCACGGCCGGCCTGCCGTGCGGGCAGTGCGTGATCCCACAGCGCTCCATGTCGCGGATGAGGTGGGCCATCTCGGTCGTCGTGAGCTTGTCGCCGGCGCGCACCTGCGCGTGACAGGCAACCACCGCGAAGATGCGATCGGTCAGCGCCTCGACCGAGCGCGTGCTCCCGAGCTCCTCGAGCTCGCCGGCGATCTCCTCGAAGAGGTTTGCCAGGTCAACAGCGCCGAGGAGCTCCGGCACCGCCTTCACGACGAGCGTCGTCCCGCCGAAGGGCTCGAGCTCGAAGCCGGCGCGCTCGAGCGTCTCCAGCTGCTCCGTCAGATAGCCGAAGGCCTTCGCGTCGAGCTCGACCTGCTCGGGGATCAGGAGGCGCTGCTGCGCCGGGCGCTCGTGCGTAAACTGGCGCTTGAGCTCCTCGAAGCCCAGGCGCTCGTGCGCCGCGTGCTGGTCGATGAGCACCAGCGTCGAGTCGGCGTCCTCGCAGACGAGGTAGGTGCTCCCCAGTTGGCCGAGGGGACGGGGTCCCGATTGAGCCGCAAGGGTTTCCTGTTCTTCCTGGATGTCATCCTGAGCCCTTCGACTTCGCTCAGGACAAGCTCCGCGAAGGATCTCCGGAGATTCTTCGCAGAGTGTACCCTGAGCAGCGTCGAAGGGCTCAGAATGACACCAATTGAAATCGTGCCGAGCATTCAAGCGTCCTTCCTCAAACCGCGCAATGGCCTGCGCCACGCCGACGGTCGTGTCACGTGTCACCCTTCGACGTTGCTCAGGGCAGGCGTGTAACGGGTCACGGGCCTGTATGGCCTTTTGCACCGCACGCATCACGAAGTCGTGGACTGCACCGGACTCGGCGAAGCGCACCTCGCGCTTGGCGGGGTGGACGTTGACGTCGACGCGCGCCGGATCGACCTCGATCCAGAGGACCGCCGTCGGGAAACGGCTGCGATCCAGCCGTTCGCCGAAGCCGGCCGTCACCGCGTGCTGCAAAAGGCGGTCGCGTACCGGGCGTCCGTTGAGGAAGAGGTGGACGTCGCGCCCGCGCGCGCGTCCCTCCTCCCCCGCCCAGCCATGCACGCGGATATCGGGGCTCTCGGCCTCGACGCGCGCGAGCCGCGTGGCGGCCTCCTCGCCCACGACCTCCGCGATACGCGCGAGCGGATCGGCGGCTGCGGCGGCGAAGCGCCGGCGACCGTCGGCGATGTATTCGAAGCGAACGGCGGGATTGCCCACGGCGTATGTGGTGACGAGATCGGCGATGTGCCCGGCCTCCACCCCCGCGGAGCGCAGAAACTTGCGGCGTGCCGGGACATTCGCGAAGAGCTCCTCCACGGCGATCGTCGTCCCGCCCGGGCACCCGGCCGGCTCCACCGGACCGATCGCTCCGTCGGCGACGACGATGCGCGCCCCCTCCACGACCTCCGGGCGGTTCGGGCGCGAGGTGATCGTCAGCCGGGCCACCGCGCCGATCGCTGCGAGCGCCTCTCCGCGAAAGCCCATCGTCCGAATGCGCCAGAGGTCGTCGTCGGTGGCGATCTTGCTGGTGGTGTGCCGTCGGACCGCGAGCGGGAGCTCGTCGGGCTCTATCCCACAGCCGTCGTCGATCACCGCGATGCGACGGCGCCCCCCCTCCTCGCCCTCCACGACGATGCGGCGCGCCCCGGCGTCGATCGCGTTTTCGACGAGCTCCTTCACGACGGAGGCCGGCCGCTCGACCACCTCGCCGGCGGCGATCCGTTCGATAACCCGTTGTGGCAGTTCCCGTATGGCACCCATCGTCGGCAGGAGCCCTAACACGCGCCCACGGGGCGTTCAACGCCTTTTCCCTTGAATTCTCTCGGTCGATCCCACAAGCTTCCCCGCCAAACTACGCGAGAACAGAGGAGGTTCTATGCCGACGGCACTGGTCATCTATTTCTCGAAGACCGGACACACGAAGGCGATGGCGGAGGCGGTGGCGGAGGGAATCACCGGCACGGGGGTGAGCGTCACCACCGTGGCGGTCGACAAGGCGAAGGTCGATGATCTCGCCAACGCCGACGCCGTGGTGCTCGGCAGCCCCTGCTACTACGGGACGATGGCCGCCGACATGAAGCATTTCCTCGACAAGAGCGTGAAGTTCCACGGCAAGCTCGGCGGGAAGGTCGGCGGCGCCTTCTCCTCCAGCGGCATGCTCGGCGGCGGCTGCGAGACGACCGTCATGAGCATGCTCAACGGCCTGCTCATCCACGGAATGGTGGTGCTGGGCAACGCGAAGATCGCGCACTACGGCCCGGTGGCGGTGGGCAAGCCCGACCGCAAGGCCACCGACGAGTGCATCGCCTACGGCACGCACTTAGGCAAACTCACCAAGCGCCTGGCCGGAGCGTAACCACCCCGCATGCGACCGATCCTCCCAGAGGAGCCGCGCTGCTTCGAGCGCCTGCTCATGCGGCTGCATCCGCTGCTCAAGCGCCTGCCCTGGTGCGCGTCATCAGGCGATGATGAGGGCACCGTGCCGCATCCCTCCTCGATGCGACGCCGGCACAACTGGTGGTATCGCCTCGTCATTCCCGCCGGCGTAAAGCGCGTCACCGTCGACGACGAGGCCATCGCGGATCTGAAGTCGCGCGCAGAGGGGCACACGCTCGTCTACGTGGCGAAGCTGATGGGGCAACTTGAATACCACGCCCTCAACGAGCGCTTCCTGCGCGAGGGGCTGCCGCTGGTCGCCTACACGAACGCGCTGACCGCGCGACGTTGGCTGCGATGGGGCGACTTCTGGAAGTCGATCCGCGCGCAGGAGGGGGAGATTGCCGAGCGCAGTCGGCCGGTCGCACCGGCCTTCGACGGGACGCTGAAGCGGATGGTCGTGACGGGCGAGAGCGTGCTCGTCCAGATCCCCCCCTCGAGTTTGGAGGAGGAGACGGGGGTCGCCACGCTGCCGCTGCAGGCGCTCGCGGCGATCGTCCGCGCGCAGCGGGAGAGCGAGCGCCCGATCTCGATCGTGCCGGTCGACTTCCTCTGGAGCCGACGCCCCGCACGCCAGGAGCGCTCGCTCGTCGACATCCTCTTCGGCGAGAAGGAGGCGCCGGGGGCGCTGCGCCGCGCCGCCCTCTTCCTGCGCAAGTTCCACAAATCGGCGCGCGTCATCCTCGGCCGGACGATCGACCTGCCCGCCTTCGTCGCGGCGGGGACCGAGCGGAGCGACGAGGATCTCGCGCTAAATCTTCGCGGCATGCTGCAGGAGGGGCTCTCCGCACAGCGGCGCACGGTGACCGGCCCGCCACTGCATCCACGCGGCTGGACGGTGCGCGACATCCTGGCAGACGAGGAGCTCGATAACCGGATCTGCCGCATCGCCGCCGAGCGCTGCAAGCCGGCCGACGACCTGCGCGACCTGGCGAAGCGCTACGCGCAGCAGATCGCCGCGGACATCGACGCGACCTACATCGAGGTCGTCGACCGCGTGCTGACGCATGCCTTCGGCCGCCTCTACGACGACTTCGACGTCGACACCGCGGGGCTCGAGCGCGCCCGCGCCCTCTACGCGGAGGGGCCGATCGTCTTCGTCCCGAACCACAAGAGCCACGTCGACTACCTTCTGCTCTCGCACATCCTCTACCATCGTCATATGACCGTCCCGCTCATCGCGGCGGGCGACAACATGAACTTCTGGCCGCTCGGGAAGATATTTCGCCACTGCGGCGCCTACTTCATCCGGCGCAGCTTCCGCGACAACCCGCTCTACAAGGCGGTCCTGGAGACCTATCTGAAACTGCTGCTCGTGGAGGGCTACAGCCAGGTCTTCTTCATCGAGGGAGGGCGCAGCCGCACCGGCAAGCTGGCGCCGCCGCGCATGGGGATGTTCTCGATGCTCGAGCGCGCCGCCGCGCAGGCGGGACTCCCCGCCCCCGTCTATATTCCGGTGGCGATCACCTACGATCGCGTCATCGAGGAGAAGAGCTTCGTGCGCGAGCTGGAGGGGGGCGAGAAGGAGCGCGAGCGCACGGGACACGTCTTGAAGCTCACGAAGTTTTTGCGCCGACAGAAGCGGCGCTACGGATCGATCACCGTGCGCTTCGGCGAGCCCATCCCGGCAACGCCCGCCGCGACGGAGGAGGTCGAACGCGCGCGCAAGGTCGAGGCGACCGCGTATGAAGTCTGTCACCGCATCAACCAGCGCACGGTCGTGACACCGACCGCGCTCGCCGCCGCCGCGATTATGGCCGAGCCGCGGCGCGGAGTGACACTCGCCGACTTCCGCTGGCGTGCGGAGCTGTTGCTGGAGTATTTGCGGGTCAAGGAGGTGGAGCTCTCGCACCGCTTCGAGCGTTCGACCGACCGGGCGCTCGCCGATGCGCTGACGACGTTGGCGGAGGGGAAACTCATCGCGCTGCGGCAGGAATCGGTGGAACCCTTCCTCGCGGTCGACGAGGGACGCCGCGTACAGCTGGCGATCGTCAAGAACGGCGCGGTGCACTTCTTCGTCACCGTAAGCGTCGTCGCGACGCTGCTTCGCAAGCATCCGCAGGGGACCACGGTGCGCGACGGCACGGAGCATTTAGATCTCGCGCGCGCGCTGCTGGCGCACGAGTTTCGCTTCGCCACGAGCCATGCGGTGCAGGAGCACGCGCAGCACGCCCTCGACTTCCTGCGCGACGCGGGGGCGGTGGAGAGCGCAGTGGAGGGCTATCGCGTGACGCCGGCCGGCGGCCATGCGCTCGACGTCCTCGCCGGGCAGATCATCCCCTTCCTCGAGACGCTCGCCGTGGCGCTCGCCGCCGCCGCGACCTGGCAGGAGGGGGAGCGCGACGAGCACACGCTCGTGGCCGAGATGCAGGCGACCGGAAACGACCTGCTGCTGCTGGAGCGCATCCGACACCGCGAGGCGATCACGAAGGATGGCCTGCGCAATGCGCTGCGCGCGCTCGTCTCGTACGGCATCCTCGAGGTGGGCAAACCGGAGCCGGAGAGCAAACGCAAGACGATCTACCGCCCCACGCAGGACGCGCACGCCCTCGCCACGCTGCACGGCGCCCTCGAACGCTTTCTCTAAATGAATGGTGATCAGACCTGGGCGGTGGGCTCTTCTTCGAAGAGGAGCTCTTCGACGGTCGCCCAGGACTCGTCGTCGGAGTCGCGGCGCTCGTCCTCCTGCTGGTGATCGTTCGGGTCGCCGCGGCCGTGCACCGCCTCGACCTCGAGCTTGAGCTCCTTCTCGGCCGCGTCGGCGAGGGCGACGGTCCCCGGGATCGCCGCCATCGTGTGCGGCATGCCGCCGAGCGCCGCGGTGGCGTTCATGTCGGCGAAGGGATCGAATTCGCCCGGCGTCCGCTCGCCGAAGAGGTCGTCCAGCAGCGAGGTGCGCTTCCCCGGCCGCTTGAGATCGCGGAAGCTGCGCCGCAGCACCGGCCGATGCCGCGAGGACTCTTGTTTCACATCACGCTGCAATCGTGCGGCGCCATCGCGACGACGGTCGATCGCATCGCTTTCACCCGGTTCGCCCCGGCGCTCTTCGATCAGGAGCAGCGCACCGGCGGTCGAGCGCGCCTCGACGGGGAGTCGCGTTCCGTCGGCGGGCGACCCGTCCTCCGCGAAGGGACCGAAGACCGACATGCCACCCAGCGGGATTCCCGTCGCGGCGCCCGCGCTCTCGTGCGACGCCACCGCGGCGGTCGCATCGCGCGCGTCGGGGGCGCTCATCTCAAGAATCGATGCGCCGTACTCGCGCGCCATCGCGTGTACGACAGAGGGCTCGATCATCGCGGCGGCCGGATCGATCGGCGCGCCCGTCTGTTCGGCCATCGGCGTCGGCATCGCACCGGCCACTTCGTCGGCCATCGACGGATCATCGGCCGCCTGCGCCCCGATCTCCTCGGGGAGATCGTTCACCTCATCGGCGTCGGCGACCGCCGCACCGCCCTCGCCGGCTTCGTCGAAGTCGATCGTCTCGACCGTCGTTGATTCGTCGCTCTTCTCGGCGTGCGCCTGGGCCTGTGATGTCGGTTCGCTCG
>CAYPII010000046.1:0-1003 GCA_964410765.1 uncultured Myxococcales bacterium | reverse complement strand
CGCGGTGCCGCCGCGCGCGCCATCGCTCTGGCTGCGCTTCTTTGCGCTTCGCGGCGCGGGGGGCGTCGGGGCCTCCTCGGCGAAGCGCTGCGCGGCGCGCTCGGTCTGCCCGCCCTCGTCGATCTCGGGCATGCGGCAGACCAGCTCCTCGGGATCGCAGTAGCGATCCTCCGGGGCGATGCTCATCGGGAGTTCGAAGGGGGAGCTGGCGGCGATCGGTTCGGTGGGCTCCGGCGCGCGCGATTCCGGCGCGCGACAGACGAGCTCCTCGGCATCGGGGAGGGCACACTGCTCCTCCTCCGGCGCAATCGTCGCCGCGGCAAATTCGTCGATGATCTCGTCGATGGAGATAAAACGCCAGGCATCGCCTTCGAGCAGATAGGCGTTGCCGTTTGCGTCGAGGACGGCGACGAGCTCGCCGTTGGAGTCGAAGTACTCAACCGTTCCGTCGGCGCTCTCGAACATGCCCGCGACTGGCGCGTTGCGGAAGATATACCCCTCCGCCGGATTGCGCGGCGCGGGCAGCTGCAGGGACTGCAGCGCCTGTTCGACACGGTGCGGGATGTGCATGCGATCGCTCATAGGGCATCGGGACGGGCCACACCCGTCCTTAATGATTATCGGCACTTAGAGTGCCTTTGTTGCCCCCTTTTTCGCCGATTTAAGTCCTTGATAATACTTGACAATGTAGGGGGTCGATGCTACTCCCGCGCCCGCTTTTGATTTGCCCCGTTTTGGATTTGAAGCTTGAGATTTGGGATTTGTTTCGGATTTTTCTTTTTCAGGGGTCATCCAACGGTAGGATGCCGGTCTCTGGAACCGGTCATCGGGGTTCGAATCCCTGCCCCTGAGCAAAACAAAGGCCTCCGCGAAAGCGGGGGCCTTTGTTTTGCCTTGGGGGTGGCGGATAAGACCTCGGTGGTTCGCACGCAGCCGTTGAGGAGCGGCTGCGTGGTATGCAGCCGCTACGATTACGGATGCGGGCCCTTGGAGTGCTCGACAA
>CAYPII010000045.1:0-15644 GCA_964410765.1 uncultured Myxococcales bacterium | reverse complement strand
CTCGCGCAGGAAGTCGAGATCGGCCTGTCCGCCCGCATAGTCGCGCGCCGACGTCGTGATCTGGTTGCCGAACTCGAAGGTGGGGATGACGAGCGGCATCTCGCAGAGATAGGGCGTCGTGCCGTAGCGGAAGGGGAGGAGCGCGCGCTCGACGTCCGCGCAGGTGAACCAGGACTCCTCGCGCGAGCGTTGCGATGAAGTGGGGGCGACCTGCGCAAGCGTCGTTGCGCCGAAGGTCGGGGAGAGCACGATGGTGGCCTGCGTCGCGGTCGGGACGATGTTGATCGTGCCTTCGGCCATGGCAGGCTGGCTACAGGCGATTGGATGCGGGGATGCAAGCGCGGCTCATCCTGCATCAGTACGACGCGCCGGAGACGGACCAGCCGAAACTCCCTCCGTCGCCGATCAGCGTGGCGTCGGCGTCGGCCGTCGTCATCTCGTCCGCGAGCGTTGCGCCGCTGAACACAAAGGCGCGTCCCTCCTTCGTTCCTCCGGGGGCCCAGTGCGCCCCCACGATGACATCGGCGTAATCGTCGGCGTCCACGTCGCCAGCACCCGAGACGCAAATCCCGAAGTCGTCTTCTTCCTGGGCTCCGCTGATCGTCGCCAGTGCGTCGGTCGTCTCCTTGTCGCCGGTGAGCGACGCGCCGCTGAAGACGTAGGCGCGGCCGACCAACGTCAGTTCCGGTGCCGCGTATGCTCCCACGATGACATCGGCATAGCCGTCGGCGTTGACATCGCCCGCGTCGGAGACCGAGCCGCCGAGGAAGTCGTTTGCCTGTGCCGCGCTGATCGTGGCCAGGGCCTCATCCGTCGTTATCTGGCCTCCGAGCGTCGCGCCGCTGTAGACGTAGGCACGCCCACCGTTAGCCTCCTTCTTCGCACCAACGATCACGTCGGCAGAACCGTCGGCATTGACGTCACCCGCGCCGGAAACGGAAGCGCCGAACTCCCCGGCGCCCCCCGGTCCGCTGAGCGTCGCCAGGGCGTCAGTGGTGGCCAGTTCGCCCGAGAGCGTGGCGCCGCTATAAACGTAGGCGCTGCCCTTCGAACCGTCGACGCCGTTCGCCCCGACGATCACGTCGGCATACCCGTCGGCGTTGACATCGCCCGCGTCGGAGACCGATTGGCCGAGGTAATCATCTGCCGCATTGCCGCTGATGGTGGCCAGGGCGTCAGTGGTGGCCAGTTCGCCCGAGAGCGTGGCGCCGCTATAAACGTAGGCGCTGCCCTTCGAACCGTCGACGCCGTACGCCCCGACGATCACATCGTCATACCCGTCGGCGTCCACGTCGTCCGCGTCGGAGACCGATTGGCCGAGGTAATCATCTGCCGCATCGCCGCTGATGGTGGCCAGTGCGTCGGCCGTGGTCATCTGGCCTCCGAGCGACGCGCCGCTGAAGACATAAGCGCGCCCCTCCTTTGCCGCGCCAGGGGCGTAGAAGGCGCCGACGATCACGTCGGCATAGCCGTCGGCGTTCACGTCGCCCGCGCCGGAGACCGAATAGCCGAAGAGATCGATTGCCTCCGCCCCGCTGATTGTCGCCAGGGCATCGGTCGTCTCCAGGTCGCCCACGAGATCCGCGCCGCTGTAGACATACGCCGCGCCCGTATTCCCGTCGACGCCGTACGCCCCGACGACGCTGTCCGGGATGCCGTCGCCGTTCACGTCGCACGCCGTCATCGTCGTAAAACTCCCGCTCACCGGATCGAGCGGATCCACCGCCCCCTGCGCCGACGTCGCCCCGGACGCGATCGCCACGTCATACGCCGTACCCGCCGAAAGGCTCGACGAGAGCGTGTATGTCATCACCGTGTCGTCCCCGTTCCAGCTGCACGCCCCCCCGACCTCGGCGCCCGCACCGTCCTTCACCGAAAAATGCTCCTCCACCGACGTCGTGTCCATTGCCTCCGAAAACGTCGCCTGCACCGCCACCCGGCGGGGAATCGGACGATCCGTCAACGCGAGCTCCGTCGCGTCCAACCGGACGAGCTTGAACGATACCGTCGGCGCCGTCCCCTCCGTCGCGAACGTCGCCATGAATCCTCCGAACGCCTGCCCGTTCGTGTACGCGATCCCGCTCGACAGACAGGCGGCGTATCGATGGGCCATCAACAGGCTCGCGGTCGGGTCCAGCGTGCAGACCAACGAGGAGCTGCAGGCCACCGTCGCCTCGAGCGCATTCGCCGTATCGCAGGTCGTCGCGTCGAACGCCGCCTTGGCCGCGCTTGACGACGACTCCTCCGTCGCCGGGACGAGGAAGAAGGTGTCGGTCCCCACGGTGCCGGTCTCGACGTAATTGGCGAAGTCGTATTCGAACACGCCGTCGACGGAGACGTCCGTCGCGCCGTCGAGGGAGTTGACGATCACGTTGCCGCTGGGTTTTCCCTCCTGCGTCGTGAAGCTCGCGGCGAAGCCGCCGAAGGCGCCGCTGCTCACCGTGATGCCGTCCGTCAGGCAGACGGTGTAGGCCGTTCCGTAGGCGAGGGACGCGGTCGGCGTGAGCGTGCAGCTGAACGGGGAGGTGCAGGAGATCGACGCCGTGAGGGCGTCGGTCGCGATGCAGACGGAGGTGTCGAAGGCGGCCTTCGCCGCCGCGGCGTTGCTCGCCTGCGCCTGGGAGGTGCCGGGGACGATGAAGAAGGTGCTCGCGTCGACGGTGGAGAGGCGCGCGGCGGAGGGGAAGCTGTAGGCGAAGGAGCTGGCGACGCCGACGCCGGTCTTGCCATCGAGCGCGTTGACGCTCTCCACCGCCGCCCCGCCGCTCCCCCCGCAACCCGTGACTCCATGGATGATGATTGCTGTGAACAAAAGGAAAAAAACGCCTGACAGATTTCGCATATTCCTCCCCCCGTGGACTGCGGCCCGTCAAGTGGAACGATTTCCGGGCACCTCTAAAAACCTATGAAAATGATGTTTTGTCATTCTGAGCGGAGCGAAGAATCCCCATTTCACGGTGTTTCCAGGGGATCCTTCGCTGCGCTCAGGATGACGACATGAGTTTTTAGAGATGCCCTTATTTCATAATGTTAGTAAGATATAAGCGAGAAAGTCGAGGGGAAATTGTTCAGGAGATTGCTTCGCTCCTTCTCAGTCACTCGCAATGACACCACAGGAGACGGACACGCGATAACAAACCGCTACAACACTTCCCGATCGATATGGTTGGCGATCTTCAAAGCCGCAGCCATGATCGTCATCTGCGGATTGACGCCGAGTGCGGTCGGGAAGATCGAACCGTCGGCGACGAAGAGGTTGTCCACGCCGTAGACGCGCCCCTCCGGATCGACGACCGCCTCTCGGGGGTCGGCGCCCATGCGACAGGTGCCGAGCGGATGGAATGCCTGCAGGTCGAGGTCCTTGTTGCGCACGCGGAGGTTTGCGATCGTCGCCGCCCCCTCCTCCCGCGTCACGACCGGCAACGTGTGCAGCCCCGGGAAGACCCGCTCCGCCCCCGCTGCGAAGAAGGCCTCGGCGAGGTAGGCGATCCCCCGCTGGTACTTCGCCAGGTCCTGACGGTTGAGCGTGTATAGGACGACCGGCCGGCCGCCCAATCCGCGCAGCACCCGCCCGCGCGTCGTGTCGGAGACCATCATCCCGAAGGCGGCCAACCGGTTGTACTGTTCCATCACCGCGCGATGCTCCGCCCCCGTCGTGAGGATCGTCGAGGCGGTGTAGGCGGGGGGGAGGAAGATCGCCTCGAGCTTGATCCCCTCCTCGCCGAGGACGTCGGAGTAGACCCCCTGCGGAATCCCCTTCCATCCGCAGACATCCTCCGACATCAGGGCGATCACCTTCGAGGCCGGATGGAGGGTGAGGTTGCGCCCGCGCTGTCCGCTGGGATCGGGGACGCCGGAACGGGCGAGCAGCACCGGGGTGTGCAGCGTCCCACAGGCGACGACGATCGCGCGCGCGTCGACCGAAAGCCGAGGACCCCGTTCACCGGTGAGCGGATCGCGGTAGCGGGCGTGCACGCGCGCCGCGTGACGACCGCGCAGCTCGATGCGGTGGGCGCAACAGCGTGCGAAGAGCGTCGCCCCCGCCTGGAGTGCGAGCGGCACCGCGTTCATCTGCAACGACTTCTTGGCATTCGTCGGACAGCCGAAGCAGCAGACCCCGCTGCCGCAGCAACCCGACGCATTGCGCAGGACCGGATAGAGCGACGCACCGAGCTTCTCCGCACCGCGCGCGAAGACGGCGTTGGAACGTCCCTGCACCGCATCGTGGGCGGCCTCGACCTCCAGGATCTGCTCCACCCGCGCGTAGAGCGAATCGAGCCGCTCCGGCGCCCAGGCCGAGAGGCCGAAACGCTCCCCCCACCAGTGGAAGATTGAGGCCGGTGTCCGAAAGCAGGTCCCGGAGTTGATGACGGTCGTCCCGCCGACGCAGCGTCCGAGCGGCACGAGGATCGGCGGCCAGCCGAGCGTGTTGACCAGCCCCCCGCCGCGGTAGAGGCGCCGGGTCATCGTCACCGGATCCTCGCCAAAGTCGGTGACGTCGAAGAAGTCCCCCTCCTCGAGCAGGACGACGCGCCGCCCCTTCTCGGCCAGCTCCATCGCCGCGAAGGCGCCGCCCGCGCCGGTGCCGATTACGCAGACGTCGGCGTCGATCCGCTCGTCCGTCGCGGGAAAATCCCGCACGAGGTTGGCGGAGGGAAAGTCGCGCGCGCCTCCGGCGGGGGTAAAGGCGCGCATATAACCGATGCGCCGTTCCACCGCCGGGAGCGAGTACTCGTTCATGAAGACGACCGCCTCGAGGAAGCGCTTCACCGCCCGCTTCACCGACCAGCGCGTGTGGTGGAAGGCCTCCACATAGCGGCGCCGCAGTTCCGGTCCCATGCAGGACATCGGCCGGCACTTGCCGTAGTAGAAGAAGGCGATGAGCTCGAGACCAATCAAGCAGCCGCGCCAGGCAAGCCGGATGCCGGGGGAGAAGGTCGCGAGGTGTTCGTCGATGCGCTCCAGGAGTGCCGTCATCTCCGCACCCGCCGGATCGAGGGGAATGAGGACCTCGGCAAAGGAGCGAACGATTCGGCGCTCATATCGGCTGAGCACGCGCGCGGGCATCCGGGATCACTCCTCTGTAGCGGGCCGGGTGCGTTCGATCGCCTCCCGCATACCGCGCTCGATCGCTTCGGGATCGGAGTCACTCACGCGCAGGTCGGGATAGGGCTTCCCCTCCGGCGAGAGGAAGACGACGGTCGGCCACCCCATCACACCGTAGCGCTCGATGAGGCGCCGCACCGGCTCCGTTTCGATGGTCGCGTCGACGCGCAGCGGAACGAGCTGATAGGAGAGCTGGACGATGTCGTCCCGCCGGAAGAAGATGCGGTCGAGCGCGCGACAGGGAGGACACCAGTGCGCGGTGAACTCGACCATGACCGGCCGCCCCTCCCGGCGCGCGAAGCGCATCGCGTCGCGCGTGCTGTCGAGCCACTCCACGCGCGGGGAGTCCGTGCGCGAGAGGATGCCGTCGGGGCTCCAGCCGAAGAGCGAGCCCATGTAGAAGGCAGCCGGGAAGAGGAGGAGCACACCCAGCGCACGCCGCACCCAGACCATCCAGACGCCCCCCTTGAGCCTGCCGGCGAACTCACCGTAGGCGGTGCCCAGAACGACGAAGAGCAACCCCATGCCGAGGCCGTAGACGATGAGCAACGCGAAGCCCAGGAGATAACCGCGCTGCAGTGCGACGTACCCCAGCACCCCCGCGATGACCGGGCCGGCGCAAGGCGAGGCGACAAGCCCCAGCCCCAGCCCCGCCAGGAAGGCACCTCGGTATCCCTCGCCCCCCATCCGGTGAAAGCGCTCCTGCCAGCGCCGCGGGAGGCGCAGGTCGAAGAGGCCGAACATCGAGAGCGCCATCGCCACGAAGAAGAGGACGACGAGTGCGAGGAACCAGCGCTGCTGATAGAGGAAGCCCAGGTTCTTGCCGACCGCCGCGGCGATCACTCCCAGCAGGGCGTAGACGAGGACGAGCCCCGCCGTGAGGAGGAGCGCGAGGAGGAAGTTCTCGCGCCAGCGCCGATGCGGGTGCACCCCCACGAAGAGGAGGACCACCGGGATCACCGGCCAGACGCAGGGGGTGAGCGATGTGAGGATGCCCGCGAGGAAGACGACGAGGAAAGCGACGAGGACGCCCTGCCCCATGATCGCGGTGAAATCGCCCTGGCGCACGAGGGCGCCGATCCCCGGCCGCTCCCCCGTTTCGGCGGCGCGCACCGGCATCGCCGTAGTCGTTTCCTCCGCCGGCGTTCCCCCCCCGCCGCTGATGTCGAGGCGGAAGGCGATCTCCCGCACCTCGGGGCGGTAGCAGATCGTCGGCGAGCAGCCCTTCAGGTAGAGCTCCGCCACCAGGTCATGCTCGCCATCGTCCAGATCCGGCGGCACCCTTCCGACGATCGTGATCTCGCTATCGCCGGCGTAGACCGAGACCTTGCGCCCGGTAAAGGGATCCTCGTGCAGCGTCGGCTCCGGATAGATCACCTCCGCGATATGCACCCCCTCGAGGCTGACGAACTCGAGATCGGTCTCGTCGGCGTAGAGGAAGCAGCCCTCCGGTGCGCGGACGGTGAACGAGAGCTCGAAGGCATCGCCCGCCGCGAGCGGGATAAGCGCCTCCTCCCAGGAGAGGCGAAAGGGGCTCTCGGTCGGAAAGGCCGCCGTGACCGGTGCTGCGCGCAGCAGCCCCAGGGCAAGCAGGAGGATGACGAACGCGCGCTTCATGGCGCGCGAGTGTACTCGACTGCGCGCAATCGGTCAATTTCGTCGGACGAACTGCTGCAGATGTCCCGCTGACACCCCTTTCCCCTTGAAGTTGCACATCGGTTCCGTTATTTTAAGGGAACGATGAAGCAGGAAAACGCCCTCATCCTCAAGGCCGCCTTTCAGATCGCGAATAAGACCAAGGCCAAGGCCGTCGTCGTTCATGCCGATGCGCTCGACGACCTCCTCTTCGAAGAACGGGTGGCGAAGAAGTTCCGCCTCATTCTGCTCACGAAGAAGAAGCGGCCCGATTTCGCCGAGGAGACATCGGCGTCGCTGGGCAAAACGGCCAAGGCGGTCCTCACCCTGCCGCGCATCGCGCTCACACGCGTCTCGCTCATCAAGGTGGCGGCCACGCTCGCCTTCTCACAGGAAATCGTCGAGCCGGGCGCGAAGATCGTCTTCGTTGTCGGCGGCTCCGACACCGGTCCGCTCGACCTCATCCAGGTCGTCGACACCGCTAAGGAGTCCGAGATCATCGCCGGTCGCGGCGTCGGCAAGCTCGCTGAAACGGTGCAGCCGGAGATCTTCCAGGCGATCCTGACGCTCGCCATCGAGCTCGCCGAGAAGGGGCGCGAGGGGAAGCCGATCGGCACAATCCTCGTCGTCGGCGATCACGAGAAGGTGATGCAGCTCTCCAAACAGATGATCATGAACCCCTTTAAGGGGTACGAGGAGGAAGACCGCAACCTCCTCTCCGCGTCGCTGAAGGAGACGATCCGCGAGTTCTCCGCCATGGACGGCGCCTTCGTCATCGCCGACGACGGGACGGTGCTGGCGGCCGGTCGCTACCTCGGCGCGGCGATCGAGGAGGCCTCCCTCCCCCGTGGCCTCGGCAGCCGACACCTCGCCGCCGCGGGCATCACCAGCTTGACCCAGGCGCTGGCCTTTGTTATCAGCGAATCCTCCGGCGACGTCCGCATCTTCAAAGATGGCAAGATCATCATGCATTTCGAGAAGGCAGAGTCGAAGCGCTAGCCGCCGGAACCGCTTTCTTCTGTCGAGGAGGATGTAACCCCGATGACCGCACACGAAACCGATGTCCAGACCTACGACCTGCGCTGTATCGAGCGCCGCCTCCGCGACGGCGTGATCGACCGCAAGGAGTACGATCGCTACCTCGCTTCCCTTCCGGACGATGCGGAGAACGCCGACGCCATCGATATGGTCGAGGATCTCGACGACGAGTTCACCCCGCAGTTCGAAGGGCCGACCTTCACCTCAGGATAAGCCCTCCGCCGGCACCAGCTTCCGCTGCAGGACGTCGCCCGTCTCTGCGATAATCGCGGCGCGCACCGCCACCATCGCGGGCGCCGGATCGCAGAGGTCCGCTAACCGCACGACGCCGCGGTCCTGGATACCGCAGGCGGTGATGTGCCGATAGGGGGCGAGGTCGAGGTCGACGTTGAGCGCAAATCCATGCTGGGTCACCCCGTGCGCGATGTGCAGACCGATCGCAGCGAGCTTGCGCCGCCCGACCCAGACCCCGGGATGCTCCGCATCGCGCGCCGCCGTCACACCGAATCGCGCTGCACTCCGGATCAGGATATCCTCGACCGCATGCACGAACTCCTTCACCCCCAGCCCCAGCCCCTCGAGCGCGCAGATGAAGTAGCCGACCAGCTGCCCCGGTCCGTGGTAGGTGACGCGCCCTCCGCGGTTGGACTTCACAATGGCGATCCCCTCGGCGCGGATCGCCTCCTCGGAGCTCTGGAAATCATCGCGGCACTCCTTCCGGCCCAGCGTGAAGACGGGCGGGTGCTCGAGCAACAGCTGCCGGTCGCCGATGCGCCCAGCGCTGCGCGCTTCGCGCAACTCCTCCTGGAGCGCCCACGCCTCCTCGTAGGGGACGCGTCCGAGCTCCTGGTAGGCGATGATCCCCTCAGACATTCTCCATCTCCTCCACTTCGTGATACGCCCCGTGCCATTCGCAGAGACGTCCGTGCGGCCTCCCCTCTCGGTCGTGCCAAATCTCGACGAAGGTGAAGACCAGCCGGCGTCCGATCGACCCGACGTCGAGGCTGATCATCTCGTTCCAGATGCCGGTGTTGAAATAATGCCGCCCCCCGGCGAAGGGGACCGACGCCGCGCGATGGCCGTGCCCGAAGACGACAATCAGCACGCCGGGGTTGAGCGCGAATATCCGTTTCGCCGCGCGGTCCATCTTGACCGGAAAGGAGAACTCCTTCGCGATCTTCAGGAACTTCTTCCGCGAGAAGCGGCGATTCTCCCCGAGCCCCAGCAGGACCCCGAAAAAATAGACGAGCCCCATCGCGGAGGCGCGCAGGGCAAAGAGCGTGTCGTGCAACAGCGCCCAGCGAAGGTAGTGTCCGAAGGGGTAGACCTTGTCGATATAGGGGCGGCTGCGTTTGACGCGGTTGAGGTACTTGATGACGAAGAGATCGCCCCACGGAAGGTTGATGATCGGCTCGTCGCCCGAGTCGTCGAGGAAGGGGTGGTCGAAATCGATCCAGTTTTCGGCCACCCGTTGATTGCCATGTTCGATCCAGACGCCATCGTCCAGATAGACGGGGCGCTCGTGGACACAGACGGTGGGGCCGAGGCGCTCGACGAGCCGGCGCTGCACCGACGGCCAGAAGAGACCGACGTCGTGATTGCCGATCATGAAGCGGATACGGTGATGCGGCGCCTGCGCGAAGCGCACGAGCGCATCGAAGAGCTCGCGATGACCGTCGAGAATCGCCTCGGTGCGCGTGAGCGCGACCGCCTCGGTGATGCACTCCGGATCGGGCTCGTCGGGAAAGACCTGCAGGTGGTTGAAGAAGTCGCCATCGACGACGAGTTCGACCGGGGCCTTCGCGAAGCGGCCGCGGCTGTAGAAGTCGAGGAACTCGATCGATTTGTGGTCGTGGAAGAAGTCCTCGAGGAAGTTGTCGCGGCCGTCCGTCAGCTCCCGTCCGGCGCCGAGGTGGAAATCGCTGATGACGAGGGTGAAACGCTCCTTCATGGCGCCGCGCGCTCCCCGGCCTGCCGCAGCAGCCCCAACCCCACGAAGACGTACTGGATGCCGCTGACGACGATGAGCAGCGCGGTGATGGCGATGACGACGGCGAAGGCGTTCTCCGGAATCGTCCCCCGCTCCGCCGTCATCCAGGAGAGGAGCCCCAGGACCGCCACGGCGAGTTGAAAGAGCGTCGCGAACTTCGAGCTCCACAGCGGCCGATAGGGAAGCGGCGCCGCGCGGTGGCGCAGGTAGAAGATGCCGAACACGATCATCGCGTCGCGCGCGAAGGCGAGGCCGAAGAACCACCAGGGAATGACGCCGACAGTCGCCAGCGCGAAAAAGCAGCTCTCGACGAGGAACTTGTCCGCGAGCGGGTCCAGCAGCGCCCCGCCCTTCGTCGGCTGATTGAGGAGGCGCGCGACGGTCCCGTCGATGAGGTCGGTGAAGCCGGCGATGCAGAAGAGCGCCAGCGCCCAGCCGCGCTCACCGGCGACGAAGGCGACCAGGAAGACCGGCGTGAGCAACAACCGGGTGAGTGTCAACATGTTGGCGACCGTCCATTCCATCGTCCTCTCCTCCGGCTAGTCCTCCACCGCAAAGGCGCGGTATTTCTGGTAGTACTTTCGATGCAGCTCGCAGTCAACGAGGATCCCCGAGCCATCGTACTCCACCCGCCCGACATATCCCAGCCGATAGAGGGTGGAGAGGATATCGCCGCGATCGAGTGGCAGGCGCAGCAGCGCCCGGTGAAACTCCAGCCGCAGGATCTCGTCCAGCTGCTCCCGGAGGCGGTCCAGCCCCTCCCCCGTCCGGGCCGAGAGCACGATGGCGTCGGGCTCGGCACGGAAGGCCTGCGGCCTGTCGCACTTGTTGATGACGTCCAGGCGCGGCTTCGCACTCAGGTCAAGCTCCGCGAGCACCCGCTCGACGACCTCGCGATGAGCCGGCGCTTCCTCGTCGCTGCCGTCGACCATGTGGAGGAGCAAGTGGGCATGGGCGACCTCCTCGAAGGTCGCGCGGAAGGCCTCGACGAGCTGGTGCGGCAGACGCCGGATGAAGCCGACCGTGTCGGCCATCAGGATCTCGCGTCCCGAGGGGAGCCGCAGCCGACGGACCGTCGGGTCGAGCGTGGCGAAGAGTTTGTCCTCGACGAAGGCGTCCGCTCCCGTGAGGGTGTTGAGCAACGTCGACTTCCCGGCGTTCGTGTAGCCCACCATCGAGACCAGCGGGATCGGCACCGCCTCGCGCTTCATCCGGTGGATGCGCCGCTGCTTGCGCACCTCCTCCAGTCGCCGGCGCAGGAGCGTCATGCGCTCGCGGATCCGACGCCGGTCGTACTCCAGCGCCGTCTCGCCGGGGCCGCGCGTGCCGATCCGACCGACCTGCTGCGAGAAGCTCTTGCCGCGCCCCACCAGCCGCGGCGCCAGGTACTCGAGCTGGGCGAGCTCGACCTGCAGCTTTCCTTCCTTCGTCCGCGCGCGGCGGGCGAAGATGTCGAGGATAACGGCGGTCCGATCGATGACGAAGCTCTCTAACGCCTCTTCGAGGTTGCGGTTCTGGACCGGCGAGAGCTCCTCGTCGAAGGCGACCATATCGGCCTCGTGTGCCCGCACCAACTCGGCGATCTGGGCCACCTTCCCCTTGCCGACGAAGGTCGCCGGATCGACACGGCGCACGATCTGCTGGGCACGCGCGACGACCTCTCCGCCAGCGGTATCGATCAGCCGCTCGAGCTCGGCGAGCGAGCGCTCCATCCCGCCCCGGGTCATGCGTTTGGTCTGGATGCCGACGACGACGACCCGATCCGGCACGCCACCGCGCCCTATTTTATTCAGGGGTTTCATAGGGTTGAAGCAATGCCGCTACCACGAAGGAAGAACGACTGCAAGGGGGTCTTGACGCGTCGTCACGACATGAACTTCGTCACGTTGTGCCCGAAGAGCTTGTTGACCGCGGTGACGAGCTGCGGGCTGGGGGCCAGCTGCAAATCCTTCGGGAGGGCCAGCACCGTCTCGGAACGGTCGGGAACGATGAGGTGGACGTAGGCGGGGCAACCCCCGGGAAAGCGTGCGATCACGTTCTTGAGCTGCGCCAGGTGGTGTTTGTCGATCTCCGGCTGGTGCAAAAAGAAGTGGATGCTCTTGGTCAGGTGCTGCGGGACGGTATCGATGTCCAGGACCTGGCGTGCGATGATCTTGACGTTCTCGCCGTCGGCGTCGGCATCGCCGATGATGAAGATCGGTTTCTCGGAGACGAGCAGCGATCGCGCCTCCGTGAAGACGTCGGAGAAGACGATGACCTCCGCCTGCCCCTTGAGATCCTCCAACGTCACGAACCCCATCCGATCGCCGCGCTTTGTGTTGATCTCCTTGAGCTTCGCTACCACGCCGCCGATGCGCACCTCCTGCTTGTCCCCCACCTCGCCAAGCCCTGCGGTGTCGGTGCTCGCGTACTGCCCGAGGAACTCCTCGTACTGCGCCAGGGGATGCCCGGTGATGTAGAAACCGAGCGACTCCTTCTCGTACGCCAGCAGCTGACGCTCCCCCCACTCCGAGACGTCGGGGAGCTCCGGCTCGTCGCTCCCGCTCCCATCGCCCAGCATGTCGAAGATGCGCGCCTGGCCGGCCTGCCGATCGCGCTGCGTCGCGGCCGCCATCTCCATCGCCGTGTCCATCGCCGCCAGCAGCGAAGCGCGCGCGACCTTCGCGAAGTCGAAGGCGCCGCACTTGATCAGACTCTCCACCACGCGCTTGTTCACGCGCCGCGAATCGACGCGCTCGCAGAAGTCGAAGAGCGAGCGGAAGGGCTCGCCTTCGTCACGCACCGCGACAATGCTCTCGATCGCTCCCTCCCCCACGTTCTTCACCGCGGCGAGGCCGAAGCGGATGACGCCCTCGTCCACGACCGAGAAGTCGCGGCCGCTCTCGTTGACATCCGGCGGGAGGACCTTGATGTCGTGCGCACGACAGTCGTTGATGTAGACGAGTATCTTGTCGGTGTTGTCCTTCTCGCTCGTGAGCATCGCCGCCATGAATGCGGTCGGATGGTGCGCCTTGAGATACGCCGTTTGGTACGCCACCATCGCGTAGGCGGCGCTGTGGCTCTTGTTGAAACCATATTCCGCAAACTTCGCCATCAGCTCGAACATGCGCTCGGCCTTCTCGCGCGGGATGCCGTTTTCGATCGCCCCCTTCCGGAAGCGCTCGTGCTGCTTCGCCATCTCGTCGGGTTTCTTCTTCCCCATCGCGCGACGCAGGATGTCGGCTTCGCCAAAACTGTAATGCGCGAGCTCGTTGGCGATCCGCATCACCTGCTCCTGGTAGACGATCACGCCGTAGGTCTCGCGCAGGATCTCCTCCAGCTGCGGCAGGTCGTAGCGAATGGCGGTGCGCCCGTGCTTGCGGTTGATGAAGTCGTCGACCATCCCGGAGCCGAGCGGCCCCGGACGGAAGAGTGCCACCAGCGCCACGATCTCCGAGAAGACGGTGGGCTTGAGCTTCATGACCAAATCGGTCATGCCGGAGCTCTCCAACTGGAAGACTCCCGCCGTATCCCCCTCCGCCAGGCGCTGGTAGACGAGCTCGTCGTCGATCGGAATCGCGTCGATCTCCAGCCGTTTGCCGGTGCGCTCCTCGATCACGCGCCGGCAGTCGTCGATGACCGTGAGGGTCTTCAAGCCCAGAAAGTCAAACTTGATCAGCCCGATCTTCTCGACGTTCTTCATGTCGAACTGGGTGACGATTTCGTCCTTGGAGCCCTTGTAGAGGGGGACGAACTCCTCCAGCGGCCGATCGGCGATCACCACGCCCGCGGCGTGCGTGGAGGCGTGTCGCGGAAAGCCCTCCAGCGCCTGGGCGATCTCCAGGAGCCGCCCGACCTCCGGCTGCCTTCGGGCCAGCTCCTTGAGCTTTGGCTCGATCTCGATCGCGCGCTCCAGCGTCATGCCCAGCGTCGCGGGGATGAGCTTGGCGATCCGGTCGACGTCGCCGTAGGGCATCCCCATCACGCGGCCGACGTCGCGCACCACTGCGCGCGCCTTCATCGACCCGAAGGTGATGATCTGGCTCACGTTCCCGTACTTGCGGTTGACGTAGTCGATCACCTCGTCGCGCCGGCGCATGCAGAAGTCGATATCGACGTCGGGCATGCTCACGCGCTCGGGGTTCAAAAAACGTTCGAAGAGCAGCCCGTGCTCGATCGGATCGATGTTGGTGATCCCCAGGCAGTAGGCCACCAGCGACCCCGCCGCCGAACCGCGCCCGGGGCCGACCGGCAGCGACTGCGATCGCGCATAGCTGATGAAGTCGGCCACGATGAGAAAGTAGCCGGCGAAGCCCATCTGGGTGATCACCTCCAGCTCCTCGCGACAGCGCGCCTCGTAGCGTTCGCGCAGCGCCCCCTCCGGGTCGCCGCGGTGGGCGAGAACCTGCGGCCAGCGGTTGGTGAGCCCCCGCGCCACCTCCTCGCGGAGATACTGCGCCAGATCGCTCCCGTCGGGGGGAACGAACTTCGGAAAGTGGTAGGTGTTGAAGTCGAACTCGAGGTTTAAGCGCTCGGCGATCGCCACCGTGTTATCGCAGGCCTCGGGACAGTCGGCGAAGGCCCGCCGCATCTCCTCGGGCGACTTGAGATAGAAGCCGTCGCTCCCCAGCCGCATCCGGTTGGGCTCGGCCAGCGTCTTGCCGGTCTGGATGCAGAGCAGCGCGTCGTGGACGGGGGCGTCGGTCCGCTCCAGGTAATGGACGTCGTTGGTCGCCACCAGCCCGATCCCCTCCTCCCGGGCCAGGGCGACGAGATCGTCGCGGATGCGCTCCTGCTCGGGGAGTCCCTGATCCTGGATCTCCAAAAAGAAGCGATTGTGATCGAAGAGCCGGGCGTACCAGCGGGCGGCGGCGCGGGCATCCTCACCACGCCCCTCCACCAGGGCGTTGCTGACCTCCCCCTTCAAACACCCGGAGAGGGCGATCAGTCCACCGCTATACTCTGGCAATATCTCTTTATCGATTCGTGGCTTATAATAGAACCCCTCTAAATAGCTTGAACTGATGAGGCGGCAGAGATTGCGGTAGCCCTCCCGGTTTTTGACCAGCAGGGTCAGGTGGCGCAGCAGCCCCACCTGCTCCTGGCGCCGATCACGACGGCTCCCCTCCTCCAGGATATAGAGCTCACAGCCGATGCAGGGTTTGACCCCCCCCTTGGAGAGGGTCCGGTAGAACTCGACCGCCCCGAAGAGGTTGCCGTGGTCGGTCAGCGCCATCGCCGGCATGCGAAATTCCTTGGCCTTGTGGGCCAGGCCGGAAATGGGCGCTGCCCCGTCGAGGAGGCTGAAATAGGAGTGGACGTGCAGATGAACGAAGTTGGAATGCTGCATGATTGTCCGTCAGTCCGTCGGTCCGTCAGTTCGATGGCCAAACCAACGGACAAACGGACCATCGGACTATCGGACGAATGTTATTCCCATTCGATCGTCGCGGGGGGCTTTGACGAGATGTCGTAGACCACCCGGTTGATCCCGCGCACCTCGTTGATGATCCGGTTGGAGACCCGGCCGAGGAGCTCGGGGGGGAGTTTGGACCAATCGGCGGTCATCCCGTCGGTGGAGCTGACCGCGCGCAGGGCGGCGACGTTCTCGTAGGTGCGCTCGTCGCCCATCACGCCGACCGACTTGACGGGGAGCAGGACGCAGAAGGCCTGCCAGATGTCGTTGTAGACGCCGGCGGCGCGGATCTCCTGCAGGAAGATCTCGTCGGCCTCGCGCAACAGCGCCAGCCGCTCACGCGTGATGTCGCCGACGACGCGCACCGCGAGCCCCGGCCCCGGAAAGGGGTGGCGTTCGATGATCTCGTCGGGGAGCCCCAGCTCGCGCCCCACCTCGCGGACCTCGTCCTTGAAGAGTTCGCGGAAGGGCTCAACGAGG
>CAYPII010000044.1:0-15907 GCA_964410765.1 uncultured Myxococcales bacterium | reverse complement strand
TTTCAGTGCCGGAAATCAGCCGCTTCCACAGAAAATCCGGAAGAACCCTTTTTTTGACCATCGAACCGACGGACCGACGGACTAACGAACCGACCCGAGCATCTTGACCAACGTCGGCATCGAGAGACCGATGACGTTCGTGAAACAGCCCTCCACGCGCTCGACGAGCAGCGCGCCCTTTCCCTGAATCGCATAAGCCCCCGCGCGCCCCTCCCACTCGCCGGTATCGAGATACCAGTCGAGCATCGCGTCGGCCAGCGGCTGGAAGCGCACGCCGGTGCGCGTGACCGCTGTGCGCACCGACTGTTCCGCGACGTCGCGCAGGGCGATGGCGGTGACCACGCCGTGGTCGCGCCCGCCCAGCCGTTCCAGGATCGTGCGTGCGTACGCCCGGTCGCGCGGCTTGCCGATGATCTCCCCGTCGAAGGCGATCGCCGTATCCACCGCGACGACGAGCGCATCGAGCGCGGGGGGGACGACCGCCGCCGCCTTCTCTCGCGCGAGGCGCTCGACATACGCATCGGCCGCCTCCCCCGTGCGCGGACGCTCGTCGATCGTCACCGCATCGTGCAGACAGGCGATCCCGGCGTCGGCCATGAGCTGTCGACGCGCCGGCGAGGCGGTGGCAAGGACGAGCGGGCGCGTGAGGGCGATGAGGGCCATGGCGCGTATCATGCCGCCCGGCGCGGGGGAGCGCAAGGCGCTTTCCCCCGACCGGCGCCCCCCTTGCTTTTCCCCCGCAATCCCGGCAAGATGCCGGACAATGCTCAAGACGAACGAAGAGGCGCTGGTGCGCATGCAGATCGAGGGACACGTCTCGCACGCCTCGGTCTACCCGAACACCGTCGGCCATGACGGAAGCATCCACAACCTCCCGGGCCCCGGGGGAATCACGCTCAACATCCGCGTCGGCGACCCCGCTTTCGGATGGGCGGCCGATCACGCCGAACCGGGGGTCTCCACCCTCATCAACGCGGAGAAGCGGCGCGACAAGCAGAACGTCGCCTACAACTTCCTCGCCTGCCTCGGCAACGAGGCACAGGTGCTCACCGGCAAGGCCAAGGGGGCCAAGGGAATCGTCACCGGCGTGCACGGCGGCGCGGAGCACGTCCTGCTGGATTTTCCAAAGAGGACGATGGAGCAGCTCTCCTGCGACGATCGCTTCGGCATCCGCGCGGTCGGCCAGGGGCTCGCCCTCACCGACTGTCCCGACGTGGGCCTGCGCTCGCTCGATCCGGCACTTCTGCGCAAGCTCGGCCTCAAGCGGCGCGGCGACACGCTGGAGGTCCCGGTGGCGGCGATTATCCCCGGCGCCCTGATGGGCTCGGGGCTCGGCGAGGCGCAGAGCTTCTCCGGCGACTACGACCTGATGACGAGCGACCGCGCCGCCCTGGAGCGCCATCTGCTGACCAGGATCAAGCTCGGTGACGTTGTCGCGATCACGGATCACGACGGAAGCTATGGCTGGCGCTATCTGGAGGGGGCCGTCGTCATCGGCGTGGTCGCCCACTGCGACTCGCACCTCTCCGGACACGGCCCCGGCATCACGACGATCATGACGAGCGCGGCCCCGGGCCGCCTCGTCCCAAAACGAACACGCAGCGCGAACATCGCGCGCTATCTGCACATCGGACGCCACCGCCGGAAGTGACATCCAACAGAAAAGGAGCACCCCGTGCGCAAGGAGATCGACGCCAAAGGTCAGCGCTGCCCGCGACCGATCATCGAACTGGCGAAGGCCCGCCGCTCGCTCAGCGCGGGCGATGAAATCCACATCGTCGCCGACGATCCCGCCTTCGAAAACGACCTCAAGGCCTGGTGCGAAACCACGCAGTGCACGATCGCCGAGATGACGAAGGAGGAGAAGACGATCACGGCGCTCATCACGATCGCATAGGAAGGATCGCATGTCCGAGTCCAACGCCACGTCATCGCTCGAGGCACGCGTCGCTGCGCTGGAGGCAGCGCTCGCGCAGAAGAGGAGCGGCGCGAAGCAGTCGCTGAGTTTGATCGTCTTCTCCGGCGAGTTCGACCGCCTCTACGCCGCCTTCACCATCGCCGCGGGCGCCGCCTGCCTCGACGTCACGGTCAACATGTTCTTCACCTTCTGGGGCGCCTCCGCCGTCTGTCCGATCATCGGCGAGAAGTGCCCGAAGAGCTTCGCCGAACGCCTCTTCGGCTGGCTGCTCCCCAACCGCCTCGACCGCCTGCCGCTGACGCGCATGAACTGGTGGGGACTGGGTCCGCGCATCATGCGGCGCATGATGCGACGCCGTGGCATCGAGGGACTGGAGCAGCTCATCGCCACCGCGCAGGAGATGGGGGTGTACTTCCACCTCTGCGAGACCTCCTCCGAGATGATGGGGCTCTCGGTCTGTCACGCCGAAGGGATCAATTCGTGCGGTGTCTCCACCTTCATCACGCAGGCGATGAAGGACGACGTCGTCCTCTTCATATAGGGTCGCTCACGCTCGCGAAAGGAACGCACCATGTCCAGGAAGATGGAACGCCTCCTCATCATCCTCAGCACCGGCAAGCAGGACAAAGGCGGGAAGGCCACCCTCGCCTTCTCCTGGGGATGCGCCGCCCTCTCGATGGGGGCCGAGGTCGAGATGTACGCGACGATGGATGGGACGGTCTGGGGACTGAAGGACGCCGCGAAGGGCGTGCAGATGCCCGGCTTCGAGCCGCTGGCGGACTACATCCAGCAGTTCCTCGACCTGGGCGGCAAGATCTGCGTCTGCCCCCCCTGTATGGAGTACTACTGCAGCGTCGACCGCGAGATCGCAATGCAGGGGCTGCGCGAAGGCGCGGAGGTCTGCGGCATGGCCGCCTCCTTCAAGTTCGTCGAGGAGGGCGGAAAGATCATCACCTTTTGAAAGACGCGATGCCGACGAAGAGTACACAGCCAAATGTAAACGAGCTCAACCGCCTGCGGCGCGAGAACCGCGAACTCGCCGAGCAGATCGAGCGGATGCGCGAGCTCAATGCGCGCGCCGGGCAGGACATCGGCGATCTGGAAAAGCAACAGCGGGAGATCATCGCGCTCAACGAGCGCATGGCGAAGGCCAACGCCGAGGGCGCGGAGCTGATGGCCTCGCTCGAGGAGAAGAACGTGGCGCTCGCCAAGCTCAACCGCGACCTCGCACAGGCCAACGCCCACTCCGCCGAGCTCACCGCCACGCTCGAGGAGCAGCGCGAAGCGCTGGAACAGGCGAACGCCGAGCTCGCCAAGGCCAACGCCCACTCCGCCGAACTCCTCGTGGAGGTCGAGGCGCAGCGCGAAGAACTCGCCGCGAAGAACGAGCGCCTCAATGAGATCAATGATGAAAAGAGCCGGCTGCTGGGCATGGCCGCTCACGATATCCGCAACGGCATCTCCATCATCGGCATGCAGGTCGACCTGATCAAGATGCAGAGCGAGCAGGGAAAGGCACCCGACGAGAGCTCGGTCGACATTGTCAAACGCCACTGCAAGTCGCTGACTATGCTCCTCAACGACGCCCTCGACATCTCCAAGATCGAGGAGGGCAAGATGGAGCCGAAGCTCGCGGAGGGGCGGCTCGACGAGGTCGTGCGCGAAGCGACGGCACTCTATGCACTCCCGGCGGAGAACAAGGAACAGCAGCTCGAGGTCGCGATCGACGGCGAGCTGCCGGTGCGGATGGATCGGGGCATGATGCTCCAGGTGATGAACAACCTCATCTCCAACGCCGTGAAGTACACCCCGAAAGAAGGACGCATCCGCGTGAACGCCTGGAAGGGAAAGCGCGGCTGCGAGGTGCGTATAAGCGATACCGGGCCGGGGCTCACCGAGGAGGACCAGCAGAATATCTTCGGCTCCTTCTGCAAGCTCTCCGCCAAGCCGACCGGCGGAGAGAAGAGCCATGGCTTGGGGCTGGCCATCTGTAAGAAGCTCATCGCCCTCCACGGCGGCGAGCTTCGCGCCGAGAACAACACCGACGGCGGTGCCGATTTCTTCTTCACCCTTCCAGCGCTCTGATCGATTTCTCGGAAATTATGACGGGGACTTCTTTGCGAGCGTCGCCTTGATGAGCGCGAGGAGCTTCGTGTTGTCGATGGGCTTCTCCATGTAGCCGACCGCCCCGTAGCTCTTGAGCAGCTTCTCGCCGCGAAAGCCGGGAACGGCGGTGAGGGCGATCACCGGGATGGCGCGAAAGCGCGGATCAGCGTGAAGCATCCGACAGAAGGTGTAGCCATCCATCTGCGGCATGAGGATGTCGAGGAGGATGAGGTCGGGGAGGTGGTAGCGCAGCTGGCGCATCGCATCGTCGCCGTCGCCCGCGATATCGACCGTGTAGCCCTTGAAGGCGAGGTAATCCCGCAGCCCCTCGGCAAAGGTTGGCTCGTCGTCAATTACCAGTATGCGCGCCATGGGCGATCCCCCTCCGGCGTTGACAGCTTTAGCAGTTGCGCGCGCCATTGGCAAGGCACAACGCGGGCGCGATCGGCTACGGATAGACCGTGAACCCCTTGATTTCCCGAAATGAACGGCCTAGATTCGACGGACACCGAAGGGGGGACGATGACACTCAAGGCGGCGATCTTTGATCTGGACGGGGTGGTGGTGGACACGGTGCCACTCCACTTCAAGGCCTGGAAGCGAATGTTCGAGGAACACGGCAAACCGTTTACCTTCGAGGATTATAAGTCGAAGGTCGACGGCATCCCGCGCATGGACGGCGCCCGCGCGATCCTCACCGACCTCTCCGACGAGGATATGGAGCGGGCGGCAACGCAGAAGCAGGAGTACTTCCTGGAGGCGCTGCGCTTCGAGCCGATCCCCACCTTCGAGAGCACCGTCCTGCTCATCGCAAACCTGCGCGCCGCTGGGGTCAAACGCGCGGTGATCTCCAGTTCGCGCAACTGCCCGGCCATCCTCCAGCAGATCGGCCTCTTCGATGAGCTCGACACCGTCATCTGCGGCAGCGACATCACGAAGGGCAAGCCCGATCCGCAGATCTTTCTGATGGCCGCCGAACAGCTCGGCGTCGATCCGGCCGATTGCGTCGTCTTCGAGGATGCCGTCCTCGGCGTGGAGGCGGCGAAGAACGCGAAGATGCACTGCATCGGGATCGACCGCTACGACCACCCCGAGCGCCTCGCGGACGCCGATCTCGTGGTAAAGGATCTCTCCGAGGTCGACGTCGATCGCATCCGTTCCCTCTTCTGAGCAAGGAGTTTCTCGCATCATGGCCACCAAAGGATACAAATACGCGCACGCCGATAAAATTTCGCCGAAGCCCTGGATCGTCGAACAGCACGGCTTCGACCGCAAAATGCAGGCGATCCGCGAAACGCAGTTCACGCAGGGCAACGGCTACCTCTGCACGCGCGGCGTGCTCGAGGAGCTCCCCTACGATGCCTACGCCGGCACCTACATCGGCGGCATCTACGACCGTACGGGCGCGCAGATCACGGAGCTCGTCAACCTGCCCAACCCGCTCGCCTTCCGCATCGACGTCAACGGCGAGAAGCTCGACCCGGTGGCGATGGATATCGTCTACCACCGCCGCACGCTGGATATGCTCAACGGCACGCTCTACCGCCATACCGTCTACAAGAACGCTTTCAAGAAGCGGATAGACTACCGCTCGCGCCGTTTCGTGAGTTTGGCCGACCGGCACGTCGTGGTGATGGAGATCGAGGTCACGCCGCTGGACGAGGACATGACGCTGACGATGCAGACCGGCATCGACTCCGGCGTCTACAACAAGGGGACGGTCACCGAGGGCCGCAAACGCCATTTTCAGGCCTGCGCGGTGTCGTCGGCACAGGACATCAGCTACCTCTGCGTCGAGACCTTCGAGCACAAGACGCAGATCGGCTATGCCTCCGCCCTGGAGATTTGCCGCAAGAACCGCTGCCGGCGCGTGGCCGAGCGCACCGGCAACGTGCGTGTGCGCAAGGGCGAAACGATCACCCTGCGCAAGTTCGTGGCCATCCGCTCCACGCGGCATGTGAAGCCCTCCGAGATCAAGCGGGTGACGCTGGGCATTTTGCGCAAGGCGCTCAAGCGTGGCTTCGATGCGCTCGTGGAGGAAAACGAGACGGCCTGGCACGAGAAGTGGCAGACGACGAACATCGACATCGAGGGCGACGCGGAGGCGGCGCGCGCGCTGCGTTTCAATATCTACCACCTGATCATCTGCGGCAACGAGGTGGACGATGACGTCTCCATCGGCGCGCGCACCCTCTCGGGCGAGGGCTACCGCGGCCACATCTTCTGGGACACGGAGCTCTTCATCCTCCCCTTCTTCATCTATACGAATCCGGAGGTCGCGCGGAACCTCCTGCTCTACCGCTCCCATCGCCTGGACGTGGCCCGGCACATCGCCGCGGCGAAGGGCTACGCGGGCGCCCTCTTCCCGTGGGAGAGCGCCGGCTCCGGCGAGGAGTGCACGCCGTCCTGGGCGAAGAACTTCGACGGCAAGATCATCAAGATCGTTACGATGGACGAGGAGCACCACATCGTCGCCGACATCGCCTACGCGGTGGAGCACTACTGCCTGGCCACCGGCGACGAGGTCTTCATGTGGAAGTACGGCCTGGAGCTGATGGTAGAGACCGCGCGCTTCTGGGTCAGCCGCGTCACGCTCAACGCGCGCAAGGACCGCTATGAGATCCACAACGTCATGGGGCCCGACGAGTTTCACGAGAGCGTGAACAACAACGCCTACACGAACGCGATGGCGCAGTGGAACATGCTGGCGGCCGCCGACTGGTACACCCGCATGCAGCAGCGCCGCCCGAAGGACTTCAAGCGCCTCATGCGTCGCCTCGAGCTCACCTCCCGCGAGGTGGCGAGCTGGAAGCGCATCGCCGACCGGATGTACTTCCCCTTTTCGAAGGGCCGACGACTCATCAAGCCCTTCGACGGCTTCTTCCGGCTGCGCGACCACCGCATCACACAGCTCAACGAGCAGCTCATGCCGATGCTTCCCTCGACCGTCGACTGGGAGGATATCGGCAAGACGCAGTTCATCAAGCAGGCGGACATCGTCATGCTCCTCTATCTCCTCGGCGACCGCTTCAGCCACGATGAGAAGAAACGCAATTACCTCTACAACGAACGGCACACGCTGCATAAATCGTCGCTCTCGCCGGCGATCCATTCGGTGATGGGGCTGGAGGTCGGCGACGAGGAGAAGGCGCTGCACTACTTTGCGCACTCGCTCTCGACCGATCTGAACAACATCCACGGCAACACCGACGAGGGGATCCACGCTGCGAGCGCCGGCGGCTGCTGGCAGGCGGCGATTATGGGCTTTGCCGGCATGCGGCCGGGGCCGGAGGCAATCCACTTCACGCCGCACCTGCCGCCGCACTGGAAGGGAATGCGCTTCTGCGTCATGTGGCGCGGCGCGCGGCTGCGCGTCGCCATCAGCCATGCGCGCACCGAAATCTGCCTGGAGACGCGGGGTAAGCGCGGGAAGATTCTCGCCTCGGTCAACGGCGAGACGAAGGAGCTCAAACCGCACGGCTACGTGCACTTTTCGACGATGGCGAAGACGGAGAAGAAGAAGTCGAGACGCGCGAAGGGGAAGAAGAAGCCGAAGAGCGGGAAGACGACGAAGAAGAAAAAAACGAAACGCGTCAAGAAGAAGAAATGAGAGGGGAGCGAAGGCCATGACACGGGTCAAAGATGTGATGGCGAAGCGGGTGGCCACGGTCACCCCCGAGACGACGATGCAGAAACTCTGCGGGATACTGGCGCGGCGGAAGATTTCGGGCGTGCCGGTGGTCGACCGCAAGGGCAAGCTCGTCGGCTTCGTCTCGGAGCGCGACATCATCGCCGCGGTCGCGAAGAAGGATTTTCTTGCGCGCACGGCCGGCGACCTGATGACGCGCAAGCTCAAGACGATCGAGCCCGACGAGCCGCTGACGAACGCCTCGAAGATATTCTCCTGCGATCCCTATCGTCAGCTTCCCGTCGTCAAGAACGGGAAGGTCGTCGGCGTGCTCACCCGACAGGGCGTGGTGCAGCACATGATGGGGACGTATTACTAGACAGGAGAGGACCATGCCAAAGAAGAAAACCGCTCGGAAGAGGAAATTGTCACGCACGGCACCGCCGAAGAGGAAGACGGCGAAGCGGGAGGCGATCGTGCCGAAGAAGCGGTCGTCCGCACGCAAGCGCAAGCTGCGCATCGCGGAGATGCACTGGGGCTACCCCCCCATCATCGGCGGCGTGGAGACGCATCTCGCGATGATGCTCCCGATCATGGTCGACTGGGGGCATGAGGTCTATCTGCTCACCGGCTCGGCGGAGGGCTTCAAGGTCAAGTACACGGATGATGGCGTCCACATCCGCCGATCCCCCTTCATGGACCTCAACTGGCTCTTCAAGCGCGGTCTGATGGGGATCGAGAACGACGTCACGAAGCTCTACACCTCCTTCATCAACGAGGCCAAGCCGGACATCATGCACGTGCACAACATGCACTACTTCAGCAAGCCGCACGTGCGGCTCCTCGAGGAGATGTGTCAAAAGAAGGGGATCCCGCTGGTTCTGACCGCACACAACGTCTGGGACGACGTCCTCTACCTCGACCTCACGCGTAACATCAGATGGGATCACATTATCGCCGTTTCGCACTATATCCGCAAGGAGCTGATCGGCGCCGGCTGCGACGAGGACCAGGTCACGACCGTCCACCACGGTGTCGACACCAGCGTCTTCAAGCCAAATGCCAGCACGACGAGCACGTATAAGAACTACCCCCAGCTGAAGGGCAAACAGATCATCTTCCATCCAGCCCGCATGGGGATCGCCAAGGGCTGCGACGTGACGATCAAGGCCTTCTCGATCATTCGCAAGACCTTCCCGAACGCGATGCTCGTCATGGCCGGGAGCAAGAACATCATCGACTGGGGGGCGTCGCAGCAGAAGGACATCGCCTATTTCGTCGATCTCATCCGACACTATGGAATGGAGGAGCATATCCTGATCGACGCCTTCGCGCTCGAGGAGATGCCGGGGCTCTACGCTGCGTCGGACGTCGTCGTCTATCCCTCCACGGCGATGGAGCCCTCACGATGCTCGAAGGGCTCGCCACGCAGCGGCCGATGATCGTCACGCGCGCCGGCGGCATGCCGGAGATCATCAGCGACGGGATCAACGGCTTCGTCATCCCGATCAAAGACTTCGAGGAGCTCGCCGGCTGCCTCATCCGCCTGCTGGGCGACGAGCAGCTCCGCCACCGCTTCGGCACGACGGGGCTCAAGATGGTCCAGGCCTACTACACGAAGGAAAACGTCACGCAGAACACGCTGGGGATCTTCGAACAGCTCCTGCGCTAGAGCGCTCGCGCACAAACGAAAACCCCCGCCGATCCCCGGCGGGGGTTTTTAAATCCGCGTTTTCCAAATGACGACCTCGTTCGTTCCGGACCTTCCGGGGGCCCTCCTACCGGCGCAGGCGCACTCGCTCACTACTCATCGCGAAAAATGCGACCGCTGAAAAGCTCCTGGGGCATCAGTAGTAATACCAGATCGAGGCGTATTCGGAGAGCTGCTCGCCGCGGGCGGCGAGGCGTTCGAGGAAGTCGTAGATCGGAATATCGCGGTCGACGTAGGTCTCGACGAGCGAGATGTTTTTCTCCCACGGGTGGAACTCGATGACGCGGGAGCCGTCGGGGAGAATCATGATGATATCGTGGTTCTGCGTCGCCTTGACATAGTTCTTGCCCAGCCCCGGCACGTTGTAGACCACCTCATCGCTGCGCACCGTGCCCGGCATCAGGCGCGACTCCTCCTTCTGCTCCTGCAGCGCCCGCGCCAGCGGCACGCGCATCTCCTCGGTCTCCTCCTTCCCCTTCATCATAAAGGTGTAGTAGGGATCGACGCCGATGCGCTTGAGCGCCAGGCGCGTCGCGACCGCCTCGAAGCGGCGCGCATTCTCAACTGTGAAGACCATCTGGTTGAAGACGCTCATCCCCTCGCGCCGCACGCGCTCGACGGCGGCCGCCGCCTCCGGCGTCACCTCGTAGGCGTGCTCGAAGTGCGTGACCAGGCAGAGCTCGCGCCACGGCGGTTTGTGATAACGCGCGAGGATACGCAGGAGCCGGTCGGTGAAGCGCTGTGGGAGTACGACCGGCGTGCGCGATCCGATGCGAATGCGCTCGATGTGTGGGATCGCCGCCAGCCGCTTGAGGATCGCCTCGATCTGGCCGTCTGGCATGATCAGCGGATCGCCGCCGGTGACCAGCACCTCGCGCACCATCGGATGCTTTGCAAACCACCGCATCGCCCGATCGATCGCCCTCGGCGTGGCGAGCGCGCCGGGGCAGAGGACGTCCTGGATCTCCCAGTTGCGCTGACAGTAGACGCAGATCTGCGCACAGGTATTGAAGGGTTTGAAGATCGCCACGCGCGGGTAGCGGCGCACGACGAGGTCGACCGGCGAAGTGTCGCTCTCGAGCATGAAGTCAGCCGAGTGGATCCCCCGCTTGCGGTGTTCAATCATCCGCTCGACGTAGGCGCGCGTCGGAATCACCTGCGCGCGCACGGCGTGGTCGTCGGCACGGTGTGGCTCCGCATCCATGAGCGAGGCGTAATACGGCGTCACCCCAAAGGGAATGCGGTGTTCCTTGGCCAGCCGGACACCCTCGCGCTCCTCGTCGGTGAGCGTGACGAGCTCCGCCAACCTCGACGCATCGCGCACAACGTGCTTGAGCTGCCAACGCCAATCCCTCCAGTCCGCCTCGTCGGCCCCCAACGCCTGCCGGATGCGCCGGGCGTTCGCCGCGCGGCGTTCGACGATATCGGCATCGAGACCGCAGGCGTAGCTATCGATCCGCGCTTCAGCGTACTTGGCGAGTTCGTCGAGCTGCTCGGAGCGCGCGCGCGCCGCCGCGCACCCCTGCAGCAAACTGTACGGGGGCGTTTCGGTCCCCTCGTAGATCTTCGACCGACCGCGCACCCCCTTGAAGAGGCGGTGAAACTCCTCGAAGAAGCCGGGGGCGAGGTCCCGCGGAAGCTCCTCCCAGCGATCGTTCGCCATCCGCCAGAGGACGCTGAGCGCGGAGAAGCCCGCCATCTTTTCGCAGCGCTTCGAGAGGATGTTGCGCAACACGCGGCTGGTATCGCGGATGATCGCCCACTCGAGCGGATGGACCCTGAGCTTCCGCGAGCGTATCTCGCGCTCGCGCTCGACCATGGCGTCGTAGAGGGCGCGGCGGGCCTCCTCGACCGATGCCGCCTCGCGCAGGACGCGCTTGGCCCAAACATGCGATCGCCAGAGCTTCGCAGCGCGCTCCTGCAGCGGCCCGCGGTCGCTGCGCGCATCGCGCGGGACGATAAAACCCTCGCCGGAGCCGTAGGGCGCCACCGGCGATCGCTTGGAGGCACCAAACATATAGATACGTTAGAACGCCTCGAGAAGGGCGTCAAGCCAGGGGGCGACCTCGTCGAGGGAGGAGACGACGTACTGCGCGGCGCTGCCGCGCTTGCGTCCAACGCGCACGGTGACGCCGCTGCGCCGCAGCACCCGGAAGGCATCCTCGTCGGTCGTATCGTCGCCGAAGTAGAGCGGGAGCGCCGTCGGCGCGAAGCGCTTGTGGATGAAGCGCACCGCATCGCCCTTGTGCCAGCTCCGGCGGGGGCGCACCTCGACGAGCTGCTTGCCGTGCAGCAGCGACCAATCGTGGCGATCGAGATACGGTTGGAGTATCTGAAGCGCGCGGCGCTTGACCGCCGCCTTGCGCGCGGCGGGGACGAGGCGGTAGTGGACCGCCACGGAGGTCTCCTTCGATTCGACGACGACGCCGCGCTCCTTCTCGAAAGCGGCACACATCGCGCGGCCGAGCGCCTTCATCGGTACCCGGTGCTGGGCGCCGCGGCGGGAGAAGAAGCGACCGTCGCGCCAGACCTCGCAACCGTGGCTCGCGGCGTAGACGAGCCCCGGCAGGCGCACCCGCCGACGGATGTCGGAGAGAACGCGCCCGGTGACGACCGCGACGGTAATGCGCGGGTGCGCGGCGAGCGCGCGCAGGCACTTGCGCCACGCCGGAGGCAGTTTCGCGTCGCGCGGATGCGCGACGATCGGCGAGAGCGTCCCGTCGAAGTCGAAGCAGAAAAGCAGACGCCTGCGCCGGCGGATGCGCCGGTCGACCGCGTCGAGATGTCGCAGAAAGGAACGCATGGGGGATCGCGTCACGCCAGGTTGCCGAGCTCGTCGATGAAGTTCGCCGCCCACTTGTAGATGTTGTTCTCGGAGACGACCCGTCGCATGCGGCGCATGCGGCGCACGCGATCGCGCTTGGGCATCGTCACCGCGCGGTGGATCGTATCGGCGAATCCCTCGGTGTCGTAGGGATTGACGATGAGGGCCCCCTCCTCGAGTTCGCGCACCGCGCCGGTAAAGCGCGAGAGGACCAGCACCCCGTCGTCATCGCGACAACTCGAGACGAATTCCTTGGCGACCAGGTTCATCCCGTCATGCAACGAGCTCACCAGGCAGACGTCCGCCATCTCGTACATTACGAGGATCTCGGGATAGGTGAGGTTGCGCCGAAGCAGCACGACCGGCTGCCAGTCGTCGGTGGCATACTTCCAGTTGATCTCCTCGACGAGCTTGTTGATCTCATCGTTGAGGTCCTTGTAGAGACGCAGGTGGATGCGCGAAAGCGACCCCATCTGCACGAAGACGAACCTCTCCTGCATCTGCGGATACTTCTCCAGAAAACGGTCGACGGCGTGCAGCCGCTCCGGGATGCCCTTCGTGTAGTCGAAGCGGTCGACGCCGACGCCGACGTACTTGTACTTGCGCGGCATCGCGCGCATGACCGCCTTGACCACGTCGTTCTCGGAGTAATCGCGCTGCACGTCGCGGTTGATCCGCTCGTAGTCGACGCTGATCGGGAAGGGCAACACCTTCGTCGCGACGCCGCCGTGGTGATAGATCGTGGAGCGCTCCCGATCGATGCGCACCTCCATCGTCTGATCGACGGTGTTGAGGAAGTTCTCGCAGTGATACCCCACGTGAAAGCCGATGAGGTCGTTGCCGAGCAACCCCTCCAAGATCTCGTGCACCCACGGACAGATGCGAAAGACCTCCGGGTTCGGCCAGGGGATGTGCCAGAAGTGCGCGACCATCAGATCGGGACGTCGCTCCTTGAGCATGGCCGGCAACAGCGCCAGGTGGAAGTCCTGCACCCAGACGAAGGCGCGCTTCGAGCCGACCTCCTCGAGGACGGCGTCGGCGAAGCGCTGGTTCACGCGCCGGTAGAGCTCCCAGTCGGTCGCGCTGAAGGTGGGGCGCGCGAAGGCAATGTGGCAGAGCGGCCAGAAGGTCCCGTTGGAGAAGCCGAGGTAGTACCCCCGCTCCTCCTCCTTCGAGAGCCAGACGCGCCGGAGCGTGTAGTTCTCCTCGCCGGGGGGGACGCGCACGCGCCCCTTGCCGTCCACCACCTTACGATCGGCGTTGCCGCCCCCGTGCGCCACCCAGGTGCCGTGGCAGGCCTGTAGGACCGGATCCATCGCTGTGACCAGGCCGGAGGCGGGCTTGTCGACGATGATCCGCCCCTCGTCCCAGCGATGGATGTAGGGCTCACGGTTCGAGACGATGAGGAACGGCTCGTCGCCGATCTTCTCCTTCAAAATCTCCTGGATGCTCTCTTGGTTCCACATAGTAACTTCGGAATTTGGGATCAGGGAACGGGGATCAAAGATCAAAATCTGTTTTCCATTCTTTTTTTCTGATCCCTATTCCCTGTTCCCATATCCCTGTTCCCAGATCCCTGTTCCCAGATCCCTGTTCCCTATTCCCTGTTCCCAGATCCCTGTTCCCTATAAATAGACCACATCCCCCTCCGCGTCGAGCGAGAGGAAGAGGAGGAGGTATTCCATGAGATGGCGCGTGAGCAGGTGGTGTGCGCGCACCTGCTCGCGCCCGTTGCGCCCGAGCTGCTCGGCGAAGTCGGGGTTGTTGAGGATCTGCTTGAGCGCCAGCGCCGCCCCCTCCACGCTGTGGCAGAGCATGCCCGAGTACTTGTGCTTGATCTGCAGCGGGATCCCCCCCACCGCGCTCGCCACGACCGGGCGCGCCTTCCAGAGCGCCTCGGCCACCGTCAGCCCAAAGCCCTCCTTCAGCGACTTCTGCATGACGACCGCGGACGCGCGCTGCAGGGCATTGATTTCGATGTCGCTCCCCGGCGGGATGAGCAGGATGTGGATGTCCGGATGGCCGTCGGCCTCCTCCCGCACCGCCTGGAGCACCATGTCCGATTCCGGATCGTCGGTCGCCGTCCCGCCGGCGAGGACGAGCTGACAGTCGATCGACTTGCGCACCATCCGCCACGCGCGGATGACGCCGACCGGATCCTTGAGGAAGTCGAAGCGGCTGACCTGCGTGACGATCGGCTTGTCCGACGCGATGCCGAAGCGATGCAGGACCTCGTCGATCGTCTCCTGCGGCAGATCCTTGTTCTTGTCGGCGAGCGGATCGATCGACGGTGCGATCATCGCCTGCGCGATGGGCAGCTCCTGCGAGAACTGCGGCGCCGAGAAGACCGAGGCGTCGTAGCGCGTGATAAACTGATAGAGGAAGTTCCACACCTGCTCGTTGGGCTTGGAGACGTCAACGTGGCAGCGCCAGATCCACTTCCCCTTCTGCCGCTTGTTGATCAGGCCGATCGGCTGCGGATCGTGGATGAACATGATGTCCGCGTCGCAGGGGACCGTCTCCATGTTCTCCTGCGTCGTCTGCCAGAAGGTCTCCACCATCTCCGCCGTCAGCCCCTCGGGGGCGCCGTGCAGCGCATTGTGGATCTTCTTCGTCACGTGGAAGAACTGCTCGCCGCCGCGGATGACCTCCCAGCTGGCATCCACCCCCAGCTCCTTGAGCAGCGGGATCATCCGGTTGAGGATCTCGGCGACGCCGCCGCCGACCGCCGTGGAGTTGACGTTGCAGACGCTGCGCCCGCGCACATGCTTTGCGAGAAAGCGCAGCTCCTCGACGACCTCGCGGCCCACGATCGGAATGTATTCGTCCAGCTTGACCATGGTGACTCCAAAGACGGATGCTGGATCCTGGATGCTGGATCCAGAATCTAGGATCCAGGATTCAGGATCTCGGATCCCGCATCCGCCGTCCCCTCGACCATCCCGATGAGCTTCTTCCGCATCCCCTCCAGGGAGTAGTCGTACGGGTTCAGGCGCGCCACGCGCTCGGCCAGCGCCGCGTCCCCCACCCCCTCGCGCAGCCAGTTCGAGAAGTCGTTCGTCGCCTTCTCGAAGCGCAGCCGCGATTCGAAGATATGATAGTAGAGCGTCGTGCAGGTGATCTTGCGCAGACACTCCACGAATTCGGCGAGCGTCGTCGCGCGGTAGGGCGTCTTGAAGATGAAGCTCATCGTGCTCATGAAATAGAACTCCTGCCCCGTCGGCGCGGTGTTGATAGCGAGCGCCGGCATCGCGCGGAGCGCCTGGTCGATGACCGCGATGATCTGCTCGCGCAGATCGCGGATCGATTCGGCGTTGATGAGATCGATCGCCGCGAGCTGTTCGCCCAGGCGCCCCTCCCCCATCACCTCGGTCGCCCAGTAGGCGAAGTCGTTCGGCACGCTCGGCACCACGCGCTCATGCTGCTCCAGGAAGTGGTGGGTGTGGTGGTAGACCACCGAGCCGGGGACCTCCTTGAGGTGGTGGACGAGCTGCGGGAAGGTGGCGGCGCGGCGGCCGGTGAGCTGACGCAGGTGAAGGCGGGAATAGAACTCGAAGGGAAATGTCGCGCGCTGCTCTTTGGCCATGACGGCGCGGAGTGTAGAGGAAAAGCCGCGCGCGGTCAAGCGGACCGCCGGCAATACATAAGCATTTTCAAATTGTTAGCCCTAATCCGGCAATAATTTGACGATTTCGAGCACCATCAAGCAGCGAGGATGTT
>CAYPII010000043.1:0-15989 GCA_964410765.1 uncultured Myxococcales bacterium | reverse complement strand
AGATCAGGTGACAATGCCTCTTCGATACTGTCTGATGAAATGGTGGGCACTACACATCAACCTACTACGAGGAGAAGGCATGTCGGATGGATCCGACGCGACGTTCTGCCCGCGCGCAGCGAGATGCTGTGTTGTGCAATGAGATTCAGCGCGTGTGGGACGAGCATTTTCAGGTGTACGGCGCCCGGAAGGTCTGTCGGCAATTGGGGAGAGAAAACGTGCCGGCGGCCCGATGCACGATCGAGCGCCTGATGCGGCAGATGGGGCTTGAAGGGGCGGGGCGGGGCAAGAATGTCAAGACTACGATCCCGGATGCAGACACCCAGCGTCCAGCCGACCTGGTGCTTCGGGACTTTACGGCAACACGTCCCAACGAGCTGTGGGTGGCGGATCTTACCTACGTGGCAACGTGGAAGGGATTTGTGTACGTAGCGTTCGTCATCGACGTCTTTGCGCGTTCAATCGTGGGTTGGCGAGCGTCTTCCTCCCTGCGTGCCGATCTGACGCTCGATGCCCTGGAGCAGGCGCTGTATGCCCGGCCGGGAACCGACGGCCTGGTGCACCACAGCGACCGTGGCGTCCAGTACCTGTCGATCCGTTATACCGAACGATTGACGGAAGCTGGAATCGATCCTTCGGTGGGCAGCATCGGCGATTCCTACGACAATGCTTTGGCTGAATCGGTGATCGGTCTATATAAGACCGAGGTCATTCGTCGGCTGGGACCCTGGCGCAACCTGGAAGCCGTGGAGTTCGCGATGCTCGAATGGGTCGACTGGTTCAATAACCGTAGACTTCTTGAGCCGATCGGGAATATACCGCCGGCGGAACTCGAACAGCATTTCTATTGCAGACAGGATGCTCAGGTCATGGTGGCCTGACTCAAGAAACCGGGCCTCCGGAAGACCCGCGGCGGTTCACTTATCGATACAGTGGAAATCCTTCGCACAACTTCTTGATCTCACCCTTCACCTTCGCCTGGAGTTTCTCATTCTCGATGTCGCCGAGGACGTCGGCGATCCAATTGCCGATCGTGGCCATCTCGCGTTCCTTCATGCCGCGGGTGGTGAGCGCCGGCGTGCCCAGGCGGATGCCGCTGGTGACGAAGGGGGAGCGCGTCTCGCGCGGGATCGTGTTCTTGTTCACGGTGATGCCGGCCACCCCCAGCGCCGCCTCCGCTTGCTTGCCGGTGATGTCCTGCTCGGTGAGGTCGACCAGGAAGAGGTGCGTGTCGGTCCCGCCGGTGACGATGCGATACTTCCGCTCGGCGAGCGTCGCCGCGAGCGCGCGTGCGTTGGCGACGATCTGCTTGCAGTACTCCTTGTACTCCGGCTGCAGGTCCTCGCGGAAGGCGACCGCCTTGGCGGCGATCACGTGCATCAGCGGACCGCCCTGCAGGCCGGGGAAGAGCGCCTTGTCGATCTGCTTCGCGAATTCCGCCGGGCACATCACCATGCCGCCGCGCGGGCCGCGCAACGTCTTGTGCGTGGTCGTCGTCACGTAGTGGCAGTGCGGCACCGGGCTCGTATGCAGCCCGGTTGCGACGAGCCCCGCCGGATGCGCGATGTCGGCCATCACCTTCGCCCCCACCTCGTCGGCGACGGCGCGGAAGCGCGCGAAGTCGATGTCGCGGGCGTAGGCCGAGGCGCCGCAGACGATGAGTTTGGGCTTGTGCTCGTGCGCGATGCGCTGCACCTCGTCGTAGTCGATCAGCTCCGTCTCGAGGTTTACGCCGTAGGCGACGACGTTGAACCACGCGCCGGAGATGGAGACCGGCGAGCCGTGCGTGAGGTGACCGCCGTGGCTGAGGTTCATCCCCATGATCGTGTCGCCGGGCTTCAAGGCCGCGAAGTAGACCGTGAGGTTGGCGTTCGAGCCGGAATGCGGCTGGACGTTGACATGATCACAGCCGAAGAGCTCTTTGGCGCGCTCGCGCGCGAGCTCCTCGGCGACGTCGACGTACTCGCATCCGCCGTAGTAGCGCTTGCCCGGATAGCCCTCCGCGTATTTGTTCGTCATCACGCTGCCCATCGCGTTCAGCACGCGCGTGGAAACGAAGTTCTCGGAGGCGATGAGCTCGAGCTTGTCCTCCTGGCGATCGATCTCGTGTTGGATCGCCTCGGCGATCTCGGGATCACTGCGCTTGAGCTCTTCGAAAATCATGATGCCTCCCCTTGTCGATTGTCATCCCCGAGTGATTGAGTCGGGGATCCAGTCTGGATTCCCGCTTACACCATGCGGGAATGACAACCTTATATGTTCTCAATCTTCTTCACTCTCTGTTCGTGGCGCCCCCCCTCGAAGGGGGTCTCGAGAAAGCGATCGAGGAGCTTTTCCACGCTCCCCGCCTCGGACTGCCGCGCGCCGAAGCACGCCACGTTGGCATCGTTGTGACGACGCGCCATCTCGGCGTCGTACTCGCTCTGCAGGACGGCGGCGCGCACGCCCGGCGTGCGGTTCGCCGCGATGCACATGCCGATGCCGGAGCCGCAGACGAGGACGCCGCGCTCGGCCTCTCCGCCGGCGACCGCCCGCGCCACGCGATGGGCGTAGTCGGGATAATCGGTCGACGCATCCGAGTCGGTGCCGAGGTCGAGGACCTCGTGCCCCTGCCCCCGCAGGCGTTCGGCGAGCTGTTGCTTGACTTGAAATCCGGCGTGGTCGGCACCGACGGCGATGCGCATGCCCCCCCCTACTGAACCGACATGCCAGCGCGATCGACGAGGTCCGCGACGGTCTGCAGGCGATCGGCTGTCGCGTCGTCGATCTCCAGTTCGAACTCCTCCTCGACGGCCATGATCACCTCCATGATGTCGAGGATATCCGCACCGAGGTCGGCGGCCAGATGGGCGTCGAGGGAGATATCCTCCTCGCCGAGCCCCAGCTGCTCCGCGACGATCTCCTTGATACGCTGTTCCGCAAATGAAGCGGTCACGATGCTCCTCCGGTCAGTCCTGCTTCACGATCTCGCGTCCCTTGTAGAAGCCACAATGGATGCAGACGCGATGCGGAAGCTTGGGCTGCCGGCACTGCGGACAGGTCGAGGCGCTCGGCGCCTCGATCTTCGAGTTGGCCGCCCGGCGCTGCTTGCGACGGGCCTTCGAGGTCCTTCTCTTCGGAACGGCCACGGCGTGCTCCTTTCGTTCGGATGAGCCCGGCATCTCTACCGCACCCACCGCCCGTGTCAACAACGGCCGATCAGTGTTTTTCGGCCTTCGGAGTGAAGTCCTTGAGCGCCACCCAGCGGGGGTCGCCCCCCTCCTCGCGGCAATCGCAGGGACCTTCGTTCCAGTTCTTTCCGCAGCGCTGGCAGAGCCCCTGGCAGGCATCCGAGCAGAGGCGCTTCATCGGCTGCGCGGTGATCAGCTGCTCGCGCACGACCTCGTCGAGGTCGAAGCGATCGCCCTCGAAGAAGGCGAAGTCGAGGTCCTCCCGGACGAGCTCCACCTCCTCCTGCTGGAGGAGCTCCTGCTGCCGCCGGTTCTCGTAAAGCGGCGCAAGCGTCACGTGCAGCGAAATATCGCTCTCCTCGCGATAGGGGACGAGGCAGCGATCGCAGGTCGGGTGCAGCGAGAGCGCGATCGTCCCCTCGATCGTCACGTTCCCCTCGATGAGCAGGATGCGCAGCGCAAGGCGCGCATGGTCCTCGGCGGTGAATGCCTCGCCGAGGGCGTCGTGCAGAACCCCACCGAACCAGGGCTCACCCTCGTCTGCCGCAATCTCCAGCCCCTCCTCGGGGATATCGATGAGGAGGATCTCCTTCATCCCGCCCCTCCCGGTCGAACGGCATTGTGCTCGTCGACAAAGACCTTGCGCACCGGAAAGGCGTCGACCGCCTCCTCCGGCACGGCAGCATAGCTGCCGATGATCACCAGATCGCCCTTCGCCACCAAGAGCGCCGCGGCGCCATTCATGGCGACCATCCCGCTCCCGCGTTCGCCGGCCATCACATAGGTGACCAGCCGTGCGCCGTTGGTGACGTCCCAGACGTGCACTTCCTCGTATTCCGCCAGGTCCGCCGCATCCATCAGGTCGCGGTCGATCGTGATCGATCCCTCGTAGGCGACGTCGGCGTCGGTCACCCGCGCCCGGTGGATCTTCGATTTGAGGAGACGTCGGAACATGGGCGGCGTACCTACACCGGAGAGTTCCCCCCTGTCAAGGCGGAGATGCAGCGTTTTTCCTCATGTTTTAAGTGAGACTTTTGTGCCTATCTGCCTCTTTTCTGGAAGCGCGCCCGAAAGCCCTCTTGACGGGGCCACTTTTTGGATGTTATCCACATTCGTCAATATGCAAAATCCATCAACAGCGGATGCCGCGCAGGAGCGTATCGTCGTCTTCGGCTACGGCGCCCAGGGGAGTGCCCACGCCCAGAATCTGCGCGACAGCGGCTTCTCGGTGGCGGTCTGCCTGCGCCCGGAAAGCCCGCGCGCTCAGGCGGTGCGGGAGGCGGGCCTAACCCTCTTCACCGACCCGGCCGCCGCCGCCCGCGAGGCGACGGTCGCCGCGGTCATGCTCCCCGATGGCGAACAGGCCGCCTTCTATACGAAGGGCCTCGAACCGCACCTCCCGAAGGGAGCGACGCTCGTCTTCGCACATGGCTTCGCCGTCCACTACGGGTGGATCAAACCGCGCGCGGACCTCGACGCCCTGCTCGTCGCGCCGCTGGCGCAGGGGGCGACGGTCCGCCGGGACTTCCTGAAGGGACGCGGCTCCCCCTGCATCGTCGCGGTGGCGCAGGATGCCACGGGGCGGGCGCTCCAACGCGGGCACGCCTACGCCAAGGGGATCAGCAAGACCGGCCCCTTCATCGACACCACCATCGCCGAGGAGGTGGAGACCGACCTCTTCGCGGAACAGGCGGTCCTCTGCGGCGGCATGCCCGAGCTCGTCCGCGCCGCCTTCGACACGCTCGTGGGAGCGGGGTATAACGCCGACGTCGCCTACTTCAGCTGCCTGCGCGAGCTGCACGCCATCACGCGCCTGCTCTCGGAGCATGCGATCGCCGGCATGCGCGATCACATCAGCGACACCGCGCGCTTCGGCGCCATCACCCGTGGACCGCGCATCATCGACGACCGGACCCGCACGACACTCGCCGGCATCCTCGACGACATCCGAACCGGGGCCTTCACCCGCGAACTCGACGACGACCGCCGACAGGGGCACCCGATGATCCGCGACCGGATCGCCGAAGAGCGCGACCACCCGCTCGAAAAGATTCACCGCCGCTATCGCCCGATCGAGGGGTGAGAACGGGGCATTGCATTTCTCCGCGCGATCATCTCTGATCGCCATCGCGACCGATCACGAAGGGGGATCCCATGCACCGACGCCCGGCCGTCGCCGGCCAGTTCTATCCCGGTTCGAAGAAATCGCTCGAAAAGGAGCTGCGCCGCTTCCTGGAGATCGGCGTCACGCCGCAGCCAGCCACGGCGGTCATCGCCCCCCACGCCGGCTACGTCTATTCGGGGGCGGTCGCCGGCGCCGCCTTTGCGCGCGTCGAGGTCCCGAAGCGCTGCATCGTCCTCTCGCCGAACCACACCGGGATGGGGGCGCGTGCCGCGGTGATGGGCGCGGGGAGCTGGGAGCTCCCCACCGGGACGATTCCCGTCGATGAACCGCTCGCCGACCGGTTGCTCACCGCGAGCACAGAGCTCGTCGACGACGCGAGCGCGCACCTGGCCGAACACTCGCTCGAGGTCGAACTCCCCTTCCTGCTCGCGCGCCAGCCCGAACTCTCGATCGTTCCGATCACGCTCGCCCACCTCGGCCCCGACGCCTGCGAGGAGATCGGGACGGCGATCGCCGAGGTCATGCGCGCGAACGACGAACCGATCCTCATCGTGGCGAGCACCGACATGAACCACTACGAGGATCAGAGCCGTACGCTGGAGAAGGACCGCCTGGCGATCGACCGCGTCCTGGCGATGGACCCGAAGGGGCTGCTCGCCACCTGCGCGGAACACCGCATCAGCATGTGCGGCGTCGTCCCCACGGCGATCGCCCTCTGGGCGGCGCTGGGGCTCGGGGCAACGAGCGCAACGCTGATCGAACACGCGACCTCGGGCGACGTCTCCGGCGACTACGACGCCGTCGTCGGCTACGCCGCGTTTGTGATCTCCTAGGAACGCTTGACGCCCCCGTGGGCTTCGCCTACACCGTCCGCCATGAAACCACGCGTTCGCTTTGCCCCCTCGCCGACGGGCGCGCTGCACGTCGGCGGCGCCCGCACGGCCCTCTTCAACTGGCTCTTCGCCCGCCACCACGGCGGAAGCTTTGTGCTGCGCATCGAGGACACCGACCGCGAGCGCTCCACGAAGGCGTTCGAGGACTCAATCCTCGACGGCATGCGCTGGCTCGGCCTCGACTGGGACGAAGAGCCGGTCCACCAGTCCGAACGCACGGCGCTCTATCAGGAGCACGTGCAGAAGCTGCTGGACGAGGGAAAGGCCTACCGCTGCACCTGCACCCCCGAGGAGCTCGACGCGAAGCGGCAGCAGGCGATGGCGGAGGGGCGCAAACCCAAGTACGACGGAATCTGCCGGGAGGTCCCCGCACACCCCGACCGCCCCGCCGCGATCCGCTTCAAGGCGCCGCGCGAGGGCACGACGACCTTCCACGACATCTGCCGCGGAACGATCACCTTCGAGAACCGCGAGCTCGACGATCTGATCATCGCGCGCAGCGACGGGACGCTGACCTACAACTTCACCGTCGTCGTCGACGATGTCACGATGGGGATGACGCATATCATCCGCGGCGATGACCACATCAACAACACGCCGCGCCAGGTCCTGCTCTATCAGGCGCTCGGCTATCCGGTCCCGGAGTTCGCCCACCTGCCGATGATCTACGGCCCGGACAAGAAAAAGCTCTCGAAGCGCCACGGGGCGACCTCGGTGATCGAATACGAAGCGATGGGCTATCTGCCGGAAGCGATGATGAACTACTTGGCACGGCTCGGCTGGTCGCACGGCGACCAGGAGATCTTCACGCGCGACGAGCTGATCGCGACATTCGACCTGGATGCCGTCGGCAACTCCCCGTCGGTCTTCGACACCGAAAAGCTCAAGTGGGTCAACAGCCAACACCTGCTGAAGCTTTCCGACGCAGAGCTCGCCGCGAAGGTCGTGCCGTATCTGGCGAAGCGGGGTCTCGCCGCGCCCGATGCGGACTACGCCGCGCGCGCCATCGCCACCGAACGCGAGCGGGGGCGGACGCTCGACGAGATCGCCGAGATATCCGCCTTCTACTTCCGTGACGCGATCGAGATCGATCCGAAGGCCGCGAAGAAGTGGCTGAAGGAATCGGGGCGCGAGGCGCTCGCGACCGTTCGTGAGCACCTCGCCGGACTCCGCGAATGGAATGAACAAACGATCGAGGCGGTCTTTCAGAAACTCCTGGAGGAGACCGGCCTCAAGATGCTGAAGCTCGCCCAGCCGGTGCGCGTGGCGCTGACCGGCACGACGGTGAGCCCGGGCATCTACGAGGTGCTGGCAATCCTCGGACGGGAGCGCGCCCTCGCGCGCATCGACGCGGCACTCGCCGCATTTCAGTAGATCTTGAGTTGGACGATGCGGGGACCGCGGCTGGTGCGGCCGATGTCGAAACCGACGCGCTGTCCTTGCTTGAGGTAGTCGGGCGAGCCCTTCGGCCCGACGAGTTCGATCTCCTGCAAGTCGAAGGGATACTCCCGATCGCTCCCCACGCGGACGACCCCCCGCCCCTGTCGCGGATAGAAGGCGACGACCTCCCCCTTCGAGAAGAGGTCATCCTCGGCAACGTGCGGTTCCGCTGCCCCCTCACCGGGGAGGGGAAGCCAGTTCCAGGGCCGGACGGCGATGGCGGTTCGTTCCAGCATCATAGGGGATGCCAATCATACCGGTGAGGGAAACGCAAGGGGCGCTCCTCAGCGAACGTATTTGTTGCCGCGCCCCGAGCGGTCTTCGATGCGTTCCTGCAGGCGCAGCTTCTCCTCGGCATCCTTTCGGGGGTCGATGATCGGCTCCATGTACATCGCCTCCTGCCGCTGCTCAACTTCGCGCACGCGCACCTGGGCGGGGAGGCGCCCCTCGCCACGAACGATCGTCGGCTTGATGAAGACCATCAGCTCGGTGTTTTCCTTCATCTTGTCGCGCCCCTTGAAGAGATTGCCCAACAGCGGAATGCGGTGCAGATAGGGAACGCGGTTCTTCTGCAAGCTGTCGGAGTAGCGGGAGAGCCCGCCAATGACGGTCGTCTCGCCATCCCGGACCAGGACGGCGGTGTTCGCCGTGTTGTCGACGATGATCGGAATGCCCTGGACGGCGCGCGCGAAATCGGGCGTGGAGGTCTCCGCTTCGATGTCGAGCTTGACGTAATCGCCCATCGTGATCTGCGGCGTCACCTTGAGTTCAACACCGGTCTCGATCTCCTGCAGGCCGGTCCCGCCGGTCGTGCCGGAGGTCGTGCTGCTGCCGGTCCCGCCCGTCCCGATGTTGATGTCCCCGCTGCTCTGAATCAGCAGCGTCGCACCGCTGCGGATCTTCGCCTGGCTCCCGTTGGAGGTGACGATCGAGGGATCGGAGATGACGTAGGCGTCGCCGCGCTTCTCGGCCGCCAGGATCTGGGCGTCGATGTTGACCCCCTTGAAGAGGGTCCCGATGATCAGACCGCTGGTCGGCACCGACGGCGGGAAATCGACCATCACGCTGCGCCCGCCGATGGTCGCGCCGATCGGCGTCGTCTGCTGCGTCGTCCCCCCCTGCTGGTTGATGTCGAAGCCGGCGACGCGGAAGGAATCGCCGTCGGCGCCGCGCGTGACGCCCCACTGGATGCCGAGCGACTGGCTGAAGGTGCGCGTCGCCTCGAGCAGCTTCGACTCGATGAGGACCTGCGTGTCCTTCACGTCGACGTCATCGACGAAGCGGCGGACGTTATCGATGTTCGCGGGGAGTTCGCGCACGATGACGGAATTGGTCCGCTCGTCGGCGATGACCGATCCGCGGTTCGAGAGGAGCATGCGCACCTGTTCAGCCATCCGACCGGCCGGCGCGAAGTGCAGCCGGAAGGTGTGCGTCTTGAGGTCCTCGCCGGTCTCCTTGAACTGCTCCCCCTTGCCGATGCGCAGCACCCCGCCCTCGATCGTATACTCCAGCGCGTTCGCCTTGATGATCGTGTTGAGCGCATCGCCAACCGTGATGTCCTTGAAGTTGACGTTGACCACGCCCTCGATCCCCTCCGGGATCATGATGTTGATCTCGGCGATCCAGGCGAGGAACTGCAGGACCTCACGCAGCGACGCCTGTCGAAAGGAGACGTTGTAGGGCGGCGTGGGCGGAATGCCCAGATAGCCCTGGGTGCTGTAGCGGGTGATGTTGCCCGTCTCAAGCTCCGCACGGACGGAGGGAATTCCGCCCAGGAATGCCGCGCTCAGGACGATGGCCAGGATCAGCGCCGCTGTCGTTCGTCGCACGCGCATCGTCAGATCCCCCCTCCCAGCGCCAGGATGAAGACCTCGTCCAGGCGCTTGAGCCGTACGATATCCTTGTCGACGCGGTCGACCCGGAAGCCGGCGATGCGATCGCCCGGCTTCACGAGGTAGCCGCTGATGAGGGCATAGGCCTCGCCACTGTTGAAGACGATGCCGGTGAGCTGGAGATCTTCGACGCTGAGATCATCGGCCGCGACGGCGCCGCTGGCGAAGGGGTCGGTGTGACTCTGCACCTTCGCCCCGCCGGAGTGTTCTTCGAATCCCTCCCAGTCGAGGTCGGAGAGCGACTGCGCCGAAGCGCTCCCACAGCAGAGGAGGACGACGAGGAGCGTCATCCCTCCCAGCACAGAGCGTCTCTTCCCCATCTGGCGCATGCCCCCTCCCCCCTTCTGGCGGCTATCTTAGCCCTCCAGGATATATAAATACACCAAAATCGATGCCTGTAAAAGCCCCGGCGTGTCCGGATTATCCTTGATCGCGAAGTTGCGCACGATGATCGGCCGTTCGATCCGCTCGAGCGACGCCAGATATCCCTGAATGCCGCTGTAGCGCCCGGTCAGATCGATGGTGACCGGCACCACGATGAATTTTCCCTCACGACGACGCTCCCCCATACTCACCTGCTTGATCGTCACGCGGTGTGCGATCTTCCGCTCGCCGAGCAGATGGACGGTCTTGTTGACCTCCTCGGTGGGATCCGCCACCTTTCGGTTGAGAATGCGCTTGATGCGATCGTCGATCTGAAAGACCTTCTGTTGTCCGGTCGCCTCCTTCGCCAGCTGCTGCTCCGTCGCCTCGATCAGCTGCGAGATCGATTCCGCCTCCGCCTCCACCCCCTTGAGCTCACCCTTTAACGATTTGATTTCGTTTGTTTTATCAGAAAGGATGTAGCTGGAGAAGAGCGCAAAGGCGCTGACGAGCGCCAGGCCAAAGAGGATCTTCTCCCGCAGGACGGGTTTTCCGCCGAGATGGAGATGTGGCAATGCAAACTTCATGCGCCCTCACCTAAAACTGCGACAGGATCGGCTGTGTCCTGATCTCGTACTGCAGCGTCCCCTCCCCCTCGGTGGCCTGCTTCGTCCCGATGAGTTGGGTCTGTGCAAACTTCCCGCTCGATTCGAGCGAGAGGATGAAATTCGTCAGCTCCCGCTGCGTGTCCGCCTTGCCCTCGATGATCACGCGCGATTCGCCCACATCTGTGCGATCGACGCGCACGGCCGAGAGCCAGACCTGCGGGGGGAGACGGGTCGTGAGCTGCCGCATCACCGCCGACCACTTCGGCGCGGACTGCAGGATGTCCGCGAGCGTCTCCTTCGTCGACATACCCATGCGACGCTTGCTGACGAGCTCCACGCGCTTGAGGTGCTGCTGTTTTCGCTCGTTGAGCTGCTCCATCGTCATCTTCGCCAACTCGATATCCCGCTTGATGTTCATCGAACGGAGGAGCTGGACGCCGTAGATGAGCGCGAGCAAGACCGCCCACCCGATGGCGATCTGCACCATCGTCCGGTAGGTGAAACCGGAGGCCCCGCGCTGCAAGAAATTCATCCTGTTGAGCGCCATCGCTCTCCCCGTTCCTACGGAATGGCCAACCCCAGCGCGACCCCGAAGAGCGGCGCCTGCAGGCGTTCCGCCTCCGTCCGCTCCCCCTCCTGTTCGAGCCCGGCGAAGGGGTCGAAGACCTTGGTCGGCAGGCCCAGCGTCTTCTTCAGGTGCCCGACCACACCGGGATAAAAGACCCCCGGCCCGCAGACGTGAATCGCATCGACGCGATCCACGCCGTACATGATACAGAAGGCATCGATCGATCGCTGGAGCTCGATGACCATCTGGCTGAAATAATGCGCCGTCGTCATTTCGATGCGCCGGCTCTGCAGCGCACTTCGGTCGCCGGCCGGCTCCGGCTCCCCCTCTGCCGACTCCTCCCGCTCCGCCATCCCCCGCTCGATCCACGCGGTCATCGCGGCGATCGCCTCGCGCTCCTCCATGTTGAGGTTGCGCATCAGGAGCTTGAGCAGCGCCGCCGTGCCGATCCCGGCCAGCGGGCGGCAGAAGAGAAGCGAATCTTTCTGCAGGACGACGAAGTGCGTCGTCTCGGCGCCGAAGATGACGCCGACGTGATAGCCCCCATCCTCGAGGACGCCGTTCACCGCCAACGCCGCCAGGATCGCCGATGCGCTCGGCTCCAACGAGACGAGCTTGAGGCCGAGCGATTTCATGAGCGCGTCATATTGTTTTGCCGCACCGTCGGCGAGTCCGTACGCCATGAGGGTGATCTTCCCCTCAACATCATCCTCGCCGAGGATCGTGTAGCCCACCGTATACTGTTCGATCGGCACCTCGACGTGTTCACGGAAATTCCAGCGAATCGCCTCGATCAGGTCCCGCTCCGGCATCTTCGCGAAGCTCATCCGCCGGATGCGCAGCGTCGGATGCTCGACGTTCACCGCGGCGCGCGTGAGCCCCCCGCCCACCTGCCGGACGGCGGAGCGAAAGCGCTGCTGGTCCAGCGCGGAGGCGTTCGTGAGGTCGATATCGATCTCGCCGTAGGAGATTACACGATAGGCCCCTTCCTTCGTGTGTCCCACCCGGGCAAGGCGCACCGTCGACCCGTCCAGCGCGATGCCGAGCCGGGAGCGCGGGCGCTGGATCCGCTGCAGAATCGACCCGAAGAGCGATCCCAGATTTCGATCGAGCAGGTGCATCAGGGTTCGATCTCCACGATGCGGTCGCGCACAGCGTCGACAATGTTACTCGGGAAATCGCCGCTCACCTCGAGGAAGCTCTTGTAATACTGGACCGCCTTCTGCTTGTTGTCCTGCTGATCGTAGAGGAGGCCCATATGGAAATTCGCCTCCGGATTGGCCGGCTCCAGCTGCAACGCCTGCTCGAGATCCTTGCGCGCCTGGGCGACGTTGCCCTCGCGCATCTCGAGCACGGCGAGGTTGTTGAGCGACTCGGGATAGTCCTTCTTGAGCATCAGCGCCTTCTCGTAGGCCTGACGCGCGCCAGCCGTATCCCCCCGCTGACGGGCCACCAGCCCCATGTTGTTCCATATCTCCGGATCCTTGGCATCGAGCCGACTCGCGGTGGAGAGGATGGACCAGGCCGCGGCCAGGTCGTCGGCACGGTAGGCCTCCATCGCGCGTCGCTTGAGCTGCGAAACGTCCATGTTCGTGAGATCCGTCGCCGCCTCCCCCTGCTTCGGTTGCGGCAGGGCGCTCGGCGGCGGCTTCCGCGAGGACATCTGCAGATAGACGAAGATCGCGATCGCCGCGATGAGGACGACCGCCAGGACGATGATGCGCGTCGGGAAGCGCCTGTGCGGCGGCGCCGGGGGCTCCTGAAAGGAGGCGAGCCCGGAGCCGACCGGCGGACTTTCCTTCTCCCCTGCCTTCTTCAAGGCATCGTGGATCAGGGACATGATCGAAATCCCCCCTCGAGGCGACCGCGCGCGAAGCGCCCCGCCTCGCGCTTACGACGAAAAGACGAGTCGCCGCAGATACTGCAGCGGCGAGGGCACCTTTCTCCCCTTCCAATCCTGCACGGCCGACCGCACCGCGTCGCGGTCGATGACATAGCTCTCCCGCACAAAGGCCGCCATGAGCGAACGATCGCAGAGGATGTTGATCAGGCGCGGAAAGCCCTTCGTCTCCTTGAAGATGAGCTTATAGGCCTTCGGATCGAAGAAGACCTTTCCGCCGCCGCCGGCCATGCAGAGGCGGTGGTTGATGTAGCGCATCATCTCCACCTGGGAGAGCGGCATCAGGTGGTAGCGCGTCGCGATGCGCTGTTCGAGCTGGCGCAGTTCGTGCGTCGCGAGCCGCCGCAGCAGCTCCGGCTGGCCGACGAGGAGTATCTGGAGGAGCTTCGACTTGTCGGTCTCCAGGTTCGTGAGCATGCGCAGCGCTTCCAGCGCCTCGGTCGAGAGGTTCTGCGCCTCGTCGATGACGACCAGCGCGTTTCTCCCCTGCTCGGCCTGATAGAGGAGAAACTTGTTGAGGGCGTCGATCTGCTTCTGCGGCGAGTTGTAGCGCACCGCGATGCCGAAGTCCTTGGTGATCGCCTTGAGCAGCTCCGGAACGGAGAGGAGCGGATTGACGATGAGGGCGGTGGCGACGGAGTCGTCCAGGCGGCTGAGCAGCGCCCGCGAGAGCGTCGTCTTCCCGGCGCCGACCTCGCCGGTGAGCAGCGAGAAGCCCATGCGCTGGGTGGTCCCGTAGGTGAGCGTATCCAGCGCGAGTTCATGCTGTTTCCCCAAATAGAGATACTGGACGTCGGGGGTGATCGCGAAGGGCCGATCCGTAAGTCCGAAGAATTTCAAATACATACACCCCTCCCCGTTTTGGCGCAGTATACCCTTTTTGTGGGGGGATCGCAAAGAAAATGAAGCAATTCAAGTGATTAGAGCACGCCGACCAATCCGGCGCCGACCATCACGGACAGAAGGAGGGGATGCTCGCCGTCGTGCCGTCGAAGAAGGTCATGACGTGCGAGAAGCAGCCGCCGGTCATGTTCTGGTTGAAACGGTAGCGGTTGACCGGCACGCTCCCCCCGCCGGAGATGCCGACATTGTTGATATCGACGTTCGCGCCGGAGTCGACCCAGCCGCTCCAGACGTTGCTGCTGTTGACGCGTATCTGCTGCAGGCGGCGGTTGGCCGGCACGCCGCTCCAGCTCGTCTGGACGCGGTCGACGACGATCCCCAGCGCACAGGTGTTCTGCCAGCTCTCGCCCTGCAGGTTTCTATTTCCCCCGCCACCGATCGAGGTCCCGCCGGTGTTCCCCTGGAAACAGGCCCCCATGTTGCTCTCATAGAGGTTCTTCGTGACGGTGTGTTGGGTTCCATCGGACATGTTGTAGGTGATCGTGAAGTTGTGCCCGCGCGCATCCTCGCTGAACTCGAGGAAGCGCTGGTCCTCCGTATCGCCCGCCCCGATCGCGACCGGCCCCCAGAAGGAGACCGGTGTCCCGCTGGTCACCCAGCCCGACCACATCCAGCCGGTGTCGAAGCGCGCTCCGGTGAAGCGCAGCGAGGAGAGGGGGGTCCAGGAGACGGTGAGTCCAGTAACCTCGATCACCGTCGGCGGCGAACAGTTGTTCGTCAGCACACCGTTGAGCAGGCGCGTATAGCCCCCGCCGCCGATGTAGGTCGTGGAGAGGTCGACGGAGAGGCAAGCCGCCTCGTCATCCGCGACGAACTGGAGGAAGACCGACTTGCTCGACCCGTCGGTCATCGTAAAGTCGACGGTGAAGTTTTTGTTCGGCAGCTCCGTATTGAATCGGAGATAGGTGACGTTCTCGGAATCGCAGCTGTTGATCGTGAAGTCGGTAATGTCGATCGGCACGCCCGAGAGCGTCCCCGGCCAGCTGTTGTAAACGTTGGAATTCCCCAAGCGGATGCGAACGGTCCGCTCCCCCCCGTTCGGATTCCAGCTGATCGTCATCGACCCAATCGTGATGTTCGCGTTGCAGGTGTTGTTCATCACCACCCCGCGGATCTCGTCCGGCCACCACTGATCATGCTGATAGGCGCCCGAAATATCGACGTCGAGGCAATCGGCCATCGTCCCGCCGGGAACCGGCCCCTGGATCGTGTAGCTCGGATTGGAATCGCCGTACATCGCGCTGACGTCGGAGGTGATCGTGATCACGCCGTTGGGGGCGTAGCCGACGGTGAACTGCCCGGGCCCCAGCGTCTTGAGCTCCCCGTCGGGATCGGCGCCGTCGTCGATGCGCTTGAGCGCATATTCGAATCCCGCCTGGACGAGGCCGAAGGACTGTTCCTCGACGAGGTCGTTGGTCTTCGTCACCGTACCGCGGGCGACGACCGACGCGACGATGCCGCCCAAGAGCCCCAGCACCGCCACCGTGATGAGGACCGCCACGATCCCCACCCCGCGCTCGCCGACGCACTGCTTCCTCTCAGAGTCGCGTGAAGCTCTCATAGTAGCGGTTCCTCAGATAGACGTTGCTCACCAGCGTCACCTCGCCCGCGCTCGCGTCGGCCGCATCGACCGTCAGCGTGACGCGGATGCGGTAGACCTGCGCCGGATCCGACGTCGTCGCCCCGCCGGCGGTAAAGTATTCCAGGCCGGACTGCCCCAGGTCGATATCCTCGACGAGGAGATCGCCGTTGCGATAGACGTCGTTGCCGATCGCCTGATAGGTGACGCTCCCCCCGCCCGCCGGCGTAAAGGTGATGCTCCCCGCCGTGATGCTCGCGATATCGTTCGTCGGGTCCTCGATGATCTCGAACTCGTTCGTCATGAAGTTCATCGCGAAGCGCGCGCGCTGCAGGGCATCGCTGCGGTCGACGACGAGGCGATAGGTGTCCATCCCGGTGATCAGGAGGTTGCCGGTCGCCGCCACCATCGCCCCGATGACGACGATCGCCAGCAGGGCCTCCACGAGCGTGAAGCCACGGGTACAACGCCTCCTGTGCCGTATGCGCCTCATCCCCCTCCTCATGGACAGGACGGAAAGCCCCCGCCCCCGCTGACGGCGCTGGGCA